>JAQYWI010000057.1 GCA_030145015.1 Desulfobacterales bacterium
CCTAAAAATTCTGCAAACACCTTGATAAACTCTTCTCTTTGCGAAGGGCTAAAAATTTTCCAGTTTGAGGCCAGCACCCGTCTCGAAAATTCCCTGAAATCAAATAGCTGCTGCAAAATTATTCTGAGTTTTTGCTGCTGGACATCTTTTAGATCGGCATCTTTGAATTTCTGATCCTGCAAGATTCGAAGACCCGCTTCAACGCCTTTCCGCAGGGCTTCGATGGGCTCATCCCCGTCCGCTAAAGATGGAATCGCTGTTAAAATTAGAAGGCACCCAATTAGAACGCTTCGCATGGATAGTGTCCTTAAAAACCACTTGTAATCATTGAATTATGAATTTTTGCACTAACTGTCAAACTCTTTTGAGGAGCTTATGAGGAGTTTCATAATCCCTCCGCTGCAACACTGCTATCTACAAGAATAAAGGCCGCTTGAGCAATCAAACGGCCTTTCATTGATCGAACGCTATTACGCCGAGAAAATTACTTGGCGGTTGCCGGTTCTTCAGGTTCCGGTTCTTTGCACACCAGGGTCGGATCGGCCATTAGCGCCAGATCCTCGTAACGCGCATTGAATTGTTCTTCCAGCGCCGAGTGCAGTTTCTCGGCCTCTTCCGGAAAGGTCCGCGTCAGGGATGCATATCGAATCTCGCCTTCCAGAAACTTGCGCAGGCTGCCGTCCGGTTTTTTGGAATCCAGGACAAACGGATTTTCCCCCTGCCCCTTGAGCGCCGGATTGTACCGATACAGCGGCCAGTAACCGGACTGAACCGCCAATTTTTCTTCTTCCTGACTTTTGCCCATCCCGGCCAGGATGCCCTGGTTGATGCACGGTGAATACGCCAGAATCATCGAGGGCCCGTCATAGCTTTCGGCTTCCAGAATGGCCTTCATCATCTGCTGTTTATTGGCGCCCATGGCCACGCTGGCCACGTACACGTAACCATAAGACATCATCATCTGCCCCATGTCCTTTTTGGGCGTCTTTTTGCCGGAGGCCGCAAATTTGGCAACCGATCCGGTGGGCGTGGCCTTTGAAGACTGCCCCCCGGTGTTGGAGTACACTTCGGTATCCATAACCAGGATATTAATGTCTTCTGCGGTCGCCATGACATGATCAATACCACCGAAGCCGATATCGTAGGCAGCGCCGTCGCCGGCAAACACCCAGTATGATTTTTTGGTAAACAGTTTGGAATAACCGGCGATTTCTGCCAGAAGCGTATTGCCGTCCTGTGGGCTTAACAGCGATTTGAGCTGATCTCCGTATTTTCTGGAACCCGCAGGATCTTTAAGGTTGTCCAGCCAGCCCTGGATGGCATCTTTGATCTCCTTGGAAACGTCGGCATTGAGGGCTTCTTGCATCAAATCCGCCGCCTTATGGCGTTGTTGCAAGGCGCCTAAAAACATTCCATAGGTAAATTCAGCCGAATCTTCAAACAGAGAGTTGCCCCAGGTAGGGCCAAAGCCGTCAGCGTTGACGCAGTAGGGACTCGACGGTGCCGATCCCCCCCAGATCGAGCTGCAGCCGGTGGCATTACCGATGACCATGCGCTCGCCGAACAACTGGGTCAGCAGCTTGGCATAAGGGGTTTCGCCACAGCCGGCGCAGGCCCCCGAGAATTCAAGCAAGGGCTGACAGAACTGGCTGCCTTTCACCGTGGTTCGGCTGACCACATTGTCGCGCACCGGCAGCTCCACGCTAAACTCGTGAAACGGCACCTGCAGCGGTGCCTGGGTGCCCAGGGGCTTCATGACCAGCGCCTTTTTCTTTGAGGGACAAATATCCGCGCAGTTGCCGCATCCCATACAATCAAGGGTGTCGACCTGAATCCGGAAATAGTATTCTTTGAGGTCTTTGCCCACCGCCTTCTTGGCCTCAAGACCATCGGGGGCTTTGCCCAATTCCGCTTCGGTCAACAGCACCGGGCGAATGCTGGCGTGCGGGCAGACCATTGCGCACTGGTTACACTGGATGCAGTTTTCCATGATCCATTCCGGTACGTTGATCGCCACACCGCGTTTCTCATACTTGGTGGTGTCCACCGGAAATATGCCGTCCGGTTGAAAAGCGCTGACCGGAAGTTTATCGCCCTGCTGGGCTAACATCGGGCGCATTACGTTTTTAACAAAATCCGGCTCCCTCTTTTCCGATACGGATTTAGCGGTTGCCTCTGCCCAGGATTCGGAATATTCGATTTCCACCAGATTCTCCAGGGTCTGGTCCACTGCGGCATTGTTCATATCCACGATCTTCTGGCTCTTTTTGGCAAACAGATACTGGATTTGATCCTTCAGATAAGCAATGGCGTCATCGACCGGAATCACGTTGGCCAGTTTGAAAAAGGCGGTCTGCATGATCATATTGATGCGGCCGCCGAGTCCAACTTCACTGGCAATTTTCTCGGCATTGATATTGTAAAATTTGAGTTTCTTGCGGGCGATGGTTTGGCGCATGCCGGCCGGAATTTTTTCTTCCATCTGCTCGGGCGTCCAGGGGGAATTGAGAACAAAAGTCCCGCCGTCTTTGATGCCCTCCAGCACATCGTATATGTCCACATAATTGGCTTTGTGGCAGGCAATATAATCGGCGGTGTCGATCAGGTAGGTGGATTGAATCGGGTTGTGGCCAAACCTTAAATGCGAAATGGTGACGCCGCCGGATTTTTTGGAATCGTAGGAAAAATACGCCTGGGCGTACATATCGGTGTTGTCCCCAATGATTTTTATAGCACTCTTGTTGGCGCCCACCGTTCCATCGGCGCCGAGGCCCCAGAACTTGCACTGAACGGTGCCTTCCGGGGTTACATCCTGGCTCTCACCCACATCCAGCGAGGTGCCGGTAACATCGTCGACAATTCCCACTGTAAATTGGTTTTTGGGACTGCCCGCCTTCATGTTTTCATAAACGGCCAGGACCATAGCCGGATTGAACTCTTTGGATCCTAAGCCATAGCGGCCGCCTAAAATTGTCGGCCTTTGGTCGCGCTCTATAAAAGCGGTGCAAACGTCCTGGTACAGCGGTTCGCCGAGGGCACCGGGTTCTTTGGTACGATCCAGCACCGTTATGGCCTTGGCGGTTTCCGGAATGGCGCCGAATAGGTGTTCCCTTGAAAAAGGCCGGAACAGACGTACTTTGACAAGGCCCACCTTTTCACCCTGGCCCTGCAGATAATTGATGACCTCCTCGATGGTTTCGCATGAAGATCCCATGGAGATGATGATGCGGTCGGCTTCAGGATCCCCCACGTAATCAAAAAGGTTGTATTGCCGGCCGGTCAACGCGCTGATTTTTTTCATATAATCGCTGACAATGCCCGGCACCTTGAGATAATAGGAATTAGATGCTTCGCGGCCCTGGAAATAAATATCGGGATTCTGGGCCGTACCCCTCAGTTCGGGTCGTTCCGGATTGGCACCGCGAGCGCGGAATTTGGCCACGGCCTCAAAATTAGTCAATTTGGCCATGTCATCATAGTCGATGACGGCAATTTTTTGGATTTCGTGGGAGGTACGGAAACCATCAAAAAAGTGAACAAACGGGATGCTGCTTTCAATGGCGGCCAGGTGGGCGGTTAACCCCAGATCCATAACTTCCTGTATGGATGCCGATGCCAGTGAGGCAAAACCGGTCTGACGCACGGCCATCACATCCTGATGATCACCAAAAATGGATAGGGCATGCGCCGCGACGGCCCGGGCGGAAACATGCAGGACACCCGGCAGAAGTTCCCCGGCCATCTTGTACATGTTGGGGATCATCAAAAGCAATCCCTGGGAGGCCGTAAAGGTGGCAGTCAACGCCCCTGCCGCCAGAGAACCGTGCACGGAAGCGGCTGCCCCGGCTTCGGATTGCAGCTGGCGAACAATCATGGATTGGCCGAAAATGTTTTTGCGGCCTTCCGCTGCCCATTCATCGGCGATTTCACCCATAGCTGAAGACGGTGTGATGGGATAAAGGGTGGCCACATCGCTCATCGCGTAAGCCACATGGGCAGCGGCGGTGTTCCCATCCATGGTTTTCATATCATTAGTTGCCATATGTGTTCTCCTTTAAGTTGTTACGTGTTTCGAGTTACGGGTTGCGCAACATACCTTAATTTAAAAGTTTTTCAAAGAAATCATTGCCTTTGTCATCGACAACAATAAAGGCCGGGAAGTCCTTTACCGTTATCATAAAGATGGCTTCCATACCGAGTTCAGGGTATTCAATAGTCTCAACGCTGGTGATGCATTCTTTACCGAGCCTGGCTGCCGGCCCACCGATGGAACCCAGATAGAATCCGCCGAATTTTTTGCAGGATTCGGTGACAGCCCTGGAGCGGTTGCCTTTGGCCAGCATGATCATCGAGCCCCCCTGGGCCTGGAAAATGGGTACGTAGGGATCCATCCTGCCGGCGGTCGTCGGTCCGAATGAACCGGAAGCATGCCCGGGCGGTGTCTTGGCCGGACCGGCATAATAGATAATATGGTTTTTAAAATAATCCGGCAGTGCCTCGCCGCGGTCCAGACGTTCTTTTAGTCTGGCATGGGCGATATCTCTGCCCACCACAATTTTCCCGTTCAGCAGCAACGGTGTGGCTATGGGTAACCGCTTTAACTGCGCCAGAATGCCGCCCATCGGTTGATTTAAATCAACTCGCACCGCCTCGCTATCCGAGACATCGATTTGTGGTAAATAATGGGCCGGATTTGTCTCCAGCTGTTCTAAAAAGATTCCCTGCGAGGTAACCTTGGCCTTGATATTGCGATCCGCACTGCAGCTGACCCCCACACCGATGAAACAGGATGCGCCGTGCCGCGGCAATCGAATCACCCGGGCATCCAGGCAGAAATATCTGCCGCCGAACTGGGCGCCGATGCCCAGCGCTTTTGATATTTTAAGCACCTGGGCTTCCAGTTCGAGATCCCGAAACGCGTGTCCGCTTTCGCTGCCTTTGGTCGGCAAGCTGTCCAGATACCGGGTTGTCGCCAGCTTTAAGGCTTTCAGGTTGATTTCAGCAGAGGTTCCGCCGATAACAAACGCCAGATGATAAGGCGGACAGGCGGCGGTACCGAGCGACTTCATTTTGTTTTTCATGAAATCTAAAAGATTTTCCGGTGTTAAAACGGTCTTCGTTTCCTGAAACAGATAGGTTTTGTTGGCAGATCCGCCGCCTTTGGCAATAAACAAGAAATGATATTCGTCTCCCTGGACCGCGTAAAGCTCGATCTGGGCCGGTAGATTGCAACCGGTATTTATTTCCTCAAATGTGGTTAACGGCGCATTCTGAGAATAGCGCAGGTTGCCTTTGGTGTAAGCATTAAAAATGCCTTTTGACAACGCTTCTTCGTCGGCATAACCGGTCCAGACACCCTGTCCCTTCTTCCCCATAACGATCGCCGTTCCGGTATCCTGGCACATCGGAAACACGCCTTCGGCGGAGATCACGGCATTTTTGAGCAGTTCCAGCGCCACGGCTTTATCGTTGGCAGAGCTTTGCGGATCATTAAAGATCTCTGCCAATTGCTGTAAGTGTGAAGATCGCAAAAAATGCGACACATCGTGAAAGGCCTGCTCGGCCAGCAGGGTTAACCCTTCAGGAGCCACCCGCAAAAGCCGAGTCCCATCAACAGAGGTTTGGGATACATGATTCTCTGTCAGCAGTCGATATTCAGTAGAATCATCTTTCAGAGGAAACATTTCCCGGTAGGTAAATTCAACCATCAACGAAGGCTCCTGAAAGCTTTTTGGAGATCAGACTCGATTTAATCAAGAGAGCTTAATTATCAACAGGGGTAGGAAGTGTCAAGGGGTTTCAATTATCACCCGATGTGCCCGAGAAGAAGTCCTCGAGGTCATCGGGTTTGCCGGATCGTTTTTGTATTTTGTGTTTGGTGTTTGGGTTTTGGTGTTTGGGTTTTGTTCATTTCCGCTGAAAAAACAATCCCTTACCAAACACCAAACACGATATAACAAATACGAAAAGCTATTCTTCCGGTTCCTCCGGCGGTTTAAGATGTTCCGGAACCTCGATCATGCTGATTAAAAGCGGTTTTAAGAATGACCAGCGGATTCCGATTTTATAAACTTCTTCTAAATCACGGATGGCATCCCAGCAGTTGTGGCAGGGGGCGATGACCAGTTTGGCCCCGGTTTCAAGTATCTGATCGCGCTTGACCTTCAAGCCGATGTTGCGCTGTTCCCGGTATCGGCCGATACCGTTTAAGCCGCCGCCGCCGCCACAGCAAAAGTTATGTTCGCGGTTCGGTGTCATTTCCCGGAAATCCTCGGCAATGTAACTCATAATTTCTCTGGCCACATCGGCAAGGCCGCCGTTGCGGATATAATTGCAGGAATCCTGATAGGTTACCGGCTCTTTGATTTTTTTGGCCGGATCGATTTTCAATTTGCCGGAGCGCAGGGCCTCGGCCACCCATTCAACGTAATGCAGACTATCAATGGGTGTTTTGCCGGATTTAATTCCGGCCCAGTAAGGCCCCTCAATAACGGTCGCCCGATACGCATGGCCGCATTCGGTAACCACCATGCGTTTGGGTTTTAAGCGCTCCATGGCGTCGTAAACCGATTCGACCTGTAATTTGCAGGCTTCCCAATCGCCGGCAAACATGGCCAGACTGGTTTCCTCCCAGCCTTTGCTGGGAACCGTCCAGTTTTCGCCGGCCACATGAAATAAAATGGCGGCTTCGGCAATATCTTCCGGATAATGTTTGGGCTCCCGGGCATTGACCGTGTAAATAATATCCGCATCTTCTTTATCCACCGGAATTTCCAGCCCGGGCCAGTCCTCCTCGTATTCTTCCGCCATCCATTCACATGTATCGACCCAATCTTCGCTGGTAATATCCATTTGCGCCCGGAAGATGCGGTGCATCCCGGAGCCGATCTTCATTTCCCAGGGCACAAAACCCTGGCCGTAAAGCAGGCCGCGCAGATAGCTGAACATAATGCCGGTATCAATCCCGAAGGGGCAATAGACACCGCAGCGGGTACAGCAGGTACATTTTGAATAGGCTGTATCCATGGACATCTGCATAAAGGTATTGTCCACGTCCCCCTTGCGTCGAATGATTTCACCCAACGTTTTTTGAATTTTATAGGAAGGGACCTGTTTGGGATCCCGTTTGTTGGCAAGATAGTAAAAGCAGCTTTCGGCACATAAGCCGCAGTGCGAGCAGATATCCAGCCATGTTTTGGTGCGTGATTTTAAGCTTTTCTGGATCGTTCCCCACAGGGCTTTACGATCCACCTCCAGTTCGTTCATCTCCTCATAGTATTGTTTTCCGCTCTTGTCGGCCAGGAGGGCCTGGAGTTGTTCCATCTCATTTACGGGTTTTTTGTTGCAAAGTGTTCCTTCTGGCATTGTTCTAAATCCCCATCTATGATTTTATAATAATTATTATTGTTTTGACTGGCTTCAATGTAACATATAACAGGAATAGTGGAATAATGGAATATTGGAATGTTGTTATTTTAAAAAACATTTCCATTTTGAGCCCATTATTCCAGCATGCCATTATTCCAGCATTCCAATATTCCAAACATTATTTTTATTAAAATTAAAATTTCACGAAGTGAAATTTTACCACGCCATGCCCCTACCCTTCATACCGCCGCGTTTAATACCGTAATCCATGCCGATCTGGGCCCGGGTCATAAAGAAAAGCAGGAAATGCGAAAGTTTGGTAAGCGGTATGGCAATTATAAAGATATGCCCGCAAATAATATGGGCAATCAACACGGGATAATAATCCGGTACACTGTGATAGGCTAAAAAACCGGTGATAAAGGGTGACACCGCAATCAGCAGCAACAGATAGTCATACAAGCTCGTAATAATTCTAACTTCGGGAAGCGCAATGCGGCGCAATATTAAAAACACCACCGAAACGATAACGATAACCGTAAAACCATCTGCCACGGCTTCGGGCAACGCCCAGAGGCTGATGCCCCATTTTTCTTTCAACAGAATATTATGTCCCAGCAGAAAAATCGGTGTAAAAAGCAAACCGAAATGCATCACAAAAACCCACAGGGTAAACCAGGGGTTTTTGCGCCAGCTTCGAGTTCCGTATGGAAAAATCCAGAATAAAATAGACCGTAAGGCCCCTTTGACTCCATAGGATACATTTTCACTGTAAGTAACCCGGTCGAGTTTCCAATCAAGGCCTCTGATGTAACGCACACCCCGGACAACCAGGCCTACAATGAAAATGCCGAATGATATCCATACCATCGGGCCGGTTAAAAATTCATACATGCCTGACTCCTTTATTGATCTATTTACCGCTAATTATCAGACCGCTAAATATTGAAAATTTTCACACCAAAAACTTTGTTGTAGAACCCATCTCAAAAATGTGGATCATGGTTCAGGGTAAGGCGTCTCGTGAATTGAAAACGGAGCGTACACGAAGTACGTGAGTATTTCAATTCGCGGGACAACGCAGCCATGGACCATTAGACGCGTTTTTGAGATGGGTTCTACTCTTCATCATCGTCCCGCTGACTTAGAAACAGCCAGAAAAAAGTGATGCCCAAAAGCGCACCGACAATTAAAATATAAGTGATGCTTTCCGTGTGAAGCATATATTCCTGCAACGTGTGAATGGTACCTTCCATAATGTTTCCTTTAAAATTCTTTCTAAAATTTGAGCTATTCCCAGCAAATTGAGTAAAGTATAATATAGGCGGAATAAAATACGAAGCACGAAATACGAAACAATGTCAAAAATTCTAAATTCAAATGTTCAAAACGTTTCTAATTTCGGTCATTTGAAATTCGAATTTGTTTCGGCCAATTTTATTAAATCAGGCGAGATTCGAATTTCGAATTTATTCAAATACAATCCCTTCATTATAGTTTGTATCTATCCCCTGCAACCGGCTTTAAACGGCTAATTAAACTATATTCTCAATGATCTTCATAATCCGGATGCGAATACAAAATCGGCATCCGGGTGACGATAAAGCGAAATGCGATGATGCCCACTGTCACCAGAAAAACCGAAATGACGATTTCCATCCAATGCGGGAAATAGCGTTCACTGGACGGCAGGTGATAGTTGAATGCCACCAGAGAAATATTCAGGCGGTTAAGAATGATACCCAGGACCGTCCAGGCGGCCGTCCATTTAATCAGTTTTAAATTTTTATCCCGCACTCCGACGGCATACAGAAAGCTGGGCAGGGCAATAAAACCCAACAACTCGACCAGAAACCAGAGGCCATAATTGGTTGCCAGCAGGTGCCAGTTATTGGCTGCCGATATGCCGATCACCTTGACGATAAAATAGCCGGCCAGCACCAGCGATGCGGCTTTGCCGAACCCCAGCGCAACGGTATCTTTTTCCTTCAAATGAGATTCATCCATTTTGTCGGCAAAATAGTGGTGCGACAGGGTGCTCTCAAAAATGACCATCGAAAGACCGGCAATGATAGCCGACACAAAGAAAAACACCGGCAGATAGGGTGAATACCATAGCGGATGAAGTTTTGCCGGTGCGATCAAAAACAGCGCGCCTAACGATGACTGGTGCAGGGTAGACAGAACAACGCCGAAGATGGTTAAAAGCAATGTCAGCCTAATCACGAGGTTGCGTGCCCGTTTCAGACCCAGCCATTCCATGGCTGCCGGTGAAAATTCAATAAAAAGCACTGTGAGGTAAAGCGCGACACAGGCGGCCACTTCAAACAACAGCGATGTGGTTCCCTGCTGCATGATAAACGGGTAGGGCAAGCGCCAGGGCCTGCCAACATCATAATTCAATGCGATAACAACCAGAGTATAGCCCAGAAATCCGGTCAGAATCGCCGGCCGGACCGCTGAATGGTATTTTTTCATACCGAAGATGTATACCGCCGCTGAGGTAACGAATCCCCCGGCTGCCAGGGCCACACCCACCAGAAGGTCAAACCCGATCCATATCCCCCAGGGATTATAATCGGACAGGTTGGTAACTGCGCCCAAGCCGCCTGTAAAGCGCAAGGCCGTGACAATTAATCCCAGTATGACAATAATTCCGGCAATCACATTAAAGGGGGTTAAAAAAGATTTACCGGTTGTCGCCGCTTCATCAGACATCAGGAATCCTCCTCGGTTGGCTTCTTATCAGCTTCTTCAGGTTGCGTGTCGGAAACTTCTTCCTCTTCGGGTTTGGCAGCTTCTTCAAGCGCCTTTTTCACCGCGCTTTCGATCTCTTTTTGTTTTAATTTCTGTACCTGTTCCATTTCCTTGGCATATTTGGCTTTTGCCTCGGCGTTGGTTTGCTCAACGGCAGCTGCAACCGCCGCTGCCGTTTCCTGTTTCGCAATTTTCTCTTTGCGCTTTGACATGGCATAAATGCCGGTGAGCAGCACCGGCCAGAGGCCCACGACAACCGGCACACCGCTGAGGGCACCGGCGGTCAGGTTGGGTGCAGGGATGATACCCAGGTCTTCGCGCATCCCGACCTCTTTGAAAGGCACCGCGGACAGATACAGCCAGCTGGTGCCGCCCATTTCATTCTCGCCGTAAATATGATCCACATACCGATCCGGAAATCTGGAGATCCGCTCCCGGGCGATCTTCAACAAATCGGTGCGTTTGCCGAAGGTTAGCGCTTCGGTCGGGCACGCCTGGACACAGCCGGGAAGCAGCCCTTTTACAATTCGCGGATAACACAGGGTGCATTTCATCACCCGCGGTTCGAGGGCTTTATCGTATTCGTAGGTTGGAATTTCAAAGGGACAGGCAATCATACAGTAGCGGCAGCCCACACAAACCGACGCATCGTAAATCACAGCGCCCTTGGGAGTCTTTGTAAACGCCCGCACAAAGCAAGCCGAGGCGCATGCCGGTTCCAGACAATGGTTGCACTGCACCTTGCGGTACAGCGGCCCCTTAACATTGACATTGCTGACAGTGTCGTAGCGATTGACAATGGTATAAGCTTTGGGGGTGGTTCGACGTCTGGTTTCCAGAAGTGAAAGATCATCGAACGGCAAATCCGGAGCCGGCAGCTCGTTGACGGTGTTGCATCCTTCCTCACATTTGCGGCATCCAATACAACGGGTGTTGTCAAACAACACCCCCATGCTTTTCGGATAACCGCCAAAATGCTTGTTTGAAGCCGCGTTGGCGGTTTTCCCCAGCGTCGTGCCCGCAGTTGCAGCACCCAACCAGCCAAGAAACTTTCTGCGTGTTATCGACATAGTTACCCCTTCTTTTTCAAACTACAAATAATTCGTCAGAAGCTATCCTTTTTTCTGATGGCAAGCGACACAATTGGTTGCCACCGGTTTTTCAATGTTCATCGCCTCGTGGCATTCCATACACTGGCGATGGTAAGCCGCCATGAGTCCCGGCTTGAACGGATCCCTCTCATCGAAGGGCCGGCCGTGGCAACTGGCGCAACCGGGCGGCTTTTTGGCCGCCGGGCTATTATGATGGCAGCCCTGACAGAGCGTGTTTTCGTCTCGATGAAAATAGCGGGCCAGTTTGTTATCTTTAATGTTGCCGGACAACGTCTGGACAATTTTGCGATGCGGCAGCTTTACCGGCCCGTATTGGTTCATCAAGGTCTTCATCTCGACATTTTCCGGTATATCCGACTCGGCAAACGTATGGGTTACGGGGTTGCGGGAATCAAGTATCCCGGCAACCAGATCTTTCTCTTCGGTATTTTGAATGCGCTCGGCAACCCGGGTCACATCCCCCATATGACAGGCCTGACAGGCATCGGGATCCTGCTGTCGCGCCCTGGCAATACCGGCATGACAGCCGGCACATTTGGGGTCACGCTGGCTCAAATCATGGCAGCCCAAACAGCTCATATCTACATTGAGACGGTGCATTGACGCTTCAAGCGTAACCTGATCGCCTTCTTTAGTGCCCTGCAGCGTATGGCATTGGACACAGGCGTTTAAATTGGCGTGATGGCAAACCCGGCAGGTATCATTATAATTTTCATGGGCCTTGTGATTGAATGGTACCAGGTTCATGCGGGTCGCCGGGTTTGAATTCTTGATTCCGGACTTGGTGGTGCGCACAAAGACCATATCCGGCTGGTTGCGCTTCATGCGGGGTACCACTTCAAGTTTTTCAACCAGCTTTTGCTGGGCAGGGTCGTGACAGCCGCCGCAGGTAATCGGACCGGCATCATCGAATTTGGCCAGGGTTTTGCTATGACAGTCAATGCAGGCCAGATGCGACGCCAGCTGTAATGAAATCCGGTTTTCTTCGGTGACGTCTTTATGGCAATAGCGGCAGGTGCCCTCTTTGCCCTCGGCATGAAATAGCTTTTTGGTGACTTCATTGAACTCGTGATGGCAGCGCTCACATTTTTTGTCTTGCGCTTTGGAATGCCTGTAATGTAAGGATCTGTCCATGCCGATCGGTTGCCATATGGAAACAAGATCCGGTCTGTCCTTATGGCACTCACCGCAAACCACCGGACCGCTTTTTTGCCCGGCGGCAGCTGTTTCCTGGTGGCAGGCAACACAATTGGCATGGTAATTATCCATCACTTCCTGTTTGGCGGTGTTCTTAAGCCGCCTAAATTTGGGGACCAGACGATTATTCTCAACCAAATGACAGGCGCTGCAGTCCTTGTTTTGGGTTGCCAGTGCTTCGGTGTGCTTCTGGTGAAGAAATGTCACCGGCGGCCGTTCCAGCCTGCCAAATGCCTGCATGGCATCAATGCGAATGATGTCTGCCCGTTTTTGAGTCGCAGATTCAGATGGTCCCTTGGCCCCGTAAATTCCGGTAGCGGTCAGGCAGATTGAAACCGTAAGAACAATAAGTTTGATTCCAGTCCAGCTTAGCCGTGTTTTTGCCTTCTTCATATTCTGCTTCCTTGTGTTCCTTGTATGCAACAATTGTTTAAATGCGGATCTCTATATTTTTTCACCGACAATTCACATCTGCTTTTTCGTTTTCGAGGAGATCGATAATGGTGGTTTCATCATAAACACTGAAAATCGCATCTTTTATCCGGCTCCACATGGGGAAAAATGCGCAATCCCCTTTAAACGGGCAATTGGTTTCGGGAACCAGCGCCACACAGTCGGTCGGGTCCACAGCGCCTTCCAAAAAACGCATAATGTCTCCCACCGTAATTTTCTCGGGAGATCGAATTAAATAGTAACCACCGTAAAAGCCGCGTTTGGAATCCACCAGTCCGCTGCCTTTGAGCTGGTTGAGAATGACTTCCAGGAATTTTGCAGGGATGGCCTGCGCTTTGGCAATATCAGAAATTTTCCGGGGACCGCGTCCGTCATGTTTGGCGAGTTCAAATATGGCCCGCAAGGCATATTGATTTTTTTTGGTGATCAGCATCTGATCGCTTTCTCGACTCTTAGAGTCGGGAAGTTTGTCGACTATGATAGTCAGGAAGTTTGTCGACTTTAATAGTCAAGAAAGAAAACAATGTCAAATATTTTTTTACTTATTTGAGAATTTTTATTAATAATAAATTAAATAGGTTATACGATATTACGACATTGTAGGATACAATAATATCACGTTGTGGTAGTGCGAAAATAAGTCAAATGGAGGGTAAAGATAAAAACTGAGTGCTGAGGTTTGAGGACTAAGTTGGCATAGCTCACTACGGTCATCCAAATTCCGAAATCCAAAATCCAAAATCAAAAAGGCAGCGCCATTTCCGGCCCCGCCTTTTTGGGTTTATATCAAATATGGATAAGGATGCACTTTATTTTTGCATCCAATCGCTTCTAACGTCTAACCAATGGACACTTCATGCGCTCCGTCCATGGGATCTCTGAACGGTATCGTGACTTTCAGAACTCCGTTTTCATATTTCGCTGATGCGTCTTTGGCATTAACCGGACAGCAGAAAGCTGCCGTGGTAACGTAGTCATAGTCTTCCCGGGGAGCGTTGAGACTGAAGCTGTCATCAAGCATCTTCAGATGGATATCTTCTTTTTTAACACCCGGTATGCAAATTTCCAGATTTAAGAGCTTGCGGTCATCATCCACATATGAACACACATCTGCGGCCATCTTAAAATTTTCTTCTGCCATAGGAATCACCTCCCTTGATCCACCGCAAAGACGATTAACGTCTCTAAAGTTCTATTAGATTATAACAAATAAGTTGAATTCATCAGGGCAAAGCCCTTACCATTCAGTCCAAGATAAGGTTGTTCAACACCTAAACTATAGTAATGCACGACAGGTCAAAAGCAAGGGCCGGCAGCTAGCCGGGATTCAATGCCGATTGATAGATCAGTATTGACAAAACAGCCGGTGTTCTATTATGGCTGCATATAATTGGCCGGCAACGCCATTTACAAGGAGGTCTTTCGTGCAGGTTATCGGGCTGACAGGCGGAATCGCATCCGGAAAATCAACGGTATCACGTATCCTTAAAAATGCCGGCGCTGTTATCATTGATGCCGACCGGATTGCCCGGGATGTGGTCAAAAAAGGTCTGCCGGCTTACCAGGAAATCATAGACGCCTTTGGTGAAAACGTTCTGTCGCCGGACGGTGCGATCGACCGCACTGTACTTGGCGATATTATTTTTAATGACCCTCAGAAAAAACAACTGCTCAACCGTATTGTACACCCGTATGTAAGCAAAGAAACAAATCTCCAGCTGAAACACATCGAAAAAACCCATCCGAATACAATTGTCATTCTGGACATACCGCTGCTGATGGAAGCTCAAATGCACAGGGATCTTTCTGAAGTTATCGTCGTTTATGTGCCCGAGCATACCCAGATTAAGCGACTGATGCGCAGGGATGGCATCTCGGAAGCCGATGCCCGGGCCCGGGTCCGCTCCCAGATGCCGATCGAGGAAAAAAAAGACCTGGCCACCATTGTAATCGACAATTCAGGCACCAGGGAAAATACCCGCAAACAAACCCTTGAAATATTCCAACGCTTCAAGAAGCAAACACAGTGAAGATCAGCCAAATTCGATTCGACTGAGCTCGTCGCAGGCCCAATGCCATAATCAAATTGACTGAGAAGAAAATAAGTCTTAAATTCTCTAAGATTTTACTGCCGATTTCGAATAAGCTACCGAGTGTTATGCCTAACAAAAATGTTACAAAAGTCGTAATAACTCTGGTTTCAGCGTTCGGGTGTCGGGCAAAATAGCTCGTAGCTGATAGCTCATAGGCTGGGAAGCTGGGAAGCTTGGAGGCTATGAGGCTGAAAGGCTCGCAAATAATTCAGCTTTCCAGCTTCCTGGCCTTCCAGCTTCCCAGCCTTATAGTGTCCTAGCCTATCCGCACATTTTTGAACCATGACACCTGAAACCTAAAATAAGACCGTGTTTTGTAAATTAGCTGCGGGACACAACACTAGGCCGGAAAGGATAAAAACATATTATGAATATTGGCGTGCCCAAAGAAGTTCATCCGAGCGAAACCCGTGTGGCGCTGATTCCCGAACATATTGCCAGGCTGGTGAAAATGGGAGCGCATATTACGGTTGAAACCGGAATAGGACAAACATTAAACATCTCCGACGAAGATTACGCGACAGCGGGGGCTTCTTTGGAAGCAGACCGAAGTAATTTGTTCCAGGCTGCGGATGTGGTCTTGCGCATCCGCAAACCAACGCTTGAAGAAGTCGCCTTGCTCAAAGAAGAGAGCATCTATGTGAGTTTGTTGGACCCCTTTAACGAACGGGAGTTAATTGAAGCCTTGAAAAATAAGCGCGTCGCTTCAATCAGCATGGAGATGATTCCGCGCATCACCCGGGCACAGAAAATGGACGTGCTCAGCTCACAATCAAATTTAGCCGGATATGTGGCGGTGATTATCGCCGCCGAACGCCTGGATAAAATATTCCCGATGATGATGACACCGGCAGGTACAATATCGCCTGCCAGAGTTTTTGTCATCGGCGTCGGGATTGCAGGCCTGCAAGCCATAGCGACTGCAAAACGGCTGGGCGCCAGGGTTGATGCCTTTGACACCCGACCGGTAGTCGAGGAACAGGTAAAATCTTTGGGGGCACGCTTTGTAAAGGTAGATCTGGGAGAAACCGGCCAGACAAAAGATGGATACGCCAAAGCGTTGACCGACGAACAATTGCAAAAACAACGGGAGGAGATGGCTAAAGTTTGTGCAGCTTCCGATGTTGTGATCACAGCCGCCCAGGTATTCGGCAGGCAGGCACCCTTGATTATCACAGAAGATATGATCCGGGGCATGTCGAAGGGATCGGTGCTGGTAGACCTGGCCGTAGAAAACGGCGGCAATGTCGCCGGTTCGCAACCGGGTCAGGAAGTTGACGTCAATGGCGTTCACATCGTCGGTCTGGCCAACCTGCCTGGAGAAGTGGCGGTTAATGCCAGCCAGATGTTTTCTGCCAATCTGTTCGCTCTGGTTGAAGCCTTTTGGAATGAAGAAGAAAAGCGCTTCAGGCTTGATTTTGAAGACGAAATCATTAAGGGGTGTGTCATCACCTATAAGGGTGAATTTATAAATGAGATTATTCGGAAACTTTATCAGAAGTGAGTCAAAAGATAGCCAATGGAGTGTTGGAGTATTGGAGTAATGGAGTAATGGGAAAAGGAGACCGATCTTCAGAGTTTCAAGAATCTTCCAACACTCCAGTACTCCATAGAGAAAGTCACTTCGAAACTTACTTTTATGTAGCGTTAATCACCAAAAAATATCTACCTCAACCGCTTGAAGGAGATGATACCATGTCCATCGGTCTTTTAATCTTTGTATTCGTGCTGGCTATTTTTCTCGGGGTGGAGCTGATTACTAAGGTGCCGTCGCAATTGCACACCCCTTTGATGTCGGGAACCAATGCCATTTCCGGTATCACAATCGTTGGCGCCCTTACGGCTGCCGGAACCGGTGCGGACACGGTTGCTTCCATAGTCGGTACGATTGCACTCATTCTGGCAACCATCAACGTGGTCGGAGGATACCTGGTTACCAATCGAATGCTGGCGATGTTTAAACGCAAAGACGAGGAGCAGAAATGACGGATTATATCGAAATTCTTATTGATCTCGGATACATCGTTGCTTCTATTCTCTTCATTATCGGAATCAAAATGCTCGGCAGACCGGAACGTGCCCAACGGGGCAACCTGGTTTCTGCTCTGGGCATGCTGATTGCCGTTGCCTCGGCGCTGTTTGAATGCTGCCTGTCGTTCTCATTGGTGATTGCCGGTATGGTTGTCGGCGCGGCGATCGGTGTGATTGCCGCTCGCACCGTTAAAATGACATCCATGCCGCAAATGGTGGCCGTCTTAAACGGTTTTGGAGGGCTGGCCAGCTTGCTGGTGGGCTGGGAAAATTATCACAGCGCACCCGATAGTAATCTTTTTATTACGATCGCCACGCTGCTGGCCGTTCTGATTGGCGGTGTTGCTTTTTCTGGAAGCGTGATTGCCTACGGGAAACTGTCAGAAAGACTGTCGGGCAAACCGATTTTTTTTCACGGTCAACAAATCGTCAACGCAACCCTTATTGTTGCTATTTTATTGTGCGGGGCCATCTTTGCATATAATCCGGCGACCCCGTTTTCTTATGTGATTTTCATTGTCATCATTTGCCTGGCGCTGGTTCTGGGGGTCCTGGGGGTCATCCCGATCGGCGGCGCCGACATGCCGGTGGTGATTGCCCTGCTAAACAGCTACTCCGGTCTGGCCGCCAGTGCCGCCGGTTTTATAATTCTCAACAATGTTCTCATCGTTGCCGGGGCACTGGTGGGCGCCAGTGGTCTTATTTTAACCGCTATCATGTGCAAAGCCATGAACCGTTCCCTTGCCAATGTCCTCTTTGGCGGATTGCAGGCCGCCGTCAGCAAAGAAGGCGGCGGAGAAGTTCAAGGAGAACCGCATCCGATCAGCCCGGAAGATGCCTATTATATCCTTGAAGCCGCACGATCCGTGGTTTTTGTTCCGGGTTATGGCATGGCCGTGGCCCAGGCGCAACATGCGGTCCGGGAGCTTGGCGACATTCTGGAAGACAACGGTGCCGAGGTTCGTTATGCGATTCACCCGGTGGCCGGTCGAATGCCGGGACACATGAATGTTCTGCTTGCCGAAGCCAATGTTCTTTACGAGCAACTGGCGGAAATGGATAGTGTCAATCCGATAATGGAATCCATTGATGTTTGTGTCGTCATCGGCGCCAACGATGTTGTCAACCCGGCTGCCAGAGAAATGGCTTCGAGCCCGATTTACGGAATGCCGGTGATCAACGCCGATATGGCTAAAACGGTAATCGTACTTAAACGCTCTATGGCCGCCGGGTTTGCCGGTGTGGACAATCCTCTCTTTGTCAAAGAAAATGCCCGCATGCTCTTCGGCGATGCCAAAGCTTCACTGCAGCAGTTGGTTGCGGAATTCAAAGAAGCCTGAAAGCCGGTTCCCGGCCGTCACGCTTCAGGTTTCAGGTGTCAGGTGTCAGGTATCAGAGATCAGACGACAGAAGACAGATGGTAAAAACAGGAAGATGTAACACCGCATCTGATCACTCATTTCCGTCCCCCGTCATCTGTTTGCTGACACCTGAACACTGACACCCGAAACCTGAGGATTTACGACTATGGAAGACAAAATAACACTAATTGCGGATAGAATAAAGCAAGGCGGTAAAAACATTGTATTTACCGGCGCCGGTATTTCCACCGAAAGCGGGATACCGGATTACAGAAGCCAGGGCGGTATCTGGGACAAATTCCGCCCAGTCTATTTTGACGAATTTATGAGCTCAAAAGACGCACGAGAAGAGTACTGGCGGCGCTGGAAAGAACTCTACAGTGGTATTACCCGGGCCAAACCGAATGCCGGACATCTGTCGATAGCCAGGCTTTACCGGATGGGGCTGCTCCAGGCGGTGATCACCCAGAATGTAGACGGGCTGCACCAGGAATCCGGTCTTGCGGATGAAAACGTAATCGAGCTCCACGGCAATACCCGGCGCATCCGTTGTATGAGTTGCCGCAAAATCACTTCCACCGAGGAAACCCGAAAGCGACTGGATTCCGGTGATCGGGCTCCGGAATGTGAATGCGGCGGTTATTTAAAACCGGATACGATTTCATTCGGCCAGGCTATGCCGGTGGTCGAAGTCGAAAAAGCGACTTCCCTTTCGCAAGCATGTGATTTTTTTCTCGTGGTGGGATCAACGCTGCTGGTTCAGCCGGCGGCGCATATGCCGATTTACGCCAAGCAAAACAGCGCCTTTCTGGCCATCGTCAATCTGTCGGAAACGCCCTGCGATGATATGTGCGACGTGCTCATTCAGGATAAAGCCGGCGATGTGTTGCAGAGGATAGTCAAAACTGTGGAAGACAGTGGATAAGAGTTCAGGTGTCGGGTTTCAGTGTTTATTGTTCAGAGTGCAAGGATTTGTTAAATTAGTTTTATTTGTCTCATTGGTTGAATTGGTTATCTTAAACCGAACCCATTGAACGAATTAAACCAATCAAACCAATATAACGTGTGCGCGACACCTGAAACCTGCTTATTCCTGGCACCTGACACCCGAAACCTTGCAGTTTATTGGACCTTGAGATTGTCGATGACTTTGACGGTTCCGTCGGTGCTGCGCGAAAGCGCGATAGCCCGGTCCTTCTGATACTTGCTGCCGACGATCCCTGTAAGGGTGACAACACCCAGATAGACGTCGACATCGATATTGAGCGAACGGACTTCGGGTTCGGCAATCAGCTTGGCTTTGATTTTATTGCTGATCAGATTGTCATCCCAGATATTGCCATAGCTCCGTTCACCAATCTGAAGATTATTGCTGACGGATTTTACACCGGCGACACCCTGGGCGATTTTGACTGCACGGGCGGATTCTTTACGGGTGCCGACCACACCTGTCAGTGTGACGTGGCCGCCAATGGTGTCGACGTCAATCTGCCGGGCTTTAACGACTTCGTCTTTAACCATTTCATGGTTAATCCGGGTTGTAATCGTCGAATCATCCACCATGCGTTCAACCGGATTTTCGCCGGCCTTATTCGTGGCGGCGCAGCCGGAGATCGCAAACAACAAGGCGACAAACAAAATCAAATGCTTTTTCATGACCAGGACTCCCTTATACGATTAAATTTATTCCAAAAAAATATGCAAAAATTATACAAAAATACCATCGATAAATAAATACTTAAATTTCAATGCCTTATTGAAATAAACCGCTTCGAATAATTAAAAGAAGTGTGCAAAAAATGTCAAATTATGTGCATTACTGTGTCAAAATATCGTATCTAACGTTTTGCACCAATGGTTCGATTTTCAGACCAAAATTTTCTTTGCCTATTATAAAGTAAGACGTTGATATACCGTAATTTTATCCCTAAAATATGAGAATTAAGTCCGGTTTTCAGGTCGATTTAACGCAGATATTCTGAGGAAAAGCTTTATGAAAATCGTAAATAATCTTCACGCCTTTATCTGGCAGTCTATGACAGCCAACAATTGCAACACATATTTTATCGACAGCCCGACCCGGGTATTGATTGATCCCGGCCATCTCGCCTTATTCGAACATGTTGAAGGGGGGTTACGTGATCTGGGATTAAAAACGGATGACATCGATCTGATCATCTGCACCCATGCCCATCCGGACCACCTTGAAGCCGTCCAATTATTCAAGGAAAAATCGGTTCTATTTACTTTGCACGAAACTGAATGGCATTGGGCGAAAACCGCCGGCAAACAAATGAGTGCTGCCTTTGGAATCGATATCGAAGCCTTTTCGCCTGACTTTTTTCTCAAAGAAGGCGAGCTTTCCCTGGACGGTCTTGAAATGCAGGTTTTCCATACCCCGGGCCACTCGCCCGGTTCGGTCTGTCTCTACTGGCCGACGCAAAAGGCACTGTTTAGCGGCGACCTTGTTTTCAAAGAAGGCCTCGGGCGCACCGATCTACCCGGCGGCGATGGTGCAACCATAAAAGAAAGTATTAAGCGCATGTCCCAATTGGATGTTGAGCTGCTGCTGTCCGGACATGGGGAAATCGTGTCCGGTGCCCGGGAAGTAAAGTCAAACTTTGATCAAATTGAAGATTTTTGGTTTCGGTATGTCTGAATTTAACACCGAACAGAAGTCAGAAGACAGATGACAAGATAGGGGACGTCCATGAAATTATAACTTTTTCCGGTCCAACAAAACCCAGGAGCTATCCATGGACTGAAGCAAATAGCCCATTTCTCATATTGAGATCTGAGTTTTATTATTTACGAATAAGGAAAGACGAATAATTAATAGTTAAGATGTGAACCATCATTCAATAATCTTCAAAACCCCAAAATTTCATATTGCATCAGCACATCCAACAAATTTTAAATCCCTCCAAATCATACATGTAGGCGCTATACGCAATTTTTGTGTGGCCAATATTTTGTATGTTTGGCATTGTGTAATCCACAGTCTGAAAAGTCTTATTACACTCCTCTTATATTTATTAAATTGATCAATAGTGATTAAAACTCCAAATCTGTAGTTTTGCGATTTTGCGGATCAGTCAGACTTATCACAGGTTTTTGAGATGGGCGGTTTTTCGATCTGACAGAGGGATATCACAGATTAAGCACTATCAAATCTCAAGTGTCGATAAAATTTTCATAAGTTGTTTTGGAACCAACGTTTTACTTGGAATCTTCCCTGTCTTCTTTGTATCCCCGCTCGAACTCGGATTTGGCTTTTGTGAAACTTGCCTTGAGAATTTCCCATGAATTTTCAAGCCCCTGCTTAAGATCTTCCCAGGCCCCTTCTCCGGCCTGTTGCAGTTCCCCGATGTTATCCTCAACTTCTTTACGCCTTGCACGTAAATCAGCAATCCGTTTGTGATACTCGATTTTCGCCCTGACCTCTGCCTGATCAGCCTTAGCTTCCAGCTTGTTGATATCAGCGTTCCATTCGTCCAATTGAGCTTTCAGTTTTTGCACATAGGCGTCTCTTTTCTCGTTCATCTTAATCGTCTCCTTTCAGTTTACATTTTCGATATTTTGGATGTCTGACGCATCTTGCCGTCTAAAGGTCTTTGACTTTCAGCCGCACTCAGTTATTCAACCTTGTCAACTGCCGCCTTGAATCTGCATTTTGTGGCAACCAGGATGTAAAGCTTGGGTTCGTCAATGAACGTTTCTATTTCAAACCCAAAGGGCTTGAGCAAAGCACCGGCTTCCGGCCTTTTCGGGAATTCATCAAGAGGGAAAGGAACAATTTCTTTTAATGAAAGAATGAATGCTTTCCCCAGGGGATGACTGATCACAATGCGCCCCTCAGCTTTCATCATCCTGCTGAGATTAGAGAAAGCACTTGCCTTGTTAACGATGTTGGGATAACAGGCATTAAGGAAAGCCGCATCGATACTGCCTCCCGGCAAATTGAGATCCCGAACATCCGCCATAATGGTTTTCACGTAAGGGTAGTTTTTTCTCAATTGTTCCAGCATACCTTCTGAAAAGTCGCAGGCATGAATGCAACCGGGCTTATATTTCTTGATAATGGGTATCAAAATTCCCGTGCCAGACCCCACATCAAGAACTGTATCACCCCTGGTGATCTTGCCATGTGCTACTATTTGCTCAAGACGTTCGGGCACGCCCGCAGGCAAAGGCGGCTCAAAGAGTTGGTATAGTTTATCAAATGAATTTTGCTGGAGCCTGTTAATCCTCTGAACTTCCTCTTCGTTGACAGTCTTAAAAGGTGTCATAGGGGGCCTTTATGGTATATTTTTGATGAAGACGCATTTACGCCTCTGGCTTTATTGAATATTCCTAAACTTAACTTAAATCAACGCAAGATAAATGAAAAGAAAACATTCACGCGACTAGGTCAGTCAGACTTATCAGCGGTTTTGATATCATTTGATACCCTCCAGGGATTGCCCTTGATTGATATCTTCAAGCCAAACCAATTTAGGTGTCTACTGCGGATCAATCTCATTTACCGCAAGGAAGATATTACCATATTCGATCAGCGGTATAATGAGTTCTGGTTTGGGAAAGATCGAGCCAATCGGATGCCCGCCGCGTCGCAGCTGAATCGGGCGATCTCCTTGTGGTGATTTTTTGCGAGCGTTATGATGGATTCTAACTCGACACCGGGTTGACCCTGGGCAAGTCCGACAAGAATCACGAATTCAACGCATTCCACCGAAACCGCCCTCTGGCTCACGGCAGTCTGAATGTCACGAAGGCCCTGCTGTTGGAAGTCCTTGGTAAATCCCTCGAGAATGCCCTCAACTTCAGCCAGATCTGCATTGGGAAGCACCGTAACAAATTCATTGGTGCTCTGGCGGGTGGAGAACCCTCCCAACACACCAAAGTGCTTATCGATATACGCGCCCATGCATCGTATGGCTTCCGGTGCCACTTCGTATCCCAAGCTGGCACTGATTGCATCCAGGTTATCCAGAGTAAAAGCCAGAACCACGTAAATTCCACGGAGCGCTCCGTATTTCAATTCGGTTTGATACCGTGTTTTGAAATAATGCCTGGAGTAAAGGCCGGTTAATTCTTCCTGCAAACCCTCGATACTTTGGATGACGTCTTCTTTGAATGGGTGCTCAAACGCTTCCAGTTCCTCCGGTGTACCTTGAAAAACGATCCTTCGATCATAGAGGGCGAGAATTCGGTTTGATATAAAAAAAATATCCGGGATCTCGTGGCTGACCAGAATCGCAGTAAACCCGAACTTTTTGTGATATTGGGCAATCATACTCAAGATTGCATTTTTTCGGACAGGGTCCAAGCCGGTGGTGGGTTCGTCAAAAAGGACAATCTGAGGATCAGTGATCAAGGCCCGCGCAATGGCCAACCGCTTCTGCATGCCCCCTGAGATCTGCGAGGGATACTTGTAGGTCGACCCGCTGAGTTCTGCTTGCTCGATTCTGGCCATAACCCTGCGACCGATTTCCGCATTTCTCAAGTTTGTCGTTTTCCGCAAGCGCAAGGCGACATTCTCATAGACCGTCATCGAGTCAAAGAGGGCGTTGCCTTGAAACATGTAACTCATCTGGCCCGAACAGGCTTCCATTTCATTCTTCTTCATCCGGTTGAGAGGCTTGCCTCGGAAAAGAATGGTGCCCTCGTCCGGCTTGAGCAACCCGATGATGTGTTTGAGCAAAACGCTCTTACCGGAACCGCTAAGACCGATAATGGTGGTGATCTGTCCTTCATATATCTGCAGGTTGACATGATCAAGGATGGTTCGGGAACCGAACCGTTTTGTGACTTCCTTGAATTCGATCAATGGAACATCCATGCGCCTCCCTTTTCTATCCACAGACTCCGTTACAACGGCGCGCTTCAGAACCCAGTTGCATTGATGGCTGTGTGATGAACGAATACATCGGGCTCATCATTTTGTTCAATGAAGCCAAATCCTTTTTTTCGTCAAACCATTTTACAGTTCCGTTCGCCATAGTGTCACCCTCCTCTCAAAATATTATCATGGTTCCCAACTTCGGGTTGCCACAATGACAAATAGATTTTACCCTCAGATAAAAACCGGCCCTGATTGAAGGCGTGCATTTATTAATTATGGTGAAATTAGCAGCTGATTCTAAATCAAGTCAAGGTATTTGGATGAAAATTTAAATTTTCAAATTGTTTTGATTGTACTTCGGAATCCACAATTTATGGATTGGATTATCAGATGTGTGAGCAGGCACGTATGTCACACTTTTAGGCAAGCCAAAATATTTTACCTTAGCTGTTGCATTATGCAGTCAGGTTCATAGAACACTTAGTGTGCACCGATGATGCCAGAGTTGACCAAAATTTGAAATACCGGTTGATTCCCTATGGTGTTTCATGTATCCAGATCCGTATAATTACTTGTTCGGCAGGCACATGAAATGATCGACAACCACGGGGTGGCTCCTTTTCGTTAACCCTCTTGAACGAGAAAATGCCCCGACAGAACGAAGCCGAGGCCTCGAAGGGAGGCACAGCTAGGCGGAGGTTCGAAAATGGTTGTGCATGAATCGGACAGGGCCAAAAGCAATTCAAAAAGGAAAAGTCCTGGACGCCTATGGCCCGATTGGTACCCGGTACTGGCGACTTTCAGAAATTCCGACAACCGCAAAGCTATCTGGCAGTTGATAAACACGATCGTCCCTTACTGCGGCCTATGGTATCTGATGATCCGGTCGATTCAACTCGGCTACTCTTACACGTTGACTCTGATTCTCGCCCTACCTGCCGCCGCTTTCATGGTCCGGTTATTCATTTTATTTCACGACTGTGTGCATGGTTCGTTCTTCAGGCGGCAGGGCGTCAACACATTCTTCGGCTACTTCCTCGGTGTGTTGGTATTCACTCCTTTTGAAGACTGGCGCTTCGCCCACCTTCGACACCACGTGACTTACGCGAACCTCGATGCGCGGGGATTCGGCGACATCTGGACCATGACGCTCACGGAATATGAGAACGTATCGAAGAAGAAACGTTTGCAATACAGGCTTTACCGTAACCCCGTGGTGACGATCGGACTGGGTGCACTGTTCATGTTTTTGCTCAGAAACCGGCTTCCGACGCGCTGGGTGAAGCGAAAAGAACGAATGAGCGTTGTTTTCACCAATCTGCTCATCGTCGTCGTGGTTTTGGTTGCCGACCGGTTTATTGGATGGCGAACGTACCTTTTGATCCAGTTTCCGGTGTTGTGTTTTGCGGGGGCGGCGGGAATCTGGCTTTTTTACGTGCAGCATCAGTTCCCCGGGGGGTATTGGGCACGCAAAAGCGAGTGGGAGCCACTGCGCGCCGCCATGGAAGGCTGTTCATTTTACAAACTGCCTGCTGTGCTGCGGTGGTTTTCCAGCAACATTGGTTATCACCATGTCCACCATCTGAGCCCCAGAATCCCCAATTACCGTCTGAAGAAGTGTTACGATGCCGTTCCGGCGCTGCAAGGAAAAGCGCCGCTCACAATCGTTAAAAGCCTTTCGTGCATTCGACTGAAAATGTGGGATGAGGAGCGGCAGAAAATGATCGCTTTTCCTTGAAATGGTCAGTGCTCACTGAGAAGTCAGATCTGGCAGAGCATGTTGCCATGGGGCAAAGCCGAACCATTCATTGGAGTGGACGCGGAATACAGCCGACCCTTTTAGGTCAACCCAATAGGCCTCGCCACTCAATTCAACCGTTGGATTTGAATACTAATTGATGCAAGGTCGCTGAAACAACTATCCTCACTAAGGAGGGCAATATGATAAGAATTACTATGATCTCGTTGGTTTTGACAGTTTTTGGTGCTGCTGCATGGTCCCAGATGGGGGGAGGCATGATGGACAGATCAACTCAGCAATTATACCCCCAATCATATTCGCAGGAAGAAAATGACAAACTCGATGAACTGTTGCGCATAAGCCGTGGCGGACAACTTTATGACGATTGGTGGAAAACCACGATTGATACGGAGAAACCCCAAAAAGACCACCCGCTATGGAAGGAACAAAGCGCTAACAAGCGGAGTGGATATGACACCTACCGGTGCAAGGAGTGTCATGGTTGGGACTATCGTGGCAAGAACGGCGCCTATGGCAAGGGGTCTCACTACACCGGATTCAAAGGGGTGTATGAGGCAGCTAAGAAAATGTCCATAGAGGAACTTGAGAACGTAAACAAGAGAGGCGCCCAAAAAAAACACGATTTTATAGAATATATTGGTAATAACGAGATCGCTGATCTTGCACTTTTTATGAAAAAAGGACTTATTGACACAAGCAAATTTGTGAATAATGAAGGTTTGCCTATAGGCGGTAATCAAAGGACGGGGAGCTATATTTTCAGGAGAAACTGTACCCACATGTGCCACGGTTCGGTAGGTATAGGAATCAATTTTGGAGACTCTGAAAAGCCTGAGTTTGTAGGCACCGTAGCTTACAAAAACCCTTGGGA
>JAQYWI010000221.1 GCA_030145015.1 Desulfobacterales bacterium
ATGATTTCGTCGGTGTTGATATCCGCACGATCCAGAAACAAGGCCTTGCCGCTGAAGTTTTTAATTGTATCCATGCTTAATCCGATCCCTTAGAGTTGAATTTATATTTGCTATTCCTTGAAAAGAGGGGAATTGGCGATATGGCCTGCAATGGCTGAGGCCGCAGCGGTTGCCGGGCTCATTAAATGGATCATGCCGCCTTTGCCCATTCGGCCGATGAAATTACGATTGGTGGTTGAGGCGCAGACTTCGCCTTCTGCCAGGACGCCGTTGCTCATTCCCAGACAGGCGCCACAGGTGGGGTTGGTTACACAAAATCCGGCATCCATAAAGATACTCATAATACCCTCATCCAGCGCCTGTTGGAAAATTTTTGGCGTTGCCGGTGATACGATCCCGCGAACATTGTCGTTAATCTTGTGTCCTTTTAAAATCTGCGCGGCGATTCTCAAGTCTTCGATGCGGCCATTGGTGCAGGATCCGATATAAACCTGGTTGATTTCGGTTGCGTCCATCTCCTTGACCGGGCGCACCTGGTCGGGTTTAAATCCATGCGTCACCATGGGCTCCAGCTGCGATACATCGTGTTCAATTTCCGCTTCGTAAGTGGCGTCTGTATCCGGCCAGAATTCTTTAAATGCCTCCAGCGCGGTGCTCTTATCGGAATATTCATCCTGAATAAAGGGCCACAGATATTCAAGCGTCGTTTGATCCGGATAGCAAATGCCGCTGGTGGCGCCGGCTTCAACAGCCATGTTGCACAGGGTCATTCTGGCATCCATGCTCATGGCTTCGACCACCGGCCCGCTAAATTCAATAACCTTATTAGTGGCGCCGTTAACGCCTATTGTGCCGATAATCGATAGGATAACGTCTTTGGCAAACACGCCGGCGGGCAGTGTGCCGGTGATATCGATTTTGATGGTTTTGGGATAATGAAAGGCACAGATCCCTTTTAAAATACCAACCTCGAGATCCGTCGTTCCTACGCCGGCGGCAAAGGCGCCGAAAGCCCCGTACGTGCAGGTATGCGAATCTCCCATGATGACGGTATGCCCGGGTCTGACAAAGCCTTTTTCGGGGAAAATAGCGTGACAGATGCCATTTCTGCCGATATCGAAAAAGTCGTGGATATCGTGACGCCGCGCCCATTCCCTTAAGATTTTGCCCTGGGTGGCGGTTTTTGAATCTTTGGCGGGGGTGACATGGTCGATTACCGCTTTAATCTTTTGGGGATCGAAAACCCGGTCCTTACCCCTTGCGATCAGATCCATGATGGCTGTCGGCGTTGTAATTTCGTGGCAGAAAACGGCATCGAGTCGCAAAACGTGTATATTGTCCGAGGGATTGTCGATCCGGTGGGAATTAAAAATTTTTTCAGCAACTGTTTGACCCATAATAGACCTCATCAAATAAATTTAGCGTTTAATATTGTTTATACCAGGAATTATTAATGTTCAAGCGCAATATAAGGCGGTACACTACGCAAGGAACTGAACGTAATCTGTTTAATCGATTTGATGGGTTCAATGGATTCGATTTTAAAAAAACCAATTCAACCAATGAGACAAATAAAACGAATTAACGCAATTGGTTTTATTCCGCATTCCGAATTCCGAATTCAATCCGATTCCGATTTAAGCACCGCTAAGAAAGCCGATTGGGGAATCATCACTTTGCCAACCATTTTCATTCGTTTTTTGCCCTTTTTCTGTTTTTCGAGCAATTTGCGCTTGCGCGTGATGTCGCCACCGTAGCATTTGGCGGTAACATCTTTTCGCAGGGCCGAAATCGTTTTGCGTGCGATGATGTTGCCGCCGATGGCGCCCTGGATGGCGATTTTAAACATCTGTTTCGGGATTTCCTGTCTCAGCTTTTCACAGGCGGCTCTTGCCCTGGCGACGGCATTGTCTTTGAACACCAGTTGCGATAATGCATCCACCCGCTCGCCATTAATTAATATATCCATTTTGACCAGATCGGTTTCGCGATAGTCGATTAAGTCGTAATCAAAGGATCCGTAACCCTGGGTTATGGATTTGAGACGGTCATAAAAGTCATAAATGACCTCTGCCAGCGGCATCTCGAATATCATTTCCAGACGATCGCTGGTGAGATAATGATAGGTTTTGTTAATCCCGCGCCGCTCGAGACACAGATTCATCACCGCTCCCATGTAACGATCCGGTACGATAATGGCAGCCCTAATATAGGGCTCCAGCGTTGTCGCAATTACAGTCGGATCGGGAAAGTAGGCGGGATTATCGATGGTCATTTTTGATCCGTCATTCAGGACTACCTGATACTGAACCGACGGCGCTGTCAGAATAAGCGAAAGGTCGTATTCACGTTCCAGCCTCTCCTGAACGACTTCGAGATGTAAAAGCCCCAAAAAGCCGCAGCGAAAGCCAAAACCCAGGGCCACCGATGTATCCTTTTCATATATCAGCGCTGCATCATTCAATTTAAGCTTTTCCATGCCAATCGCCAGGTCTTCGTAACCATCTGAGGCCGTCGGATATATAGAAGAAAAAACCACCGGTTTGGTCATTTTAAATCCCGGCAGTGCAGAATCACAGGGGCGATCTGCATGGGTGATGGTGTCCCCGCAGCGCGTGTCGCTGATCGTCTTTATTCCGGCAATAATATAGCCCACCTGGCCGGCGGAAAGCGTTGGTATGGGGACGTGTTCCAGCTGAAAAACACCGACCTCTTCGACCCGGTAAACTGCCTGGTTGGATGTGAAAATGATGCGGTCCCCCGGCTTTATCTTTCCGGAAAAAACACGCAGATGAATTACCGTACCGCGGTAGGAATCATAATGCGAATCAAAAATTAGGGCCTGTAACGGTTTGTCCGGATCGGCGCTTGGCGGCGGCAATTTTTTTACAATGGATTCAAAAACCTGATCGATTCCGATGCCCTGCTTGGCCGATATCTGCAGGGCTGCCTCCGGATCCAGCCCCAGATCCTCCGCAATCTGTTTTTTTACGCGATCAACATCGGCCGACGGGAGATCGATTTTGTTAATGATCGGAATGATTTCCAGATCGTGCTCAAGCGCCAGATACAAATTGGCTAAGGTTTGCGCTTCCACTCCCTGGCTGGCATCGATCAGTAGCAACGCCCCCTCACAGGCAGCCAGGGCACGCGAAACTTCGTAGGTAAAGTCCACATGGCCGGGGGTGTCGATCAGGTTTAAAAAATAGGTTTGACCATCATCAGATGTGTACGGAAGGCAAATCGTCTGGCTTTTAATGGTGATTCCCCGTTCGCGCTCAATATCCATGGTATCGAGAATTTGATCCTTAAAATCTCGCTCCGATATGATATCGGCAGCCTGTATGAGCCGGTCGGACAATGTGGATTTGCCGTGGTCAATATGGGCGATAATACTGAAGTTTCTAATATTTTGGATTTCAAACATCGGTGTTGCCGAAACTGTTATTGTATTTTGGTTACGCTAGACACTTGATAGTGTTGAAGAATTTAAAAGTCAGTTGACACAAATCGTCTTTCTGGATATATTAATGAATAAGAGAAACAAAATAAAAGCGCTTACGTATCAAATTTTTTGAAACAATGTCAACTGCGGAACGTTTCCAAGACCAAAGTAGACAATGTTAGCATACTAATGGCAAAAAAGATAAAAAATACGAATATATTGATCGTCGATGACGATTTAAGCATCCGAAATACGATGCAGGAGTATATTAAAAACGCCGGGTTTGCTTCCCAGACGGCCTCCACCGCGGAAGAAGCCCTTGAATTAATTAAAATCAACAAATATGCGGTTGTCATCACCGACATCCGGCTGCCGGGTATGGGCGGGCTTGAACTGACCAAAGTAATTAAGCAGGATAATGGAGCCGATGTTATTGTTGTAACCGGATATAGCGATGACTATTCCTATGAAGAAGCCATTAATATCGGTGCCAGTGACTTTGTCATCAAACCGGTACGCCTTGAAGAGCTGTTGCTCAGGTTAAGACGCGTGCTTAAAGAGCGCCAGCTGGGTACGGAACGTACCCGCATGATGGAAAAGTTACAAAAGCTTGCCATCACAGACGGACTCACCAAACTTTACAATTCAAGGTCTTTTTACACCCAGCTTGAATTGGAGGTCGATCGCTTCAACCGGTACAAACATCCCCTTGCGCTTTTGTTGCTGGATATTGACAATTTCAAAGAATACAACGACAGCTATGGGCATCTGGAAGGGGATAAGGTGTTGGTGCGATTCAGTCAGATTATCAAGACCTGCCTGCGTGCAAACGACTCCGCTTATCGCTACGGCGGTGAGGAGTTTACGGTGATCCTGCCGGAGACAAACGGTGATGAGGCCAAAACGGTGGCCCAACGGATCCGGTCTTCTCTGGAAGCTGAAAAATATAAGCCGGTACCGGGAAAAGTGGCTCGGATAACCATCAGTATCGGGGTCACCCAGTGCTATCCAAAAGAGGAATTATCCACATTTATTCGGCGAGCGGATAAGGCGATGTACCTTTCCAAAGAAAATGGACGCAACCGCGTTTCCGTGCTGCTGGCCGAACCGCCCGTAAAATCCAAACTCAAAGCCTAGTATTGAAAAGTGCCTAAAATGCCTAAAATGAGCTAAAGTGCCTAAAGTTGTGGATTGCTGCCCGTCGAGAGCCTCTGGGTCGAACGATCTTTTTATAAACGATGGAGCGGAGCGATACCATAACTTTAGGCACTTTAGCTCACTTTAGGCACTTCCAACTTTAGCTCATTTTAGTCACTTGTTTTTTATAACCACTTCTAAGCTTCTATGGTGACTTTTAGATATAAATCTCCGATTGCACCTGAACCCGATCGCTGTCCCAGACCTTTCAATCGTAGCACATTGCCTTCCTGAATTCCGGCCGGCACCTTGACGTTAAACATTCTCTTTTTGAATCCCAGCGGGATATTAACCAGTTTACGGGTCCCCTTGGCCGCCTCATACGGTGTGATCTCAAGGAGTCCGTATAAGTGCCGGTCATCTCCGGAACCTGCCGGACGGATCACCTGGAGACGGGGCGTTTTCTTTTTGGCGGTAAATCGGCGCAGGCGTTTTGAAACGCCTCTATCCGGCAGGATGCTGAACAGTTTTAAAAACAACATGCCGAATATAAATCCGCCGATATGCGCCCACCAGGCAATGCCGCTCACGGCTCCATGGCTGTAAGCGGCATTGATAAACTGCAGCAAGAACCATAAGCCCAGAAAAACGTATGCCGGGATATTGATAAACCAGGGAATAAAAAAAATCGGAATGAGCGTTAGAATTCTTGATCTGGGGTGCAGAATGAAATAGGCGCCCATCACACCGGCGATGGCACCGCTGGCTCCGATCGTGGGTAAATTCGAATTCAGGTTCAATATCAGATGGGAAAGCCCGGAGGCGATACCGCAGAGCAGGTAAAATAGCGCGTAGCGGATCGGCCCCAGGCGGTCCTCCACATTATCACCAAAAATATAAAGCGACCACATGTTGCCGAGGATATGCCAAAATCCGCCATGTAAAAACATAAATGAAACCAGTGAAAAGACCTGCTGTCCGATGGTAAAATATTGGGCGATCTGCGGAATGGAATAGCGCGCCGGAACAAGACCGTAAATATAAATGAACTGATTGATTTCAGCGCCCTGGAGATGTTGAATGAAATACACGACGACGTTGATTCCGATAATTGCGGTGTTGGCAACGGGGTAATTGCGGGTAGGCGTTGTGTCGCGTAAAGGTATCATAGTGCGGGGTGGCGCGTTACGGGTTGCGCGTTTCGGGTTGCGAGTTACGGGTTGCGAGTTACGGGTTGCGTGTTTCGGGTTGCGTGTTTCGGGTTACGCGTTACGGGTTGCGTGTTTCGGGTTGCGAGTTACGGGTTGCGTGTTTCGGGTTACGCGTTACGTGTTAAAGGCAACACGCACGGTGTTGCCGCTATGAGTCCTGGTTTTTCAGATTTTAACCCGCAACGCGCAACACGTAACACGCAACAGGAATTTTATGAACCCATCTCTTTTATCCGGTTCAGATTGGACTCTAATTTTTGCTGCTTTTCCTGAAGGCCGGAATGTTTTGCTTTTACCTGTTCGACGACATCATTTGGCGCCTTGTTAAGGAAACCATCATTTTCCAGCTTTTTTGAAACCACGGCCAACTCTTTCGTCAGCTTATTCATTTCTTTTTCGAGCCGCCGGGCCTCTTTGCTAAAATCGATGATTCCTTCTAAAGGAACAAATATCGTGGCCCCGCCAACCACAGCGGTAGCTGAAGATTTTGGTCTTTCAGCGCTCGCATTGACGCTAAAAGCATTCAGTTTGGCAAGGTTGATAATGATATCCTGATGCTGTTCCAATGTGGTCTTAACATTCGTTTCTTTGGTTTGAACCGTGGCTGTCAGATTTAAGGAAGGCGCAATATTCATTTCTCCTCTGATGTTCCTGACGGCGGATATGAGTTCGATTAACAGGTCCATTTCAGATTCGGCCTTATTTTCACGGCGGATGTCAGCGCTGTCCTTTCGATCCGCAGGATATACGGCTTTCATAATTGATCCCCGGGTTCCAGGCAGTTTATGCCATATTTCTTCGGTTACAAACGGCATAAACGGATGCAGCAGGATGAGGGTGTCGTGCATGACGCGCCATAAAACGCCCAGAGTGGTCTCTTTTTTTTGCGGTCCTTCTTTTTCATAAAGCGCCGGTTTGATCGCCTCAAGATACCAGTCACAAAATTGGTGCCAGACAAAATTGTAGATCTCGGCAGCCGCGTCGTTAAAGCGGTAGCTTTCCAGAGCCTCGGCCACTGTCTGGGTAACCCGCTGCAGGCGGGACAAAATCCAGCGGTCCGGAAGCGAAAGGCCGTCAAAGTTGATCTTCTCGTAGGGTTGATCGATATGCATCAGCGCGAACCGGGCGGCATTCCACAGTTTGTTCACAAAATGACGGTATCCCTCGATCCGCTTTTCCGACATTTTGACGTCCCGGCCCTGGGCGGCAAAAGCCGCCAGCGTAAAACGGAAAGCATCGGTGCCGTACTGCTCGATTACCGTTAAGGGGTCGATGACGTTACCCGTGGACTTGCTCATTTTTTTACCTTCTTCATCGCGAACGAGCGCGTGCACGTAGACGTCTTTAAAGGGCACATCTTTCATGAATTGGATGCCCATCATCATCATGCGCGCCACCCAGAAGAAAAGGATGTCAAATGCGGTTACCAGAACCGATGTGGGATAAAACGTTTTTAAAAGAGGGGTCTTATCCGGCCAGCCCATGGTGGAAAACGGCCACAGGGCTGAACTGAACCAGGTATCCAGCACGTCGGTTTCCTGCACCAGTTTTGCGCCGCCGCATTGGGTGCATGCCTGCGGCGCTTCCATGGAAACGATCATCTCTTCACAATCTGCGCATGTCCAGGCCGGTATCTGATGACCCCACCATATCTGGCGGGAGATGCACCAATCACGGATATTTTCCATCCAGTCGTAATAGGTTTTGGTCCACATATCGGGTATGATGCGGGTCTGGCCGGATTTTACCGCTTTAATTGCCTGCTGAGCCAGCGGTTTTACCTTCACAAACCATTGCCTTGAAAGATTTGGTTCCACCATTGTATGGCAGCGATAACAATGCCCGACACTGTGTTTGTAGGGTTCGATTTCTTCAAGCAGCTTTTCTTTTTCCAGGGCTTTGATGACGGCCTTGCGGGCTTCAAATCGGTCCAGACCCGCAAAACTCCCGGCCTCATCCGTCATTTTCCCATCGTCTCCGATCACCTTTATAGCGGGCAAGTCGTGGCGCATTCCGATATCAAAATCATTGGGGTCGTGGGCCGGTGTTACCTTCAACCCACCGGTACCAAACGCCATATCAACATAGCTGTCTTTGATAAGTGGAATTTCCCTGTTCATCAACGGGAGCATAACGGCTTCTGATTTAAGATCGTGGTAGCGTTCATCATCCGGATGAACGGCAACAGCCGTATCGCCCAGCATGGTTTCGGGTCGGGTTGTGGCAACCACAATGGCGCCTTTACCTTTTACAAACGGGTAGCGGATATGATACAGGTGGCCGTCCCTTTCTTCGTGTTCGACCTCCAGATCCGCCAGGGCCGTATGACAGCGATGGCACCAGTTGATGATGTAATCGTCTTGATAGATAAGGCCTTCATGGTAAAGCTCGACAAAAACCTTGCGCACCGCACGCGACAAGCCTTCATCCATGGTGAAGCGTTCACGTTTCCAATCACA
>JAQYWI010000058.1 GCA_030145015.1 Desulfobacterales bacterium
ACCTCCTGGTTGTCTCTGAACAGACCGCTTTGGTGGAACATAGCGTCCACCAGGGTGGTCTTGCCATGGTCGACGTGCGCGATGATGGCAATATTTCTTAAGCTGTTGTTTCGCTGTGCTTCCGTCATGGTTTTCAAACTTTCCGTTTGCGCAAAAATATTTTCAGCCGAACAAAGTTCAACAAGATAATCATTAATCCTACCATGGCAAGGATTTTTTATCTGCTGAATCCAATCTTGTTGACATCAAAAAAAATGAAATGCTAAAAAATTGATAATGAAACGTTTGAGCGTTTTTCTGTGGATATTTCTACTTCTGTCTATTTTTGTTTTCGGTTGTTCGGGATGATTATTATCCGATCGGCCTTTGGGCGGAGCGCCAGGGGGTATTGCCGGAAGATCTATATAACGTTAACAATATTTTCCCTTGCATGGGTCTTTACGATGATAACGGCCAGGACAAAGCCGGCATCACCGACCTCTGGCAAAATGCACTCCCCTAGCCAAGTAGAGGGCGTTGTTGAATAAACACGACGGATTTGTCCATATCTGTCAAACGGATGGTTTATATTGTAATTGCAGGCGGAAATTGGAACGGATGTTTTTTCAATGAACGGATTCCAGCACAACAAACAATCTAAAGACCTCCCGATTCTCGCTTTAGCAAATGGCCCCGGAAATAAGGAGATAACATGACAAAACTTATTCCTATTGAAACGATCGCAAACAAAATTCTCTTCCTGCGCAAAGAGAAAGTATTGCTCGATCATGATTTGGCAAAATTATACGGGGTGGAAACAAGGGTTCTGAATCAAGCGGTAAGCAGAAATATCAGAAGATTCCCAGCAGACTTTATGTTCATACTAACCCGTGATGAGATCATGAGGATATCACAAATTGTGACATCCTCAGAAATAAAATACTCAAAGCGCGTACGCGCTTTTACAGAACAGGGTGTTGCGATGCTGTCGTCCGTGCTAAATGGCCAACGCGCAATAGAGGTAAATATCGCCATTATGAGGGCCTTCGCTCATCTGAGAAAGATGATTGTATCTCATAAAGAATTGGCAAAGAAACTCCAGGAACTCGAACACCATATTAAAGATCATGATGAAAAGATCCAGGCGATTTTTGAGGCGATTCAACAGTTGATAAGCCTGCCTGAGGATTCAAAGAAAAAGATTGGATTCACGGCCAAAGAAGCCCAAAAATCATCTGCCAAAAAGCCAACAAAGAAAAAACAACAACCCGCAAGATCACCAAAAAATAACTCATCCTCCTCCTTGTTTTGTGTTAATTAGAATGAGCAGTCGGGGAGTTTTCCCCGTCATGCCCGCGCAGGCGGGCATCCAGCTTTTTCAGCAGAACATTTCTGGATTCCCGCCTGCGCGGGAATGACAAGCTTTGAAAAAAAACTCCCCGACTCCTCAATTAGAATAAGATACTGTATCGCGAAGCGATTGACAGTTTTTAGCCGAGCAAAGTGGCTCGGCTAAAAGGTTTGTGTGGGTCCGTGGCTAATTTTTCCTCTCCCAGCAAGAGTCAAAAGAAGACCCCTTTGTTAAAAACGCTTAAAGACAACTAGAAAGTTATAATTTCATGGACGTTCCCTAAATTTTCAAGTATAGGTCAGGACACCTTCGTATCTCCGGTGGTATTTTTGACAGATTCCGGGATTCGCTTTGGAATCTCAATCTTAAAACTTGATCCCCGACCGGGTTTTGATTCAACGCTGATCTTACCGCCGTGTTGATCAATAATCTTGTCGGCAATAAAAAGTCCGAGCCCGGTGCCCTTGTTGCCTTTTGACGAAAAAAACAACGTAAACAGACTTTCACGCGTCTCGCGGTCCATCCCGATTCCGTTGTCGTTTATTTCAAAAACAATCTGCTCTTTGTTCTGATGAACATCGAAGACGATCGTATGAGATTTCGGGGCTTCATCTTCGATACAGGCATCCAAGGCATTTTCCAGGATATTGATCAGCGCCAGACGCACAACACCGGGATCAATTTCAAACTCTCCCAAGGCCGTATCAAAGTTACAGACAAACTCAATTCCTTTGGCTTTTATCTTGGGCTCCACCGTCGCGGCCACATCATCAACAAAGTTTAATACAACGACCCGATCCCATTTGAGTTCTCTTTCCTTGGCAAAAAACAGAATATCATGAACCAGCTTGCGGATGCGGCTGATAATGGTTTTTAGGCCCTCCCAACCCTCTTTGACCCGTTCCGGTTTTTCTTTTTCAAAACCGGTATCCACCAGATACATCCCGCCGTCCAGACCCGCCAACAGACTTTTGATTCCGTGGGATATCGAACCTATTTTCAAACCCAACGATGACAGATGATCCTGGAGTTGGCGAATCTGGGTGATGTTGGTGGACATCTCCATGACATGGGTGATCTCTCCAACGGTATTTCTTAATGGCGCGGTCCAGATTAACACATTATACTGCTCACCGGCTTTGGAGGTGACCACCATCTCCGACTGGTGGGATTGCCCGTCTTCAAATGTTTTGGCAACCGGGCAGTTGGGGCAGGGTTCGCCCCGATGTTTGTAAACCTCATGGCAAAAGGCGCCGCTTTCGAGGTCAAAATCTTCTTTAAAGCGCCGGTTGGCTGCCGTCAGTCGAAATTGTCTGTCCTGTACCGAGATATAACAGGGCACCTCATCAAAAAGCTGCTGGTAGCGTTGCTGGGTGCGCCGCAATTCTTCCCGCAAACGTTTGACTTCGGTAATATCAGCCGATATCTCCACAACCAATTCGACATCGCCGTCCTGATTGCGAATCGGTGCGGTGTGGACAATGACCGGAGCCTCATCGCCGTTTGAAGTTTTAACGGTTGCTTTGGTCCGCTGGCCCTTTCCGGTTTTAAATGTTTGTTCAGCGGGGCATCTGAACTTGGCGCCGGATTTGGCCGCATATACGTCCCAGCTATTGTGACCTACTTTATCGCCCAGGCGCTCCTTATATAAGGGATTTACCGCAACAATCTTTAATTTTGAATTATGAACCGATACAAAGCACGGCATTTCGTTGAAATAGGTTAGGCCGCCTTCGAGGTCCCCGGCAATATTACGCATGGCTGAAGATAATCCCTCGACCGCTTGCCCAACGGCAACCTGCCGCTCAATTTCGATCAATTTTGCTGATTTTTCCCGCACCAGGGCCTCAAGATTCTCGGTGTATTCCCTCAGCTGCTGTCGCATACGTATTTTTTCATGTGCCCGATTGAGCGCAATTTCTAAAACATCATCGTTGATCGGTTTGGTGACAAAATCAACGGCCTGATACTTAAGGCTTTTAATGGCCAGATCCATATCTCCATGGCCGGTAATCATAATGACTTCGGTATCGGGGTTGGCATGCTTGATCTTTTGCAGGAGTTCGATGCCGTCCATGCCCGGCATTTTAATATCGGTCAGGACTATCGGCGGGGTTTCTTTGCGGAAGATTTTGAGGGCTTCTTCACCATTTTCGGCGGGAAAAACCGTATACCCGCTGTCGGATAAAGATATGCCGAGGACTTTACGTATACCTTCTTCGTCATCGACAAGTAATAATTTTTTATCCATAATGGTCGATTATTATAAATTCATACAGCGGGTCGCGTCAACCCGAACGCTTAACCAATCGTCATTTTGACGATTCCGATCAATTTTTCAGGATCAAATGGCTTTTTGACAAAGGCCACCGCATCTTTAATGGCATGGTCGCCGTCAATCCCGCTGACGACAATTATGGGGATGTCCTTTAATTCTTGGTTCTTTCGAAGCTTGCGGTAAAATCTGGGACCCCACTCACCCGGCATTTGCAAATCAAGGCAGATAAGATCCGGTTTTTCGTTTTTAACAACATCCAAGCCTTCCATGCTGCTGGAGGCACTGCAGGTTGCATAACCGTTGTCGCTAAATACCGCCATAAGATATTTGACGACCACCGGATCATCATCAATAATCAAAATCTTTTTGGGCATGACTTTCCTCTCTTTCGAACGAATTGAGCGCCTCGCGCTCAATTCGTGTTAATGGTTATTAGTTATTGGTTATTAGCATTTGGTGACTGATATTAATTTATAATCGGTAATATTCCTTTTGAACCAATAACCGATAACAAATAACGAATAACTCCTAATTCCTGACATGGCATTGGCCGCACATGATGGGGCCTTTCTTATTTTCGTGATGGCATCCTTTACAGTTGGTATGGAATGCTTTTTTCAGGCCCAGTTGGTTCCCGGAGCCTTTCTCCTCATGACACTCCGAACAACTCTGGTCTTCCGAAGACTCATCTTCCGATTTCTCTCCGTTTTCATAAATATGATGGCATTCATGGCATTCTTCTATCAAAGCCATTTCGTTGTGTTCATCATGTCGAAAGACAGCCGGGGGACGCTGTTTTTTGTTAAAGCCCTCGTTATCAACCACCACCATATCTTCCTGTGAAAATGCCGGTATCAGTAAAACACCAAGGAGCAGTGGCGCAATCAGGAGAAGTATCTTTTTTTTCATCTTATAGTCTCCATATATTGTAAAGGTTTAAAGGTTCAAGGTTCAGGGTTTCGGGTTGGCGCCAGATCTGAAGCCTTGATGCGTTAACCCGGAACGCAGAACCCGAAACCTCTGAACCTTTATGATGTTGGTTTTTCCATAACGTCATACAAAATATCACCGATAAATTTAATCTTCAAGCCGAGACCATAGTGGTGGTTGATATCCTCAAGACCGCTGTGACAGTTATGGCAGGGGGCAATCAGTATTTTGGCGCCTCTGGACTTGGCAGCGAATAATTGCTCGGCCTTAATACGGTTGCCTTGCATGCGGGTTGTTTTGTAAGGCGGTCCGCAATTGATCACCCCGCCCCCGGCACAGCAGCAGTAATTGTGTTCGCGGTTAGGGTGCATCTCGACCAGTTCCTCACAGATGGCATTGACGACATAGCGGGCTTTTTCGGCCAGCCCCCCTCCTCTTATCACATTGCAGGGATCGTGCAGGGTAACGGGCTCTTCAAATTTTTTGGAGATCGAAATTCTGCCTTCATTGATCAAATCATAATAAAATTCGATGGCATGCACAATCGGAATGGGGGGCATGCGCCAGCCCAGCCAGCGGTTTCCCACGTCATAAACCGAGCGAAAGGCATGACCGCATTCGCCCATGACAATTTTTTTCACCCTTAATCTGACAGCGGTTTCAAAATGGGCCCGTTTAATGCGTCCCATGATTTCATTGTCCCCGGTAAACATGGCCATGTCGCTGTTGTCCCAGCCGGGTGTCGCCGGCATCGTCCAGTTTACCCCGGCCACATCCATTATGACGGCTGCCTGGTAAATCAGCTGGGCCTGAAATTTAGGTTCCGGACCGATGACCGAATACATGATGTCGGCCCCTTCTTTTTCAAGGGGAATCCGCAGGGTGGGTATTTCAGCCTGGGCCTCTTCTTCCTGCCACTGCAGGGTATCAGGCCACTCATCATCTTTGACCCACATCTGATTCATCGTGACCGCATGGCTGTGAGCCGTATCCTGAATATAAAGCGGCGTCACGCCGAGCAAATGGCAAATTCGGCGCACGATGAGCATCATATAGGCAATGTCGATCCCGAAGGGACAGTACATGGCGCAGCGTTTACAGAGATTGCACTGGGTGGAGGCAATTACAGATGCGCTTTTGATGAATTCGGCACTGACCTTGCCCTTGTTTTTTAACATCTTCCACAAGGTTTGCTTGACTTTGCCCACCGGTGAATAGTGGGGATCATTATCGTGGGAGAGGTAATAATGACAGGCTTCGGAGCACAGACCGCAGTGGATACAGGTATCGACATAGGCCTTAAGGCGTGCGCCGGATTCACCCTTTAAAACGCGGTTGATCACCTTTTCAATTCGTTCCTCGGTAAGGTTTTGGATGCCGACTTCCAGACCCTGGTCCAATGCCTTCTTGTTTTCGACTTGTTTTGCAGGTGCTGCCATTGTCTAATTTCCTTTTTTATTAATTATTTTCTGTTGAACCGCAGAACACCGAACAAGGAATTATGAATGTCGAAGTATTGATGAACCAAAATAGTTCTTACTTCTACATTCCTTGTTCGATATTCGATATTCATTTTCCTAATTACCAATCCCTGGCGTGTCTGACGCCGCCAAATTCCGAGCCCATATAAGCTCTGGTCAACGGTGCAAACAGCATGTGACTCAAACGTGTAAACGGAATGGCCACCAGCATGACTTCGCCTGAAAGGATATGCAGAATCAAAAGGGTTTGATATCCAAACCACTGGTAGTAAACTAAAAACCCGGTAATAAACGGCGCCGCCACAATCGCCAGGAGGATATAATCCGACGCTGAGGTGACATACTGAACCTCCGGATTAACCAATCGCCGCACAAGGAAAAACACACAAGCGCCAATCACCATCACGGTCATGATTGCCGCCAGTGCGTCGGGCAGGGTCCACCAGCTCAGATCCCAGGATTCATCCACGAGGGTCACATGGGCCAGAAGAAAAATGGGGGTCAGTATCAGGCAGATGTGAAAGACATAGGCGACAATGGTAATGGCCGGATGTCGGCGCATATTCTCAGTGGCAAAGGGCGTGCTCCAACGCACAATAGAGCGCAGACTGTATTTCAAGCTCATATAGGAGTAGATAAATTTTTCTTTCTTATGGACCAATACGATCAAGCTGATCAGCCGGTACAGGCAGCCGCCGAAAAAAATAATAAAGGCCAACCAGACCAATGGGCCGCTCACAAAATTGTATAAACTGTGCATGAAACCCCCTTTTTAACCTAAAATTTCTTTGATAGATACGACATGCCGGCTGTAGATGCCGTCCTTTAAATTCCGTAGAAGAATTCGATCGCCTTCAGGACTGAATACGGGATCCCAGATCGCATCGCATTCCTGATCCCATAAATGATCATTTAGGGCGATACTGTATTTACCGTTTTTTTCGATTTTCACGGCAACTGTTTCGTTGTCGACGCTGAAAACCGGCTGCCAGACCCCATCAAAAGCGTTCTTCCAGACCTTACCATCGACGACCATCATCCATTTCTCATCCTTTTTGGCCACCGCCGCTATATGGTTGCCGTCCGGACTGAACACGGCATCCGTCAACAAATCGCCAAATGAAACGGACCAGGGTTTGCCGTCGATAGCGACGGTCCATTTACCATATTTGGGCGCGACGATGGCAGCGAGTGTGTTGCCGCTTTCGCTGATCATCGGGTGCCAGAGCTGCACGAATTTTCGATCCCAGATTATTTGGCCGTCCTGTGCCAGAAACCACCCGCCGTCGGTCCTTACCGGTGCGATTACGGCACCCGTTTGCGGATGAAAGATGGGTTCCCAGACACAGCCAAAGGTCTGCTCCCAGGGCTTGCCGTTTACGGCAATCGTATAATCGTAGAGGTTGAGCCGAACCTCGGCTGCCAGATTCTGGCCGTCGGTGCTAATGGCCATTTTCCAGACATTGACAAATTGCGCGTCCCAGGCTTTGCCGTCGAGGGCGGCGCTAAAGGCGCCCTCCTGGAATTTATGGATTTCGCCTTCACCGAAATCTACGACTTGAACCGCGGCAGCCGTTTGGGTTCCATCCGGACTTAAGGTTGGATTTGTCATATTGGCAAATGTTTCTCCCCAAACAACATCATTTAACGCCATGCCGTAAGCCATATCCTGCTGGACCGCGACCGCAATGTTCTTACCGTCCGGGCTAAACATCGGGTTCCACACGTACCCGAATTTATTTTCCCAGGGCGTACCGTCTACTGCTACCGTCCATTCACCCATTTCCGACACCAGGGCGGTCAGGCGCCCATCAGGGACAAACCGCAGATGCCAGATTTTTTCAAAGGCCGTTTCCCAGGCTTCGCCGTTAACGCAGACATTGAACTCGCCTTCGGCCAGGTTAACGATGGCTGCTATTTTTTCACCATCCGGACTCACATAGGGCTCCTCGACCCAGTTGAACTGATCCTGCCACTGTGTGATATCCGCAACTTCTCTGTTACCGACTTCCCAATTCCACTCCCTTTTGGTGTTCATTGGTTTGACTCCCGTTTCCATGTTACGAAGTTTGCCGGACTTGCCTCCAAAGCATTCCGGCTTGCATGCGTTGCTGTCCCCGTTGAATTCAATTCCGTTACCCGATCAGAGTGGCGGTCATATTCAGCAAATCTTCGGCCTCCGGCGGTTTTTCAATATAGGCTTCAGGATCCGAGATGGGATCCTTCAGGCGCGCGTTGATCATATTTAAATAATGCGAAAATGTTTTTTTAGCGACGGCCGAAAGCATAATCACCGGGATATGACACAGATTTTTATCGGTTTTCAGCTGGCGGTACATCTGAACCCCGCCTTCTCCCGGCATCATCACGTCTAATATGATCAGATCCGGACCCACATCCCTGGCTTTGCGCATGCCCTCGTTGCCATCTTTGGTCATGACCGGCCGGTACCCGCTGGTTTCAAGCAGAGTGGATATAAAAATTCTCATATCCAATTCATCTTCTACGATCAGAACCGTTTTCTTTTTCATGTAAAAACCCCGTCGCCGGCAGCCGCCTTTTTTGTCGGCAAATATTAGAGATCAGCGACTTTGTCAGGATGATTTACACTTGCCACCGGGCAGGCCGAACGCAGAACAACCTGCTCAACTGTGCTTCCTAATACCGCTTCTTCAGGATCAACTTCTTTGGTATGGTGCGCCATGACAATCAGATCCCCGGTCTTCTCACGGGCAAACTTCAATATCTCGACGTACGGAATACCTTCGCGAACTTCCATTTCATAATTGTCATAGCCATTCATCTTGGATATATAGCGCTTTTCTATTTTTTCTTTGGCTTTGGCGATCTGATTTTCAATCTCGGATTGGTCTATTACCACACCGGCAGCGGAGGTGTTGAGATCGCATGCATGGAAAAGATGCAGCTTAGCGCCGACTTCTTTGGCTAACTTGTAAGCCCACTGATAAGCATAATCGGAGGCCTTGGAGAAATCGGTTCCGAAAACAATGTTGGAAAACAGCTTCCAGCAGGTGGTGCAGGGCCGGCTGATGATCACCACGGGACAGCGCGCGGATTTGGCGACCCGCTGCATGGTACTGCCAACGATGTTGCGATAGCGGGTGGCGCCGACATCCTCCTGGCGTGTATGGGATCCCATAATGATAAGATCAATGCCTTCCTTGCGGGCCTTTCTTAAGATTTCCCGATACGGAACGCCGACAGCAGCTTCGATGACGCTGTTTTCACTATCCGCCAGCAATGTGTCGTAGGTATTTTTCATCTCCTCTTTAACCCACTCGATATAGTCCGGATCCGGTTCCATAAGCTCACCGGTCCTCACATCGGTAATAAATGGGCTATAACCCCGACTGGGGATACCGAGTACATGAAAGACATAAAGCTTGGCATCCCATTTCAACTCCAGATCAAAGGCCACCTTGGCGGCATTATCGCAAGTGGGTGAAGCCGTTGTCGCAAAAAGGATTTTGTTAAACATTGTTTACCTCCTTAGCTCGCAGTGTTGCGGGGTGGCGTGAAAGCCGAGTTCCCAACCAATCCCATCGATCAATTCAAAAAGCGTGTACACCGTATCAAACTCGAAGATGTCGACCCGATCCCCGAAAACGATGTGTTTAAGCCGACCGAGCCTGAGCGGTAAATCCAGCAGACTGTCGAGCTGCATGGACTTAATCTCAGATGCCTCGCTCCCGTGGACGCCAAACAGGGCGTTATATATTTCCAGGCGCTTATCCGGAGCGCCAATCATCTCAACCGTTTTGCCGAATTCAAGATAATCGACTAAACCGGTGTCGCAGCCCTGTCCCGGACAGCTGTGGTACTGCTCGGTATAGGTGGGAAAAAAAGCATTCAGCTTTGCAAACAGGGTATATTTATCAAGCATCTCAAAGAAACTTCTCAGGGTGTACCCTTTTTCAAGCGCTACCTGAAAACTGAGTAATTCAAGAGCGTCAGATCGCACTGTTTTGCCGTTAAGGTTAATGGCTCCATCTTTTTCTAACGTAACGGCATCCATGGCGGTTTCTCGTTTGCAAAAAAGCTATGTTTATGGTTTGCGAAATGATTCGTTTGAATAAATCCTTATCATCACATTGAGCATCAAACGTGCCAAAAAGATTTTTACAGATACGAATATAAAAATTGATAATAATTTAAAGTGGTTAAAATGAATTTAATTTATGGGGCTGATTTTAGGAAGGAAACATTTGTTGCAAAAATGCAACAATTTATTATTTATGAAGAGGACCCAGGGAGATTACAAAATCGGATGGATTGACATTACATTTTATAAATTTATATAAATACAGCATCTTATAAAGTATACGAGGATCTTGTGTAAGGATCAAAAACCGCACTGCAATGAAATGCAACATTATTTGCATCGTTTTGCATCATTTTTTGGATTCAAACCATTTTACCACATCGCTTCCGGGCCGAATCCAAAAATCGACTTTTGACTGCTAAATATATCCGCAGATTTCGCAGATTATCACAGATTATTTTTCAATTTCACAAACCCCTTTTATCTTTTCCAATCTGCGTAATCTATGGATAATAATAGCTATACGGAAATATTGTATTTTTTAATTTTGCGCCATAGGGTGGTACGGTTGATATCGAGGGCAGCGGCGGTTCGGCCTTTATTCCAGTTATATTTTCGCAGCATCTCTAAAATGACGGTTTTCTCGCTGAATTCGATTTCTTTATCAAACGGTCCTCGGCCTTCCGTGGATAACGGTGAAGAAACAGCTCCCTGGAGCGCAAGGGGTAGATGATTTCGTTCAATAATTTTATCCTGACAGACGATCAGGGCATGCTCGATAATGTTTTCCAGTTCTCTGACGTTCCCGGGATAATCGTAATTTAAAAGCACTTCCAAGGCATCATTCGAAAATTTTTCGACCATCGTATCCCGGGTTGCACACAAACGCTTCAAAATATGGGAGAGTAAAAGCGGAAGGTCACCTTGCCGATCCTTTAGAGGGGGCAGGTCCAATCGCATCACATTCAGCCGGTAGAAAAGATCTTCACGAAAGCGCTTTTCTTTAACCAATCGCTCCAGGTTCTGATTCGTCGCCGAAATGATGCGTACATCCACTTTAGTGGTTTTGCGGCCACCCAAGGGATAAAACTCCTTGTCTTCCAATACCCGCAATAGCTTGGCCTGCAGCGATAACGGCAGGTCTCCGATTTCATCCAGAAAAATGGTTCCGCCGTCAGCTTCCTGAAATCTGCCCGGTTTGTCTTTTTCCGCTCCGGTAAAAGCGCCCTTCACATAACCGAACATCTCTGATTCAAGAAGATTATCAGGTAATGCCGCGCAGTTGACTTTGACCAAGACATTTTTCGAACGCTTACTGGCGTTGTGAATGACTTTGGCTAAAACATCTTTTCCGGTGCCGGTAGGGCCTTCGATAAGGATGGTGGCATCGCTTGAAGCCAAAACGGGCACAATTTCAAAAATCTTCTGAATGGCCGGATCCTTGCCCACCATATCATAAAATGTATAGCGGCCTTTTATTTCGCTGTTAAATTGATACTTCAGCGATAAATCGGTAATGGTTGCCAGACCACCGACAATGCGTCCATCTTCATTTTTAAGCGCTATATAATTGGCGCGCATCGGAAGCACTTGCCTTTCACGGGTCTGGATCTCGCCGGCGGTACTCGAGCGCGCCTGTCCATCGGCAATCGTTTCTTTAAATAGCAGCATATCGCGACTGGATGTTTGGCCAAATATGATGGTGCAGGATTTTCCGAGGACATCTCCCCTGCTAAATCCCGTAATGGTTTCAGCCCGATTGTTAAAAAAGGTGATATGTCCGCCGCGATCTACGGTCAAAACCCCGATATCAAGGTTGTCCAGAATGATTTTTAAGCGGCGATCATCATGGCGGACGCGTTCGAGCAAATCTTTGAAAATGGAATGGTCCTGAAAGACTTCGATACATCCCAAAGGCGTTTTGTCCGGCCCATAAATAGGCGACACGATCCGGGTAATGCTGTGTTTGGCATTACTTTGATTGATGACTTCAAAATCCACACTCTCGGCTTCATAGCCATTTTCAGCTGCTGCTAAATACTGACATCTCCCTCTGCACAGCGGATCCAGCAAGATTTGGTGGCAGTATTTTCCGCGCAAATCTGATTCATTGTATCCTGTGATTATTTCTGCCGAGTGATTCAACGAAACGATTTTGCGATCCGCAGCGACCACCATCACACCCATTGAAAAAGTATCGAAAATGTCACCCAGCTGGCGGTATTTTATGAGAAGATCGTTCATCTGTTCGCTAACGTCTAAGTTATTTCTGCGCCAATTAGCGCTTTTTATCCTTTAGTCTTGCGGGTATCCTTATCAAAAATGTGGATCCGCTGCCTTCTTTAGATTCGACTTCGATCTCGCCATCGTGTTCATCAATAATTTTCTGGGTGATCATCAACCCGATGCCGGTACCCGCGGATCCTTTGGTCGAAAAAAACCGTTTAAAAATATTCTGCTTTATTTTGCGGTTCATCCCACAGCCATTGTCAAGCACCTGGTATTCAACGCCCCAGCCGCGCGTTTTTTTTGTACGAACCGTCACCATTTTATCCGGGGCGCCCGGGCCAGCACTGATGCAGGCATCAATGGCATTGGTCACCAGATTCAGCAGGCAGCGGCACATGAGATCCGAATCTAAATCGCAGGCGTTAAGGTTCTGCGAAAAATCGCCGACCAGATCGATTCCATGTTCCTGCGCCCGGGGACGCATCAAATCGATGACTTCCTGAGCCGGTTGGTTGGGATCACAGGCCTGAACATCCAGATCGGTGGCTTTGGCATAATTGAGCAGATCCAAAGACAGGTTGGTGATCTTATCGACATTGCCCTTGATCATTTCCCAGCCCTGTAAAAGATATTTTTGATCGCCGAGTTCGATACCTTTTTCCAGCACAAAGGCACCCCCTTTAAGACCCCCGGTAATATTCTTAATGGCATGCGACAGCCCTGCTACCGTCTGCCCCACAGCTGCCAGCCGTTCGGCTTCAACCAGCTTCCGGGTTTTATCTTCGACAAGCTGTTCAAGGTTTTGGGTATAGTCATTGAGCTTCCGGCGCATGGCAATTCGTTCCTGCGCCCGATTTAAAGCGATTTCCAGGACCTCATCGTTAATAGGTTTGGTGACGAAATCGGTGGCTTCATATTTAACGCTTTTGATGGCCAGATCGATGTCGCCGTGTCCGGTAATCATAATGACTTCCGTATCCGGGCTCAGCTTTTTTAAACGGCGCAAAAGTTCAATCCCATCCATCTCGGGCATTTTTATATCGGTCAGCACAATCGGCGACTGCACATCTTTAAAAATGCGCAGGGCCTCCGCGCCATTTTCGGCCGGGTGCACGGTATAGCCTAAATCCGCTAAGGCAATGCCGAGTACCTTGCGAATGCCTTCTTCATCATCTACGAGTAAAATTGATTTTTCCATTAGTTTTCATTTGCGATCGGAAATTTCATAATAAAACGGGTGCCTTTACCTTTCCCGGAAACCGCCCGGATGCTGCCTTTGCAATCATGGATAATTCCGTAACTTATGGAAAGACCCAGTCCGGTGCCTTGACCCACTTTTTTGGTAGTAAAAAATGGCTCGAATATCCGCTCTAAAATTTCACCCTCAATTCCCGGTCCGGTATCGCTTATCTCGACGGTAACCTCCTTACCATCGGATCTGGTTTTCAACGAAATTTTCTTGGCCTCTTTGCCAGGCTGGTGCGACTGCCATTTTTCATCTATGGCATCCCGCGCATTGATCAACAGATTGACAAAAACCTGTTCCAGACGGTCAGGATCCGCCAGCATCGGGGGAAGATTCGGCTCCAGATCCCAAAAAATTTCAATTCCCCTGACTTTTAATTGCTGGCCTAATATTTCGAAAGCCTTTTCCAGCACCGCGTTTACCCGGACCTTTTCCAGGGTGGTATCCGACTTTCTGCCAAATTGCCGCATATGATTGATGATCTTGGTGGCGCGGTCGACATAGGAATCGATCTCCTCTGAGAGGGTGAAAAGGACTTCATCCTCAATCTTCTCTTTTTTATTAATCTTTTTCATAAAAAAGCGGCTCGCCGTCTTGATGACTGAAAGCGGCTGATTAAGCTCATGGGCCACCCCGGTGGCCATCTCGCCCAGGGTTGCCATTTTGCTGGCCTGGATGAGTTGCTGTTCGGTTTCGAGTCGCTGGGTAATATCGCTGGTGGTCACAAGATATACTTTTCCGCCCGGATATTCAGACGGTGATATCCGGATATTAACGAAAAGTGAGCCGCCATTTTTGTTCAGGTGTCTGACCTGGTTTATGACGGAAGTTGTTTTTATCGATGTCTTATAATGATCTTGTTCCTCTGGTCTGAACAACTCCAAAAAGGATCTTTTTATCATCTCGTCCTTTTTATACCCGTAAACTCTTTCAACGCTCGCGTTGCAGTCCAGGATCTCAAGGGTATCCATATCCAGAACAAAAACCGGATTGGGTATGTTATCAAATATGGCGTAGTATTTTTTCTCGGATTTTTCGAGTTCTTCCTCCAGCAGCTTTGTTTGCGTGACATCGAGACTCATCTCCATGGCAGCCACAATCTCGCCCTGATCGTCTTTGATCGCGGTGGTGTTGACAATCCAATGGGTAGGGGTCCCATCCTTGTTAACCCCTATTTCCTCACTGAAATGCGAAAGGCCGTCTTCAAATGTTCTTTCAACCGGGCAGATCACGCATTTTTCCTGACGCCCCTTATAGGCAGCGTAACAGGTGTCGCCGGCTTTGGGCTGGAATTTTTCATAGAATTCTTTGTTATATCGGATCAGTTTATAGTTGCGGTCCTGCACCGTAATGATGCAGGGAACCCGTTCGAACAGATTCTGGTATTCATTGCGCTGCCGGTTCAGTTCGGCCTGTTTTTCGCTGATTTTTCTGCCCATCCGGTCAATCGCAACCGACAGCTGCCCCATCTCGTCAACCTGGTCCACATCAATCTGGTTTAAATATTCGCCGTTGGCAATCAGTTGCGTGCCCTCAATCATTTTCTTTATGGGCCGTTTCACCAATTGTGAAACAGAAAAGATGATCACCGCCGAAGTGATCAGAAAGACAAAAACTGCAAAAGCAACCAGCCACCTTTTAAATAAGGCGATTTCTTTATCTGTTTCGTCCAGCGATATCACCAGGTCCAGGGCGCCCAATACTTTCTGGCCCTCAGGATGGGCGTGGCAGGCATTGGATGAACACCCCGGTTCGCTGTATATGGGGCTGATGATCCCCAGAAGTCGATAGCCCTGGGGGGCGGTAAAAATGCGCGTTCTTTCCGACAGGCTCAACTCGGAAAGGGGCGGATCCGTGCGGTGGCAGATATAACAGGCTTCATTTTTTATGTTGGTCATCCGACCCAGCTCCGAATCCTCGTTTGAAAATTTTATTTCCCCGTTTTTATTGTAAATACGTATGTTATTGTGCTTTTTTTGAGCAAAATTTTTGATGATCCGGGTCAGATCATCCCTTAAGTTGTGCATCATGGCATGATGCGTGCCGAGCTGGATGGTTTGGGATAGTCCATCGGCCGCTTCAATGATACCCGCCATCATCTCATTTTGGTGATAGTAGATATTAAAATAGGCCCATACCGATATGCTGACTGCCAAAACAAGACCAACCAGAATCGTAAGTTTTGAAACGATAGAATTGCGAATTTTATTAAAGGCAACGGCCATGGTTATAGCGCTTGAGGTTTTTCAAAAAGTTTAGGAGCCGGACGGTAACAGCTCGGTTATCAGCCGACTGAGCTCATTCGCATCCGGCGGTTTTTCCATATAGGCCTCGGGTTCGGGCAACTGAGGGCCCTGCTGCGGGCTTAACATTTTAATGGAATGCAAGAAGGTTTTTTCCGCGATGGCCGACAGCATGATTATCGGAATATGCACAAGGCCCGGGTCGGTCCTAAATCTCCGATAGGTTTGGATGCCGTCGTCAATTTTCGGCATCATGACATCAAGGATCACAAGCGCCGGCGGGTTCAACCTGGCTTCTTCTAATGCTTCTACGCCATCTTTGGCGGCCTTGGGTTCAAACCCCAGTGTTTCCACCACCGTCGAGACAAAAATGCGCATGTCTTGTTCGTCGTCCACCACCAGAATTTTTGCATTTCCCATTTTTAAATTCCACCGCTATATTCTTGTGAGTCGGTATATTTATATATACATTATGTAAAACCATTCGGTTATGGTGAGTTCCCCGGGTAGGCGCATTAATTTTGAACCAATTTGATTAAATCTGCAAGCAGAAAAGAAAAAAGGGAATCCGCTCAAGGCGGGTTCCCTTTATAAGCCTTTTATGGCGATGAATTATTTCGCGCTGTTTTTGCCGTTTTTCCCGTCCTTGCCGTTGGCAAAAAATCGTCCCACCCCGTGCAGAACGACCCCGGCCATAGCGCCCAGAACAGCAATCCAGCCAAAAGTATCGAGCCATTTTCCCTGGTCGCGGCCGGGCATGTAAAAGCCGCTCAGATTGGCCAGACGGCTGTCCTGTCGACTGTGGCACTCGGTACAGGCCAGGGCGTTTTCTTTAGGCGCCACCATATGGGTAATCGGGAATATATAGGTGGTTTCCACAAAATCAAACCGGCCTGAAAAAGGCAGTTCCAAAGATTCCTGGCCTTTGCCCAGCGCCCGATTCCAATCAAGCGTCGTCCAGTAACCATCTGTGCCGGACAGCAGCGGCACCAGCAAGGTATTGTGCTCTTTGTCGTATGGCTGATTGCCGCGATGGACTTTAAACGGATAGATGCGGGCGTTGGGATCCAATCGGCTGCCCTGTGCCCAGGAAACTTTTACCGGCTGGCCGGGATCGATTCGATCCTTGGCGGTCACTGATTTAATAATGCCGTTATACCAGAGATATTCCGGTTTAACATTTTTGGCCCACTTCATCTGACCTTTGATGGTCATATAATCGTATTTGCCGAACTCGTCTTTGGTCTTATATTTTTTGCCGTCTTTTTTTCTGCCGGCCCGGGCCCAATCCCAGGACATCTTGGTGGGGTTGACCCGCGCGAACTCCGGAATATGACAGCTCTGGCAGGCCACCTTGTCGGTATGGTCGTTGGCCTTCGACCCGGCTTGATGGGGGGTATGCGTATGACAGGATTCACAATTGATCTTGGAGGCCAAATCATCTTCCACCAGGCTTTTGCGCTCCGCGGCTGCCGGCAATGTGTAAACACGTCCGGCAATGTTATGCAGATTGGTGGTGTGACAGCGCACACAGTCGAAATTCTGGCTGTCCACCCCCATATGAACATCCAGGGCCTTGCTGGGTTTGGCCAGGGAGGAATCCAGATCACCGTGCTTAACACCGTCACCGCCCCCTCCGTAAAAGTGACAGGACCCGCAATTTTTACGACCGGGTCGCGCCACACTCTGGGCCGCCGCTCGCAGCTCGGCCTGGATCTCTTTGGCGATCGCTAAGGAATCCGCATCTGCCGCCTCAAGGAAAGCCGCAATATCTTCGACGCCTTCATCCCAGTTCATTTCTTTTTGGCTGTGGCAGACCAGACAATTGATCCCGCTTTCCATCGAGGTGCCCCATCCCGGGTGACAGGACAGGCAGCCTTTATCTGCGGCTTTGTTGGTTGAAATACAGAAATTGTTCAGCGAATTTCCGGCCTTCCCAAATTGCTTATCGGTGTCGGTGGGATCGGCCAGCCAAGTCCAGTGAATGGATTTGTGAAACTGGGATTCAGCTTCGGAATGACAGGAAAGACAGGCCTGGGTGACTTCCAGGCCGGATTTAAAATCATTCTGCAAGGCCTTGTGTTTGGTGTGATCGGTTGTATTCCAGATCTTTTGGCCCCTGGTGGCCTGCTGGGCCATGGTGCGACCGGGTGCCTGGTTCTGATCGCTCTGGGTTGCAAACGGCACCGCAGGCCACAGCAACAGCCATGTTGATGTCAGGATGATAGTTTTAAGAAAAAAAGTTTTGATTGCAGTTGGTTTCATTGTCGGCTCCGGAACTAATTTATGTTTCGGAATTTTTATAACATATTTAAAACATGTAGCTTTAATTGATACTGGCTTTATTCCGCCCACATGGAATATTGGAATACTGGAAAAATGGAATAAAAACCAATATAGCGCTAAAGCTTCACTGCGTGCCCAGCATTCCAATTGTGGCTGAAGCGAACTAAGTTCTAAGTTCATCAGCGATTGCAGCCGTGCCTCAGAGGAACGGCTGCAATCGCTTCCGCGTATTCTCTTTAACGCTAAGATACCGGTTCGGTTATCTTATATGAACCGTCTTTGTTAAAGGTCAGTTCACCCTCGAGGTAGTAAACGCTTTTCAACTCGGGTCTCAGATCCTGCACCATATAATAGGATTCACCGCTGCGCGCTCCGGTACCGCAGACAAACACAATCGGTTTGTCGGTGGGTAGGGTCTTAATTTTTTCCTCCAGCGTATCAACCGGCATGTTGACCGCGGTCTTAAAGCTGCCGTTGGCAAATTCGTCCGCATCGCGCACGTCGATGAGGTAAATGCTTCCCGGCTGATTTCTGACGATATTGGTAAACGTGGCGGTGTCAATGCTGCCCTCTTCCTTGCCGTTCTTCAGCTGGGTAGCGGCCGGTTTGGCGGCTGCCGCTGCACTGCTTCCGTAAGCCGTCTTCCAGGCCGGATATCCGGCCGCAAAGACCTTAACTTTGGTGTAGCCCAGTGCAATCGCTTTTTTGGCAGACTTATGACTCAGTTTGCATTTGTAACCGCCGCAGTAAAAAACAAGCAGTTTGTCTTTGTCCTGAGGCAGCTCAGCGGTCATCTTATCAAACTGCGTGTCCGGAATGCTGATGGCGGTGGGAATGTGTCCCTTGTCATATTTTTTACGTTTGGGCCGGGAATCAATCAAGGCCATATCAGTTTTTTTGTCGATCTGTTTTTGGACCCAATCAGTTGATACACCGGCATAATTGCCGGCAACTTTCATGTAACCGGGGAACCCGTTGGAGAAAACTTTGACATTGGTGTAACCGAGTTTTTCCGCCTTCCAGGCGGATTTGTGACTCAGCTTTCAGGTGGGGCCGCCGCAATAAAAAATGAGAAGCGCATTTTTATCCTTGGGCAGCTGAGCGGTCATCTTATCGAATTTGCTGTCCGGAATACTGACAGCCATGGGAATGTGCCCTTGGTCGTATTTGGCGCGTTTGGGCCGGGAATCGATGATCATGGCATCCGGCGGCATCGGGACCTTAATTTGCTGCATCACAAAATCAGCTTCAACAATGTCGTGGAATTTCCAGCTGGTATCCGCTGCGGTTTTGGCAGCTTCAGCAGCCAATGTCGTGGTGGCATATCCAAGGGTGATTACCAGCGCAAGGCCGATCATCAAGGATAATGCCGATCGTTTTTTTAAACGCATCATTAACCTCCTCCTTATATTTTCATTGGGCCTTAAAAAAGGCGTGGGCCCTCCTCTTTGAGGGACCCGATTAAAATCCAGCGCTACTTGCATTTTGCCGGGGTGGGCGAATCAGAAGCATGGTCATGCAAATAGGTGTAGATGTCGGATATTTCAATTTCCGACAGCTGTTGCCACTCGTCCTCGCACCCGAACGGCTCAAACGTGTTTGACTCAAAAACAGAGGTCCACTCGGCCTGGGTCTTGTCAGCCGGGCTGATGGGCGGCACCTTGGATTCAACCGCTCCACGCTCGAAACAGGCCTGGTAAACCTTGCGGTAGGTGTATTTGCCTTTGCGCTTGTTGCCTTTCTCCAACGCAAAGCTGACACCCACTGTGCTGAAAACAAAGAACAATGCCAGCACGGTTAAAAATATCTTTTTAATCATGGTTCCTCCTCTAAATTAAATTTCGGTATATTGAATGACGCATTGAAATAGTGAATTCGACCTCAATGCAGCCGTTTAATCGATTGTTCCCGGGAGCACTCTTTAAAATAAGACTTAAATAGCAATCATCGTGCCAAATCTATTAACATTTTAACTATTTGAATTTTTTATATAAATTAAATTATCCGGGTGGCATTGCCATTATTTTAGTTAACATATGTTAACATATGTTAAGTTAACATGTTAACACGGCATCATAAAAGTAAAAATCTTGAGTCACTTTTGACTCCGGAACAAAAATCAGATATTATTTAAACAGGTGATTGGGTGTTTTCAAACCGGGCAGGTTTTTATAGCTTATGACAATCCTGAAAATAAAATATTTGATTCTGGCGGCTTGCCTGTGCGTGGCCATGTCAACAGGCTGTGCGGTCGTCCAGGGCAAATCGGTTCGAACGTATCAATTAGAATATAACGCAGCCGTTCAGGCCAGCACGGATGCACTGGAACATCTTGAAATACCTATTTTAGATGAAGAATCTGATAAATTAAGAACCCAAATTTTGGCAAGGCGGGCGAACGGCAAACCGATCAGCGTGGAAGTTACAAGGGTGGACCGAAATTTTACCCAAGTCGCCGTCAGCAGCGGCGCCGGAGTAGACCGCTTCCTGGATGCTAAAGTTTCAGACCAGATTCACGAGTTTATTCGGAAACAGCTCGTCAAACCGTCAGCGGGCATTAAATGGCCTGAATAGAACCCATCTCAAAAATACGATTTAGTTTTAAGGATTCTGCTTTTGTTTGGAATAGCCGGGGATTAAGGTCTGGGTGCTGACAACGCCTGATATTTGCCTTATCTTGTTGTGCACAAAATCGCCGATGGTTTCAGCGTCCGAAGAGACCAAATCGCGTTTCAAAACAATTTTGGCGATGACATCCACACTGCCGTGCACGGAGTGTACCTCTTGAACCTCCTCAAGCTTGAACAATTTGTCGACAAGACGGATCTCTTTTTTAGCTGACGCATTGATTAAAACAAAAGCGGTGATTTCCCGCAACATTTCCGGATATTCACTCTCTTTTAACTGGGCCATTTTTTTTCGAAATTCCTCCATGTCTTTGGGAACCAGTTTACTGATTCCAATCCCATATCTTAATCCCCGGTCGTTTCGATCCCATTGATTAACGCTCATAAAGGTATAAAGATCCGCCAAGGTTCTTCCCGGAAAATGTTCAATCAGATCTCCTTTTTTAATTATGGCGACCAGGGGGCGGTAGATTGTTTTGTACCAATCTTTGGCGGCTTTTTGAATCGTTACAAGCTCCTCGGTTTCGCGTTCAAGAAATCTGCGGTGCTGCGATATTTGATCAATTAAATGCTCGTATTGACCAAAGTCAGTCAGTTCGATGGTGTAGGGTAATTCCGTGTGATCATCGAATACGGTCTTTTCACGATATACCAGATTTTCCAAAGAACCTTTTGAGGGGATGAATTCAATAACCTGCGCTCTGATTTCTTCATATCCGAGCTCATTTGCGGCTGCGATTCGATGATTGCCATCCAGTACGTAGTATTCATTTTTAATCTGATACAGCTTGACGGGCGGCAGCGATTTGCCCGTGCGCATGAGTTTTTTTATATTTTGCAGCCTTTCCGGAGGTAAATGCGTACCGATCCGGAACTTTTGGTCGAAGTCGTTATAGCGACCGACGCTTCCAACGATCCGATCCATTGGTACCTCACGAATTCCTCGATCCCGGGTATCAAAAGCTGCTTCTTGTTTCTGGATTTCCTTAAAAGATTTTACCATTTCCAATTTCCAAGTCTGCTTAGAAACAATTCAAATTTTACTCAACAACCCGGCCATGATCAGTCTCAAACAGATAATATCCATAAGTGTTTATCACCTGAGTTTGGTTTACAAGCGTCATGCGTTGTGACGCATCTGTAAAATTAGCGTGGATGTGTCCATGGATAAAATAGAGCGGCGAATATTTGTCAAGAAGCCATCGAAAGCTTTTAAAGCCCCTGTGGCATCTGTCTTCAGCGTCATGGATGTGCCGCGGCGGTGCATGGGTGATAATGATGTCAACACCCCCCTTCCACCAGATCCTTGGGCGCAGGCGTTGTATCTTCCAGTGCATCTCCCTTTCGGTGTACTGGTACGGCCCACCGTTGTACCAGCGAGAGCCTTCCAGTCCCAAAATATTTTTCCCCTGAAATTGAATCAAAGTGTCGCCCAGATTGATACACCCGTGCGGGGGCTTTGGGCCGTAACGCAGATCGTGATTGCCTCGAACAAAGTAGAGCGGCACGTTAAATTTGCCGGACATAAAGGATAGATATTCGGGAGGTAAATCGCCACAGGCCAGAATAAGATCTAGGCCTTCAAACCGTTCAGGATCAAAGCGATCATATAATACGGGTTCAACCCGATCTGAAACCGTTAAAACTCTCATTTTTCCATCATACACAGACGATTATATTTATAACGGTACAAATAAAAAAAGGAACCAAGCTTAAATTGATTCCCTTTTTAAATATAGCTGATAAAAAATATCTGAAGGGCGGTCACTCCTTGTTTTTCTTTTCTTCAGGAGTTCCTTCCTCATCCTCAAGCTTGCGCCGATCTTCCTTCGAACGTCTTTCAGGAATGTACTCGGTATAAGAAAATTTACGCCGATCTACTTTTGAGCGACGATTCTGCTTGGGAGTATCTGTTTTTTCGGAAGTTTTTTCTGCCGATATTGAAAAAACCATTAAAGCCTCCATTAACCATACTTCTCGGAATTTCTATAAATTATTGAAAATCTATTAGATTTCCGGCATTCCAACTGGGGCGAGGCCCCTAACTTGTTTTAAAATTAATTTTTCTATTTCATATTCCCACAAAAAGCAACTTTAATTAAAAGATATTATGCAAAAACTTGATTAAATTTTACCGGTAAAATGAGTCGATTCGGACAAAAACTGTTTACAGATCATGCTTTAAGGTTTTATTCATAATCTAAATATTCAAGCCCCGTCAAGTAAAACCATCGCAATGTTCGGGACGGTTTATTTTTTTCGGATCAATTTGGGGCCATTGTCATTCTAAAGGATTTGCCATCGAATTAAATTTAGGCTAAAGAGATACTTAGTTGACTTAAATCTTTACAAAAATCTAAAATTCCGTTTTCCAAAAACTAGGGGTAAATTAAGAATTTTTAAAAGCGAGATAAAAAATGAAAACCGACCTTACGTTTGATAGTGAGAGCTTATCGGATAACATGGTACTGGCCGTAATCCTGATTGCGACCATTTACTGGGTTCTGGACTCGATTTTAAACTTATTTTTTTCCAACAGGTTTAACTTAGTTGCCGAACTTTTCGGGCCGGGCCTTTACGATGTTTATATAAGGGTGATTGTGTTGTGCCTGTTCATTATCTTTGGTTCTCACGCACAATCGATTATCAATAAGCTGAAGCTGGCCAAACGCAAGCTGGATGAATCTGAGGAATTGTGGCGCTCGCTGGTGGAAACCGCCCCGGACATTATTACGACCGTAGACAAGGGCGGAACCATCCGTTTTATCAATCAGCCCATCGGTATACTTTCACCTGAAAAGACGATGGGAAAATGTTTCTACGACTTTCTGCCACCGGAATACCAGGAAATAGCGATGGACAGCGTTGAAAGCGTGTTTCAGACCGGTGAAACCGATAGCTTCGAGGTCCGCACGGGTGAAAGCCATAATCCCAACTGGTACACCTACCGCGTCGGTCCATTGCGGATCAGCGGCAAAGTCGTCGCCGCAACGATCATCGCCACAAATACAACAGAATTTAAGCAAGCCGAAGAGTTGATGCGCTATAAAGAACTCCTCGATAACGTGGCTGAGGGGGTTTTTATTTTCAGCCGCAAGGGGCAGTTGATTGAATCCAATGATCAACTTCTCGAAAGTACGGGATATTCCAAACAAGAACTCCTCAATTTAACGATTTCGCACCTGGTTGACACGGATCAAGTTTCTTTGATTGAAAAGATCATGCAACAAGTCAGCACAGAAAAAGAGGTCCGATTTGAAATGAATCTTAAATCCAAAGACGGCACCCTTAGTCCTAATGAAATCAATTGTCGGTATATTTCCTATTTGGGTGTACCCTGTTTTTTATGTGTTGCCAGAGATATCACCAAAACTAAAATGCTGCATAATCAGCTGATTCGCTCCGAAAGGCTGGCCGCCACCGGTCAGTTGGCGGCCTCCATCGCCCATGAGATCAATTCTCCCCTGCAAGGCATTACCGCCCTGCTCAATGTTATTCAAACGGAACACAAAAAAGAAAAGAAATTATTAGAAAAGCTGGACTTAGTCAAAAGTGCATTTGAAAGAATTCGAGACACGGTACGAAATCTGATCGATCTCAATCGACCGGGCAAAGAGAATAAACAGCCGATGGATATCAACCAGATTATCGAAAATACATCTGCCCTGGTTCGCAGTTACCTGACAAAAAGCCGGGTAAAAATGAAGCTGGGTCTTAAAGCCCAACAATCCAGATTGACGGCATCACCGCAGCAAATGGGGCAGGTCTTTATGAATCTGATCAATAACGCGGTCGAATCTATTGTTGGAGCGCCCGAATTTCAAGAGAAGTTAAAAGAAACTCCGACGCATAGCGGTGAAATCTGCATCGACACTTACAATCGCAATAATGAGCTTGTTATTAAAGTGAAAGATTCGGGATCGGGCATCACCCAAAAAGATCTGGAACACATTTTTGATCCGTTTTTCACTCGAAAAAAGCCGATGGGCATGGGTGTAGGATTGTCGATCTGCCACGGCATCATCGAAGACCATAAAGGCTTCATAATCGCTGAAAATGATAAGGGCGGCGGAGCTGTTTTTACGATAACCCTGCCACTCAAATAGTGTCGCGGAATTTGTATAGCGTCGTGAAAATATATTAGATTTCTTAAAGTCCGCGTTTTTGCCCCACCTCTGGTATAATGGAATAGTGGAACACTGGGCACGCAGTGAAGCTTTAGCGCTATATTGGTTTATGAGAGGATATTATCCCAATTTTATCAAATGATCCGCGCGAATTTTGCTATGAACCAATATTCCATTATAGCGCTAAAGCTTCATTTCGTGCCCAACCATCCAAAATTCCAATTGAAGCGAAATCCCTAACTTAGGGTATGAATATGGGATGAATCGTTCTAAGATTGGAGATTCCGAAAAATTAGAACCCGCGCGGCTGGGGTGGGATTTGTTGATCTGCGTCTTGATCTTTTGACCGCGGCCGCAGATTTACCATTATCGTTTGGGGGGCGACCTGATCGATTTTGACGCCGAAAGGCAAATAGATATTTTTTGCAGAAAGCTTAATCAAATGTCGGCCGGCGGTGATGTCATTTACATCCACTCTAACCTGAACGTCTTGATCCCGCAATGTCCGGATCGTGTTCCGTCGACCTGAAAGTGTTAAATCCACGGTGGAAGTTGACCCTTGACCCAGTATCAAATGAGATGGCGTGCGATTGTGTTGAACCGGCACCGTTAAGGTCAGTTCGGCTTCCTGTTGGCTGGCCAGAATGAGCCATGCAATTGTAATAAGAGCCAGCGCGCTTAATTTGGTTCGCCAATTTTCAACAAAGGTCCCCCTGAAAAAATCCTTCAGAGTGGGCACACGGATCTCAGGCCCGCCGACGACTTCACTGAGATTGTTTGCCAGTGCAGCGGGGTCGTGCCAGGTTACGATTTTTCCCTCCACAATGGTAGCCACCTCCGAGCGTTCTTCAGATACGACCAGACAGACCGCATCCGTCACTTCAGACAAACCCAGGGCCGCCCGATGCCGCGTTCCATATTTTTCGGGCAAATTTTCATCTTCAGAAAGAGGTAAAATACATCCCATTTGAGTGATACGATCTTGAGTTATAATTACAGCACCGTCGTGCGCAGGAGCGTAGCGGTTAAAAATGCTTTTTATAAGGGCTGGATCAGGAAGCGCCATAATCGCTTGACCGGCAGTGATAAATTCGGAAGGATTGTCATTTCTGGTGAGTACGATCAAAGCGCCGGTTCTGTCAGCGGCCAGCTCAAACAGAAGTTGGGATAATTCTTTTGTAAATGTTTTTTGAAAGACCCGTCTGCGAGATCGCAAATATCGCATCGGGCTAACTTTTTCTAAAACCTGCCGAATTTCGGTCTGGAACAGTATCAGCAACAGAATGAGTAGGACTTGCCATAAAATTTGAAAGACCCAGGTCGTTAAGAAAAGGCCCCAGAATTTGGCAATCGAATAAATGCCGCCTAGCGCTACCAGGCCGATGATGACTCGCAGCGCACGGCTCTCGCGGAACCACACGTAAAGCTGATAAACCACAATGGTTAGAAAGAGAATATCAACTAAATCTCGCCACGCGGGTGCAGGAATAAAATCTAAAAAATGCATCAGATGACTCCATCCTGGATCTTGATCAAAGCCGGCGCAACCCAAACAAAATGGACATCTCTATACTTCCACCCCTAAATAAGGATAAAGAATTTCTAGGTACTAGTGATTGCAAAGGATATATAAAAGAATCCGGTTATCTGGAAAGAACAAGTTGTATTGGTTGTGGGATCCCGGCGGCGGGAGATCATTTAATTTCGCGGCTGGAAGCCGCTCCCACAGGGGTTTTTTTTATGGTAACTTGGACTTTCCGGATAAGCGCCTAAAAGAATATTAGCAGGATAACATGCTTTCGTCAATTTTACATCCAGCGGAAAAATGGTGTGGCGGCATGACGCAATATGGGGTTGAAGCCCCTGACGTGTATGCGGAAAGAGCGGGTTTTCAGCCTTTATAGCGTTTCCCACACTCCTTACAACGCCCACCCGCACCTATGACACCGATGCAGCTTTCATCGCTGCATAAGGTGCGATTTTCCCAGTCGCTACCC
>JAQYWI010000418.1 GCA_030145015.1 Desulfobacterales bacterium
CTTTGATAAGTTGGCCGGTTCCATAGGTGGTTGTTTTAAGAGGGTTCATCTGCTCTTTGGAAAGCAATTCCAGGCCGCTGGCTGAGGCCATCTCGACAAGAGCCGTTTTATCACGGTCGAACCAGGCAAAGCCGGCGTCAACCTGCATATCAGTAAGAGGCCCCATCACTGTTTTCGGAATCCACCGGCCATCAGCTGCTTTAATCATTGCCTCTGCGGTGCCTTCACCTCCGTCAGCCATAGGTTTTATTGCAAGCTGGACACCTGGTGCGTAATCGGCAATGGCCTCGGCGATGATGTCGCACGCCTGGCAGGCGGTGAGAGTCCCCTTAAATGAGTCCATTGCAATGATGATTTTCATAAGCGCCTGTCTCCTTAAGGAGATTGTTGTTTCGCCAACGGGTAACAGTATGCAGCGAAAATTTTACAAATACCAGCAACGAATTAAGGTTCATCTAAAAAATTTTTCTCCGATACTGCTGCAGCCTAAAAGTCCTCAGGGGAAAAGGGAATCGAAAAGAATTCGGTGCTGCAGTAAAGTCAGCGGCCCAGATTAACAAGATTAAGAACTGAAATTATCCAGAATTTTAGAAAAATGGGGGTATTTTAACCGCGGATTTCACGGATTACACTGATTTTGGGGGTAAAAATGGGGCTTGATGGGTTAGCCTGTGGGGTTTGGGTAAAATAGGCAAGAAAAAAACGTTCGAAAACGTTTGAAAATATTCGAAAAATAGCACGAAACGTTCGAAAATATTCGAAAACTGATATGAAATATTCAAAAATTTACAAAAAAATGCCACGTGCCGGAGACGCGTGACTTGTGATCCGAATGATGAATTTACTCTGACGGAAATTACGGTTTTGGGTAGATAGAGAAGCGGATAAGAGGAATAAAAAACTCAGAGAGAATTTGCTTGATATCATATGCTGTTAAGATTAGTTTTATTGTTTAGTATAAAGCGAATAGCATACATTTCATGGGGTAATTTTAGGGGGAGCCAAAAATGAAACCGTTAAGGCCAGGTAAAAAGTGGGTATCAGCAGCCGTTGGACTTTTACTGGCACTGCTGATTCTTGTAGTTTATCTAATTTACTGGGGATACGAAAGATGGCCGTCTCAGAACTGGAAAGAATATAGAAGTCTGGTCAGGATATGGCCGCGTTTGAAGAAGGAAAAGATAGAAAGCATCAGATTTTGCCAAGGGGAGAATCAGCATAATGAAACATTCTTTCAGGAAATGGTTACAACTTTCAGCTTTCACATAATAGACGCAGATGTTGTTAAGGAGTGGCCTTCTGGCTATGAAGTTCCAAAGAAAAACCTGCTGGAGTGCATAAAAATAATTGACAAGGCAATGAAGAAAGCACAAAGCCCCTCTTTATTCTTGGAAAAGTACAATATTATGGTTATGACCAAATAACATTTACCAGTCAAGGAAACTAAAAATGGAAAAGAAACTGTGTTCTCTACTGATTATCATTACGATAGTCTTGGTGGTGCTAATCGTAAAAGCTGTTTTGTTTTTTACTGCCAAGCCTAAAGTCACTGTTAATTATGTTGCAGAGTATAACAGGATTTCACGACCAGCCGATTATGACCCTAATGAAAACGCAGCTCCCCATTATGAGAAAGCGTCCATCGTTTATGTGGAGACGCCTAAACCGGTCTTACAAGCATATGCCAGCTGGCCTGGTGATATGAATGAGCTGGAGCTTGGGGTTTTGCGCAATTGGCTGGAGGAAAATTCACCGGCTCTGGAGCACTTGGGAAGAGCAACTGAAAAAGAGTATTTATGGGTGGAACGCCACGCAAAAGACGACCATATAGCGAGTTCGAGATGTTTAGGGCCGGACAATATCTCTAAGTTATGTAGGGTCTTGGACTGGCGAGCAAGACTCAAAGCCTTTGATGGTGAATTTGCCATGTCATTGAAGGACTTATTAACCTGTTGGAAGATTGGCGCTCATTACACAAACCCGAAATCACTACTTGCTAATCAAATACACGGGCTAATGACAAAAGAGCGTGTATTGAAAACAGCCCTTTCGATTCTAGATTTGCATAAGATTGATGCTGAAAACCTGCAGGTTTGGCAAAAAAGCTGGAAAGAAGAGTTTGAAAAAGACGAATACATTCCCAGTTTTCAAACTGAAAGACTTGTGTATTACGATTTGATACAGAGAAGTTTCGTAGACAATGGCAGGGGAACCGGCCGTTTGGCGTGGAAAATGGCTAAGAATTTTACTGCTTTATGCGGTCAACTGTACAATTTGAG
>JAQYWI010000419.1 GCA_030145015.1 Desulfobacterales bacterium
AGCAGTGCCAGGTTCCCGGTCTCGAGAATGATGCCGATCATCAGGCCGGTGATGGCAGCCGAGGCCCGCGGCGCTTCCCGCAAAGGCCGGTACCCTACTCTTTCAACCAGAATGCCCACAAAGGAAGTTAAAAACATGGATATGATAATGGTCAACACCAGAATCACCCAGTTGGGCAGGGCAAAACCACCCATTGAGGCCAGTGCCGTTATGCCGGCGGCGGCGCCGAAGCCGATATATGCCCCTACCATAAAAATATCACCGTGAGCAAAATTAAACAGCATCAGGATACCGTATACCATGGAATACCCCAAGGCGATTAAGGCATAGAAGCTTCCCCATTGTAGCGCATTGACCAGATTCTGCCAGAAAAATGTCATCAAGTTCTCTCCGCAATCATTCAAAAAGGCGGGCACAGGGCTCGAAAGCCCTGGCCCGCCTTATATGTACTATTCCTCATTCTCTGTGGACTAACGTCGAGACCTTTGCAAAACGCCCCCTTTTGCCCAATTCCTGCGTCAGGCTCAAATTTTAATCCTCAAAATACTTAAATGTATTCCTGTGGTTAAAATTTTCGCGTTCCTTGGACTTGAACCCCGGTTAAATATTAAATACGGATTTAACTGGCCAGGCAAAATTGAACGTTTTTCAAAGATCTCACGTCTTATGGGGATAAGAAGATTCGGGATAAACATCTCACTCTATCCATGGCTATTACGGGCAGGCAGACTTGTAAAATTCAAATTCGCCCTTGTCACTGATTTTAACGATTACCGCACATTTAATCGGGTCGCCGTCTTCGGTGAAGGTCATCTGTCCGGTGATACCATCGAATTCCTTGATTTTAGCCATAGCGTCTCGCACAGCCTTGCGATCCTTTTCGATATTTCCCGTAATCTTCCCTGAAGACTCAATGGCCTTTTGAACAATACTCAATGCATCCCAAGTCAGAGCACCCACATCGTCCGGCACATAGCCGTATTTTTTATTGTATCGATCGATAAATTCTTTGGTTGCTCCTTTTGCCCCGGCAGCTGCGTAGTGGGTGCTGAAGAATAACCCGTCACAGTGATCGCCACAGTGTTCTATCAATTCTGCCGATCCCCAACTGTCGCTACCCACAATGGGTTTGTTCCATCCTAATTCATGGGCCTGTTGAACGATTAAGGCCACCTCATTATAGTACTGGGGGACAAACAAAACCTGGGCGCCTGATTTGATAATCTTCGTTAACTGAGAGCTAAAATCCACGTCTTTGGTAGTAAAGCTTTCAAAAGCCACCACGGAGCCCGCGCCGTTCATCTTTTCCCAGGCCTCTTTAAAAAACTCGGCAAGCCCCTTGGGGTAGTCACTGGCAACGTCGTATAAAACCGCGGCTTTGGTGTATCCGAACTCCTCCTTAATAAAACCGGCAAGCACCGGACCCTGGAAAGGGTCAAGAAAGCAGCCTCGGAAAACAAAGGGACGGCCCTTGGTAGTGTCAGGATTTGTGGACCATGGACTGATCATGGGAGTTTTGTAGTTGTCAGCGACGCCCCCCGCAGGTATTGCCTGCTTGGAGGCCTGAGGTCCGACAATAACCAGGACTTCGTCCTCGGTAATCATCTTGGTGTTGACCTTTACCGCCGATTCCGCTTTGGCCTCGTTATCTTCAATCACAAGTTCTACCGGATACTTCTTTCCGCCGACCTCAAGGCCGCCCGCGGCTTTAATGTCTTCAAGCCACATCTGTGCCGCATACTTGGTTCCCTCGCCCACCTTGGGGATATCTCCGGTCAGGGGAGCGTTGATGCCGACCTTGATTATCTTTGTTTTAGACCATGCGCATGGAGAAAAGATTATACCGGCCACCAGACACGAAACCATAAACAAGAAATCTTTTCGCATTATTACCTCCTTTCCATAGTCTCATTAACATGCTGAATTAAATACAAATAACAAGTATCAAATCGATTTAGTAGCACAAAGACAATTCTTTTTCAATATAATAATATCTCTGTGACAGGGCAAACGCATTTGAATCCCGATACAGGGAGAAGGCTCCACGACGGCGTGTATCTCTTTCCAACCGACTGAAACTTGTGCTTAAGGGATTTCCTTGTTCAAGACACCTGTTTTATTTAATCTTGAAAACCTGGTCCTGTGAGCCAGGTTTTTTACTCCGCTTTCAACACTGCTACTTTCAAATATAAAGGGATTTCTCTATTCCCTTTAACCAGGGTATAATTTGAATTGAATCGTTCATCAGGAAATTCATCAATTATTTTATAAGCAATTT
>JAQYWI010000059.1 GCA_030145015.1 Desulfobacterales bacterium
CCCCTTGATTCAGGGATGAGTGTCTGAACATACAACGTCTCTTCCAAATCTCTGCGTAACGCATCACCATCATGCTCAGTTTCGACGATGTCCTCAATCTTTTTTTCAAAGGATTCAATATTATCGGACAAATATGCATCTATACCCGTTTTAAACAGTAGTCCAGCTTCACTGACCTTATCCAAAAAATCATCGAACTGTCTGCCGATATCAAGTCTCTTCTTTAATATTCGAATTTCCATCTAAAGATCCTTTATTAGAGAGGATTAATTATGCTAAAGTTTTTTGCGAATTGGGATTTAGTTTTTGCAGCAATCTGTTCCTATCAAATATAGAATATGGGTCGCAACTAATATTATAAAATAAAATGAATTGGACGACCACAACATAATGTGGTGTCGAACTTCTCTTAAAACCCTGAAATTCTGTTACTAAACCAAAAATCATTCAATTACATGTCTATTGAGAGACTGTCGAAAAAGTCAAAAAATGGAGATTTTAGCAATTTCGCATGTAATGAAATCAATAACTTACAAGCATCAAATTCACAGATATAGGGTTTTTCGACAGTCTCTGAGAATATACAAGGTTAGGGTAAAGTTGTGATATATAAAGAATCCGAACAAAATTCAGTGCGACTATAGAGCCGGATTTTGCCATGATTCAACTTTGATAAAAGTACATGTTTCAAAGTGATATCGCAAGTGTTATTGGTCGATGCTAAGGCATGGTCCGTCATAGGGAAAAATCATTCCGCAATTGTGGCTTCTGAATTTGCAAATTAGCCATAGCGAATATACACTTTTTCCAGCCAATATTTTTGTTAGCGTGCCTGAAGGTGAAATCTGAGAAAACTGAAAATTCGTTAGATGTGCTGACGTAATATGAAATTTTGGAATTTTGTAGATTAGGTTTAAATCGGAGAAAATTATACAGAACCAAAACTTGGTAAACCTTGCCAGCTCATGGCGGGAAACGACAGTTCATGGCCCCGGGGGGACAATTCATGGCGGAAAACGACATATCGTGATAAAGCTTAATTGAATGGAGGAACCACCATGAAATCGACAGACGGAATTCTGTGGAGACTACCGGTGAAAGGTACGGACGGATCGATTGATCTGATCGAGATAGATGGCATTTTTTATCCCGAAGCCCAGGGGGACGACACGCTGATTCGAACCAAGCGCAAAAAGCCCTACCATTCCGTCCAGCGGCTGGGCGAGCTTGCCAAAAAACTTCCTGCACCGGCATTCGTGCGCTGCCATCGGCAATACATTGTCAATTTGAATCGGACCCGGGCACTCACCCCGCGCAACTCCAGAGATTACGACCTTCGGCTCGACCCTCCCGTGAACCGCCGCATTCCCATCGCCCGCAACCGGCTGAAAATGATTTGCAAGGTCCTCGGAGTTTAGAAGTAGGGAACGCAACAGTCATGAACATATGCATCTTTTTTTTAACTGAAAATCAGTAACTATTTTTGAAGGATCCTATATCTTCTATTCTTTACTTTTATAAAATACTGATCGTTGTCATATTCCAGCAGATCCGAGATTTTCATTAATCCGCGTTCGGTAAACTTGATGGTTTCCTCCCCCATTCGCATGTACAGATCGTCGCCGCGTATAAACAGGCTCCTGGGCTTCAGCTTGATCTGCTTCTTGGTATTCAGTACCAGCGTAGTATCCTTGTCTTTAATTAAATCCACCACAAACAAAGCGGTATCTTCGTAATGGAAATAAACTTTCTCTTGAACAGCTCCTCTCTTCTGGAAAAGGTAATAACCATTTTCATCTCTTTTTATTGAAGAATGGAAATAGTCTATGATCTTCTTATGTTCAAATTCCCCATGCGCGTTGTGCCAGCGCCCGTTTTTGTCGAGCCAGAATATCGCCCGGTCTTTAGGGATGATTATTTCCGTTCGTTTGTTCTTCATAATGGGCTTAAGGTTCCTTTTTTTAAGGGGTGCGCGTCAGGCTTGAAGCCGGTTATGATTCTCACCCTATCATATCCGCTTCTCTTGACAATTTTTTTTTGAGTTCAATAATTAAAATGGAAGCTGTCCCAAAATTAGCAGTTCATCTTCGAAGACAGAGAAAAAAGTTCTAAGGATGCTCTAAAGTTCGAAGTGCCTAAATTGCCTAAAATGAGCTAAAATGCCTAAAGTTGAGGAATTCTACCCGTCGAGAGCCTCCCGTCGAGAGCCTCCCTTCGAGAGCCTCCCTTCGAGAGCCTCCCTTCGAGAGCCTCAGGGTCTAACGACTGGGTCGAACGACTGGGTCTAACGACTGGGTCGAACGATCATTTTAAAAAAGCTGGAGCGCCATGCTGCGCGAGCGAAACCATAATTTTAGCTCATTTGTTGTTCGCATTTTTGAGAGCTTTTAATTGATCTAATTTTATTGGATGCTGAAATATGATCACGGATTTCTCATTCGGGAAGATCGTTGTCAATGGAAAAGCTTATTCCGATGACATTAAAATTGTCCGCGGGCAGGTGATCCCGGAATGGTGGCGCAAGAGCGGACACCGGGTTGGTGTCGAGGACATTGCCGATATTTTGGAATCCGGGCCCGAAATCGTGATCATTGGGAAGGGATCTCCGGGGTTAATGAAGACCAGTACCCACTTACGTGAAAGCCTGGAAGCCAATAACATTGTGTTAATTGAAAAGAAAACATCCAAAGCGATCGAGGTTTTTAATAAACTTTTTCAGGAAAGCAGGAAGGTTGCGGCGGGCTTTCATATCACCTGCTAAAAAGTTTGCAGACTTTGCCTGCTTTTAACCTGTTCCACCTCTTTTGAAAGGAGTAAATAATGAAAGCGTGTCGTTTTATATTTCGTCTGGTGCTGGGTGCTGTTTTAATTTGCAGCATTCATTTCGCATACGCGGGCAGTTTCAGCGATATTCTCAAGGGCGCTCAGGAAACCTTTGGCAGCAAAGGGGGTCTTTCAAACGCTGAAATCATTCAAGGCCTCAAGGAAGCGCTCCAGGTCGGTACCGAAAACGCCGTAAAGCTGGTATCCAAACCGGACGGATATTATCAGAACCCGGACATTAAAATCCCGCTTCCGGAATCGGTGCAAAAAGTTGAAAAGATTTTGAGAGCCACCGGGTACGGAGAAAAAGTAGACAGTTTTGAATTGAGCATGAACCGGGCTGCCGAGCGTGCCGCTCCCGAGGCGAAATCTATTTTCGGGGATGCCATCACACAGATGACGTTTGATGATGCCAAAAAAATTCTCGACGGTCGGGATAATGAGGCTACGCTTTATTTTGAAGACAAAACCTCAGGTCGACTCCAGGAGGTTTTTAAACCCCTCGTTAAAGACGCCATGGGCGAGGTCGGTGTCACGCAGTCGTTCCAGGATTTGAATGCCAGGGCGGAAAGCATGCCCTTCGGCAAGAGCTTGAGTTTCGACCTGGATCAGTATGTCACCGATGGTGCCTTAAAGGGGCTTTTTAAGATGCTGGCTGAAGAGGAAAAACGCATCCGGACTGAACCGGCCGCCCGCGTCACAGAGTTGCTGAAGAAAGTTTTCGCAAGTCAATAGGACTTTGAAATTTAGTGCACTTTCTTTAAAAATTATAAGGGCGGCTATCGGAGTCCGCCCTGTAAAAGCCCGATATCTCATCTCCCAGTGATTCAAGATAATCATTTAGCGCTTCATCATTATCAAAGCTGAGGGTGCCCACGTGACCGCTTATATGACCTGCACCCGTATCCGGACGTATGCGGCACATGGCTTTTAAAAATCTATCCGGTTCGTTCTGGTAGTTTTCGGCCAGTTCTTTTTCGCTGACGGCCTGGCGGGCATGCCCGTAAGCATCAAAATAAACGTAGTATTTCATCAGATACGCCCCTGGTCTTTCAACTCCGACATGATGGCTACGAACTTGTTCTGGGCCTCCACGATTTCATGAGGCGCAATGGAATCCATCTGTTCAATCGCTTCAAATAACATCGATGCGCCTCTGTCCGGCAGATGGTCGAATATTTTGATCTGCGCTTTGCCGTCCATTTCTTTTACGGTTTTTGCCAGATCATCGATATGGATTATCTGCAGAAAACGTTTAATCGCCTTCTCATCGAGCTTGGCGATAACATTACCGAGTTTGGCGGAGGAATTCGTTGCCGCAGGCTTGTTCTCAATTTTTTCCAGATAAGATAGCAGTTTCTCCTTTTCTCTGACTTCAAACTCCTCTTTAAAAGTGATATGTCCCGTTTCACCGAGGAAAGAAAGTAAAAGCTCTTTGAGGAGTTTAGGGTGCATGCCATCCAGAATTCCGAGCACACCTTCTAAGATAATACAGCGATCCAGCAGTTCCTTCCCTGTAAAGTCCCCGGTTAAGATATAAAGTTCCAGAATGGTTCTGGCCCTGTGGCTTTTGATGCCATCCAATGCCAGGTGAAGCCCTTTGCGCAGCAGAAATGATGAACTTTCTTCGGCTTCTTTGCCCAGCGACAGTAAACCGAAATTTCTCCCTTTGGTGGCCAGGGCAAGGATTTCAGATACCCGTGCAAAACACTGGCGCTTCTCTTCCTCGTTTACCCGGAGCTGCCGACAGAATTCTGCGTCATAATTCATGCGCTCTCCTTCAGGTCCATTGGCCAGGCGCTGTCTTTATTTTTTGATTTTTCCCAACAGACGTCGCTCGATCTCATTTTTAGCCCATTGCAACTGTTGATTTTGCTTGCCGGTCTCGAAAATATGAACGATTTTCTCAGTGAAATTTTTAGCATTGCGGTAGCCTGTAGCAACGGCTTCTTCTATAATACCCCAATCACGGGTTTTGGTAAAGTCCCTAAAAACTGCTCTAAGTTCCGGAAAAAGTTCTTTTATCAGCCCATCCTGAAAGGCTGCATAGAAACCCAGGGCGGCCGTCTTGTGATTCCGTATAAGATAACAGAGCGTTCCGTGTTGCGTTGTGTCCGCCAGAAGATCCTTGACGGCCCTGGCAAGTAGTTCAATGGGTGAGTGCGGAAAAGCGGCAATTAATTCACGCCAGATAACCGGATCAAAGGTGGAATCTTTCATTTCACCAATTTCGTGGTATATAAAATTGTCTTTTTGAGCGGCCAAAATTGTCGGCATTTGATGCCGCAATGCTTCTGAGTCCTGCTCTTTAAGCCCACAGTGTTCGAGTGCAAATTGCAGTGCCGGGCGACCTGATTTTTTTATAAAGGCGATTTGATCCCAGAGAAAAAGCCTGGCGGAATCGGTGCGCAGCAGGATTAAATTGTCCTGCGAAAGCGCCGGTAGGGTTAACAGATCACGGGCAAGTTCCCGCTCGAGGGTGTATACGGTGTATCCGTCGATTTGGCTTTTATTTTTAATCGCGGCCAGAAAAAAGGTGGGTTTCAGGCTGTAGGCGTAGCCGGCGCCATACAAGACGCCTTGAGGTTCCAGTACCGCATTAATCTCTGCCGTGTTAAACGGATCATAGTGCTTACCTCCGATGGAAAGATCCGTAAATTTTTTTTCGGCAAGTTTTTCCCAGAGCTGTTCCTTTGCACCTATCCAATCGAGAATTTCAGATGAGTCTTTCTCTTCCCACGGATTCAATTCGTTTTCCCATTTATAAAGGTCCCGCAGTCGCAGGGCCAGTCCACAGACAGAAAACAATCCGGCATGCCGCGCATCTGAAATTTCGCAGTTTTTAAGAACCTGTCGAGCGAAAGCATCTATTTCGATCATTTTCATTAATTTAGGCCTCTTTTTCTATTCTGTATTCCACAAAAAATTCCTTGCAGGATGGCGGGGATCTTTATTCGTACCAGAATCGTATGTTGTCCAGACTTTCACGATCCGTTCTAAAATTGTTGATCGGCGATTCATTGTCGGCATACCCCAGTGAAATGCCTAAGACGATTTCCTTATCTTTAGAGATATCGAGGATCTCCGCTACTTCTTCGCCATAGGATGAAATCAGTCCTATCGGACATGTCGCCAGTCCATGGGCCTGGGCGGCCAGCAGCAGATAGGAAACACTGAGACCCACGTCCATGTAGCGGAGTTTTGGAAACAGCCGGTCGATGGTAACAATAATAGCTACCGGTGCGCCGTAAAAAGAACAGCTGCCCTCCTCGACAAACTGATTGAATTCCAGGCCCATCTCAGCAACTTTAGGTGCCATGGCCCGTGAAGCCCGGCGACTTCGGTTTTTAAATATCTCCGGCAATGGCTTTTGGGTCCCGGGGCCGCAGGAGATCCCTCGCTCCGCGTGCGCTTTTTGCAGGCGCTTCACCAGCCGATCCTTTTCTTCACCGTAAACAATTACATATTCCCAGGGCTGTATATTAATAGCCGACGGGGCCTTGCCGGCATATTCTAAAACGGTTTCGATATCCTCCCGCGAAACCGGTCGATTGAGATATGCGCGGGCGCTTTTGCGATCTGTCATGACAGAAAATACATCCATAGCGGTCTCTCCCCAAAAATCAGTTATGGGTTAATGGTTCTTCGTTATTGGGCCGGCTATCTCAAGTTTCTAATTCTCACCAAATGCCTGCAGTCGATTCCTCAAAGAATGCCAAAAACCAGATAACAAATAACCACTGCATCGGCATTAACCTTGACAGGCGCAGTGGATGATTATATTTTTCTCAAATTTCGGTAAATGTCAACAAGGAGGAACCGTGGATAGAGCAATGTTGTGGTTCAAATGCGCCGCCGTGCACGATCCGGTGCGGCCCGTACTGAAGAATCCGGCCGTCATTGGCTGGGAGGCAAAACAGCGCCAGGTCGATCTGGTGATCCAGCGATCGATTAAAGGCGAAGAATTACTGCGCCACATGAAAGGCTGGTTTACAGTTGACGTGTATCAGGCGATTGACATTATTCAGCAGCACGGGAAACTGAAAGTGTTGGATGGTTACGATCTGGTGGTCGAGGTGCCCAATAAATCGGAACTGGAAGCCCTTTCGCAAAAACTGGCAGATGCATTCGGCGAAGAAGCATGGTTGGAGCCCATTACCAAAACTTTGCTGGCCTAAACCGAATTGCCTGCCGGTGAACCATTTTCCAGGATTTGGTATCGTGAAGGCCTATGGCGGCCAATAACGGCCTAAGTTTATCGCCCGATTTTTATATTGTTGTGTCCTTTAGGTAATTTACGAAACACAGACTATTTTTATGAATCTTCCTTTTCAAAGATAAAGGTTTCAGGTGTCAGAAAACAGAAACAATTTGCCCTTTTTCTTCTGTCATCTGTTTTCTGTGCTCTGTCCTCTGTATCGTCCTGACACCTGACACCTGAACACTGAAACCATAATCATTACGACTATTGTAACATTTTTATGGGACATAACCTTAGGCATCCGGTTCTATATAGCCTTGACCAAAAACGTTTCGACCGATGGCAAGCCTCAATTCCTTGTCGGGCAGTTCACTTTCATCACCGGGCCAATGAATCCCTTCCCAGATAACCCGCTCCAAGCCTCTGTCTTTTTTGCACGTAAAACAAATCGGCGGCTTTTTTCCCTTCTTGGCCGGCTGACCGGAGACATGCATTAATTCACCGAGGGGATCTCCCTGGGCAGAGACACCGCAAAGAAACGCGCACCCGCAGTCCAAAAATTTAAACGCTATCCCGATCGCTTCCGGCTGCTCGATGAAGATTGTCTGACAGGCTGAATCAAAAGCAGTCGATCGAAAATTCGTCTTTTCTTCCATTTTAATTTTAGCTCGTTTGTTGAAAGCACCTTTTATAGTTCTAAAACTTTACCACCGGGTGCTAAATGCATTTTTGAGATAGGTTCTATAATGTTGTGAACTTATACTAACCAATAATCATGAATTTGGGAATAAATATTCACCGGAATTTGGGAAAAAATGGTAATTCAATTTCCGGCCCCCGTTTTTGATGGCCGTGGCTTAGATGGCCGGGAATTGATTCATATTTGAGGTGTGAATTGGGCAGGCCGAGTCATTTTCTGGAAGGCGGTATTTGGTTTTCGGGAAATATGTATTTTGAAGGTATATCGCTAATGCATCAAAACCACAGATACGGCGAGTATGGCAATTACCAGACCGATGACATCATATTTGTCCACGGGATCTCCTCCTTGTGAGCTACGTGAGTGGTCGCGATTAATGGTGCATTATGCCTATGAAATGCGAGGCAACCACATCCATAGGTGCTGCAAAAACCATGCAAAACGGCCAAAAATTTATATATAATTAGTAATATCTAATAGTTATATCGGTTTTAAAAGAAAGTTGCACAACTACATGTGTAGAAAAATATATAAACGATTGTATACTTTTATTCACAGTTTGAAGATGAATAGGCAGCTTCAAATAAAAATCATTTTTTTATATATTTAAGCTTGAAATTTTGTTTCTTTTTTACTTGAATGTCTTTTTTATATATATACCGATGCAGAAAGGAGAATATTACGATGGCTTCCTGGAAAACCTATCTGGAAGAAAATCAGGATCGCTTCTTGAAGCAACTGCTGGAGTTTCTGAGCATCCCCAGCATCTCCGGCCTGAAAGAGCACAAAGAAGATGTTAAGAAAGCTGCCGACTGGGTGGCTGCCCGGCTGCAGGCCGGCGGTTTTGAAAATGCCCGGGTTCTGCCAACCGGCGGGCATCCGGTCGTTTACGGAGATTGGCTGCATGCTCCCGATAAGCCGACCATTTTGATCTATGGACATTTTGATACCCAGCCGGTCGATCCGTTAGCGCTCTGGTCGCAGCCTCCGTTTGAACCGGCGGTAGCAGAAGAGCGCGTTTATGCCCGCGGCGCTTCCGACGATAAAGGCAATATGCTGGCTCCGATTTTAGCCCTTGAAGCTTTGCTAAACAGCCAAGCGAAGCTGCCCGTCAACGTAAAATGTTTTTTTGAAGGACAGGAAGAAATCGGCAGTCCACAGCTGCCTGAATTTATTTCTGCCAACCGGGAGTTGCTGGCCTGTGATTTGATTTTGAGTGCAGACGGAGGCCAATGGGATGAGGATCAGCCGGCCTTAACGCTTGCACTCAGGGGCCTTTGTGCACTGCAGGTGGACGTTCAGGCTGCCAGAGGAGATACCCATTCCGGGACCTTCGGCGGAACCATTATGAATCCGATCCATGCCCTGGTGCGTCTCCTGGATTCGATGCATACCGCCCAGGGCAAAATTGCGGTTGAAGGCTTTTATGATGATGTACGTCTGCTTTCGGATATCGAACGGGCTCAGATCGCCGAAATTCCTTACGATGAATCCGACTACAAGGCCCAGCTGGGTGTTGATGAACTTTTCGGTGAACCCGGATATTCAACTTATGAACGGGCCTGGACACGGCCCACCCTTGAAGTAAACGGCATCTGGGGCGGTTTTCAGGATGAGGGACTCAAAACCGTGCTGCCGGCCACCGCCCATGCGAAGATCAGCTGCCGGTTGGTGTCGGATCAGGACCCTCAGGAAATTGTTGAGCTGATATCGGCTCATATCCGTAAACATGCGCCCCCCGGAGTTACGATCAAAATTCATCCGCATTACAGCATGGCCTACCCATACCTGATTCCTTATGATCATCCGGGCAACCGGATCGCACTGACGGTCCACAAGGCGCTATTCGGCAAAGAACCTTACTACGCGCGGATGGGGGGCAGCATTCCGGTTTGCGGTATCTTTTTAAAAGAACTGGGTGCCTATACGGTCAATTTCGGTTTTGGATTGAAGGATGAAAATGTGCATGGGCCCAATGAGTTTTTCCGGCTCAAGAGCTTTTCGCGCGCCCAGCTGGCGTACGGCATGCTACTGGAGCAGCTGGGCGAATGGGAAATATAATTAGCGGAGAGTTCGATCGGCCGGCGGCAGACTGATGGCTTGAGGTTTTTAAGGATTTAGAGTTTTTTTCGATTGCCCATTGTTAGACGAAGTGACATTATATTTATCAGCATTTTGAACAGTTCTTCTTTGAAACCAAACGGCATGACTTTAAGCACATCCTGCATTCTTTCTTCCCAGCGGCTCATAATCGATTTGGGTGTCGGTTTTTCCCAGGTCTGCAAGAGGAACACCTCGTCGCGTATCTTTCTTCGCAGCCTCATTTTTTGCTTTTTGTCAGCGCTTTGAGCCCGGGAGAGCGCTTCTTCAAAAAAGTTGCGAAGTTCGAGAATATCCAGATCGGTTATTTTGGCCATAAGCGTCCAGCTCCGGATTAAAATTTTTAATCGAGAACAGTTTTTCCTTAAAATGTGATATATTTTCTTCTTTTTTCAATAATTTACCATGAAATTGACCCAAAAGTCAATTATTGTGGGCTTACCCAAAAAATTTGTAATGCGGCGTAATGTTTTTCGACTAAAACCGGTCGCATCAATATGGGTTTGCGACGGTTGCCGACACTAAAATCAGGGCCTTATGTCCACATTGCAAATAGGCCTAAAAGGAGGCGTGAAAAACTGCTTTGAAAATTGTTCTGACCAATGACGATGGCGTCGAGGCGCCCGGCATTGAGGCCTTGTTTCACGGCGTGTTACAGCTGGGTGACATCATTATAGTTGCACCGCAAGAAGCACAATCCGGCATTGGGCACCGCGTGACCACACGGGCCCCCATCCGGGTAAATCAGATCGGGCCAAATCAATACGGTATTGAGGGTACCCCGGCCGATTGTGCGCGCATCGGACTGAAAGAAATGGCGCCGGATGCGGACTGGCTAATTTCCGGAATCAACGCGGGCGCCAACCTGGGTTCTGATGTTTACAATTCGGGCACTGTTGCGGCAGCGCGGGAGGCGGCAATTTTAGGATATTCGGCGATTGCGATTTCTCAGTATATTTCCAAAGACCATGAGGTGGATTGGACGATTAGCGGGCACCATGCCGGGGCGGTAATAAAAATGCTTTTGGGTCGCGAACCGGGGCAGGGGCATTTCTGGAATGTCAACTTGCCCCATCCGATCGAGATGGAACCACCACTGACTTCCCAATTCTGCGGGTTGGATACCAATCCCCATAAATATGTGTACCGTAAAAACGGCAGCGAATTAATTTACACCGGCACCATCCACGAGCGTCCGCGGAATCCTGGAAAAGATGTCGCCGTGTGTTTTGATGAGCGCAAAATTGCCATCACGCGCCTGGCGCTGGGTACAACCGAATTAGCGTAAGATCCCGGCTGACTGTGAAAGTAGAAAAAAACGTCTGAATACCGGAACGTTTCTTTAACAACCACTATAAGTCCTAAGGTCGAAAGATTTTCCGGAATGAAAGTAAGCTTTGCGATCGTTTCGGTAAAGGGTTACGCTGCCGGCTCCATATACCTGCCAGCAGCCTGCCTGGCCGTCATTTAACATGCCGGTTTGTTCATCGATGCCGATCAGCAAAATGCCCGCCAGATGCTGTCCCATCTTTGGGGCCCAGCTTTGGCCGAAGGTATTATGGTGCGGCAAAATACAGGCGTCGGGTATCAGCCCCAGCCCGCGCCGTATTTTATGTGCATACGGATCATAGTAATAATCACAGAGAATCATTGCTCCGGCGCTGCTGCCGGCAATGACCGTCCCGGTCTGCTGGGCCGCCAGCATGGCGCCCCAGCTGTCACTGCCGGAAAGGGATTGTTGCAGGTGTCGGGGAAAGCCGCCCAGCATATAGATTAATTCGGACTGACGCAGGGCGTCAACCACGACCGGATCATCGGCAGATGTCCGGTCTATGAGCGGCAGGGCGGTGACATTGACAGCTCCCAGCTTCTGAAACCAGTCAACGCCGTTCTGTCCGGCGCGCTGATGATTGTTGTCCGGTGCTGCCGCAGCCGGAATAATGCTTAGGCGTGCGTTAGCCCCCCCGGCCAACTCGATGGCCTGCCGATCCGGAGTGATCATCTGGCCGCGGAATTCAGCGCCGCCCGCTAATAAAATGTAGTTCATTTATTAAGTCCCGAATTGAGCGATTGCTAATGAACGAATCTTTAATAGTGGTTGCCAAAAAGCCGGAGGCCGGCTCTACCAAAACCCGCCTCTGCCCGCCTTTTACCCTCGAAGCGGCAGCTGAATTTTACGGCTGCCTGATGCGGGACACCCTGGCTTTGGCCGTGAAGCTGCGAGGTGTTGATTTTACCCTCGCATATACGCCGGCATCGGCAATTGATTATTTTCATAAATTGGTGCCGAATGGATTTCGGTTGATCCCGCAGAGAGGTGCAAATCTGGGAGAGCGCCTGGCCCATGCCCTCGCACATCATCTGGAACTGGGCTATCGCAAGGCGGTTATCCTGAACAGCGATGGCCCCACCCTGCCGCTGGCCCATCTGGAAGAGGCCTTTTCAGAACTGGACCATGCCGATGTGACTCTGGGCATGGGGCATGACGGCGGCTACTACCTGATCGGCGTCAAGCAACACTACCCGCAATTGTTTCAGAACATCGCCTGGAGCACAAAAAAGGTCATCCCCCAGACCTTAGAAGCCTGCCGACGTTTACAACTGAGCGTCCACCGCTTGCCGGAGTGGTACGATGTCGATGTTGAAGCGGATCTGGCAAGGCTGCGCCTCGATCTGGCGGCGAATCCGGCTTGCGCCGCCCATACGTATGCCTTTTTAAAAAAGTTAGAAAAATTATAAGCGGTCGATCTATCCCTTGGATGTCGGGCCTTGATCGTATATCTCAAAATCTGCCGGCCCCTCCTGCAGACTTTCAAGTTGGTCTTCTTTGGTGGCTCTGGCATCACTTTCCTCCCACCGGATCCAATCTTCAATAGTTTGCCAGGTTGAGACGATTGTAATGTTGCAGGGATCATAGTGGTTCACCAGGGTTTCACCGGAAATGTATCCCGGCTGTTTGAGTGCCTGGCTGCGAACCTCGTTCAGCAGGGCTAACGTATCTTCGGTTTTACCTTTTCTAACATATCTTTTGATAAATACCTTTATCGCCATGTCGACCTCCGCATAAATTTGAAATGTAAATAATGGAAGCAGATAATTATAAAAGATTCTTGAATATATCTCAATCCGCCTCAGGCGGATTAACACCCGATGGTAAGGTTTTAAACTTAAAAGAAGTGCTTATAACAACAAATGACTAAAGTTGGAAGTGATCTAAAGTGCCTAAAGTTGAGGAATCCAGTCCATTTTATTAAAAAAGATGGAGCGCAGCGACACCATAACTTTAGGCATTTTAGTTCATTTTAGTCATTTTAGGCACTGCTAACTTTAGAGCATTCTTTCTGTGTCTTCCAAGATGAACTGCTGATTTTGAGATAACTTATTATATTATAATGCGCAAATGAACGCGGTTAATCAAGTGTTATAATTTCTTCTGTTGGATTTATTCGTTTGATTTAATCAATTAGATCTTATAATAAAAATTAAAAGTGTTTCTGCCTTAAGTCTTCCAAACCGTCTCATTTTCTCCCACGAAAGGACAAGAGCATGGTGCTTAGCTTGCTGGATACCGACTTTTACAAATTGACCATGATGCAGGTGGTGCTTCACCAGTATGCCAGTACCTGGGTGCGCTATGCCTTTAAGTGGCGGAATTGGGATGAAATGCATTTAAAAGGGTCACTCGAAAATTTCAAATGCAAACTCGATGAGGAGATCGACAAACTTTGTGATCTGCGCTTTCAGGAGGATGAGCTGGCGTATCTGGTTTCCATCCATTTTTTTAAGCCTGACTTTATTGAATACCTCAGACTGTTTCAACTCAACCGAAACTATATTAAGGCATTCATCGAGGAGGATCAGTTAAAAATCAATATCGAAGGGCCCTGGTTGACGACCATTTTATTTGAAATTCCGGTTCTGGCCGTCGTCAGTGAGCTTTATTCCGGGATGCACGGCGTAGATGATGTCACCTGGTTCAAGGCGGGCCGCAAACGCCTGAAAGACAAGGTCGCTTTTTTAAATAAGGCCATCGCGCCTGGGAAAGGCTTCAAATTTGCGGAATTCGGAACCCGCCGCAGGGCTTCCTATGCCTGGCAGGATGAAATGCTGCAGCATCTTGTGGCGCATTGCGGTGACATGCTGGTGGGAACCAGCAATGTCCACTTTGCCATGAAGCTTGGAATCAAGCCGATCGGAACCATGGCCCATGAATTTTTCCAGGCACATCAGCAGTTGGGCCCCCGGCTGGTCGATAGCCAGAAGGTGGCACTGCAGTGCTGGGCGGACGAATACCGGGGAGAGCTGGGCATTGCCCTCTCCGACACAATGGGGTTTGATAAATTCCTGAAGGATTTCGACCGGTTCTTCTCATTGCTTTTTAACGGCTGCCGCCAGGACTCCGGGGATCCAATCGAGTGGACCAAGAAACTTATTGCCCACTATAAAAATATGCGCATTGATCCGAAGTCCAAAAGTGCCATTTACAGTGACGGCCTGACTTTCGAGTCGGCGGTGGATATATTCAAGCGGTTTAATAATCAGATCCAGACATCCTTTGGTATCGGTACGCATCTGACCAATGATTGTGGATTTACCGCTCCCCAGGTGGTGATCAAAATGGTGGAATGCAACCGGAATCCGGTTGCCAAGGTCAGCGACAGTGAAGACAAAGGCATGTGCGAAGATCAGGAGTTTCTGGACTATCTTCATAAAGTGATCAGAGAAGATGTCAATTCTAAAAACTGATTTCAAAACCTTATAAAAACAAGTGAGCTAAAGTGACTAGAGTGAGCTAAAGTGCCTAAAGTTAATGAATTCTACCCGTCGAGAGCCTCCCTTCGAGAGCCTCCCTTCGAGAGCCTCAGGGTCTAACGACTGGGTCGAACGATCATTTTTATAGAGATGGAGCAAAGCGACACCTAAACTTTAGTTACTTCCAACTTTAGTTCACTTTAGTCACTTCTTTTAATCCCTTACGGTAACCTTCCCCTTGACCCCTTCAATTTCAACTGCGCCACTTCCGGCGGCGTTGATAAACACGTTTTGTGTCACCGCTTGAATCTCAATACTGCCGGAGCCGTCCGTTAGCGTGACATTGCCGTCGATATCCTGAACCGTTATGCTGCCGGATCCGTCGGTGATGCTTACATTTCCTTTGATAAGACTGATTTTAATATGACCGGAACCATCTTGTACTTCAACATTGCCCCGCACATCTTCTATGTCGATACGTCCGGAGCCGTCTGCAATTTTTATCTTGCCCTCCATATTGATAATATCAATGCTTCCGGAGCCATCGTCGAGTTTCAGACCACCGGCAAGGTTGGTGGCCATAATGGCGCCCGATCCATCTTCAATTGTCACCGCGAGCGTTCTGGGGACTTTAACCGTTAAATTGATTTTTGCCTCAATTTTTTTCAGAAAAGATTTTTTGAAGTCCGCTTGTAAAACAGCATCTTTTCCTCGCTTTTCCAAAGATAGCAGCAACTGTTTTTCCAAATATTTTTGAAACTCATTTTCCTGAATGCCCTTGACTTCGATTTGCGCTGTTGCTCTGATGCGATCGATCCCCTTTACCCCGATCAGTGTAAGAAAACCGGATCCGCACTGGATCTTCATCGTCCGGATGCTCGCAGCGGATAATTCGAGATGCCGGGTTTCATCAAGGGTTCCGGCCAGCGCGATCACAGGCAGGAAAATAATAATAAAAGCGGCATGAATTCTCATCGGATGCTCCCCCTGGTTAGGTGACTATGTTTGTAACCATCCGGTCTCTGCGGAGATACTTTATCCTGTAACCTGTATCCGGAGCCGACTTTTTATATTCTCTTACCCGGTGACAAATAGCAATATTTATTGTATGAAAAGCGATCATTTAACCCACCCCATCCTCTGGGAGAGATATAGTGGCCGAATCGCAAACGGCTGATAGGCTTGACGTTAAAGCAGTGTTTCTGATCACCGTTCTATGCTTGATGTGGGGACTGAATGCCGTCGCCATAAAATTCAGCATTGAGGGCATTGCACCCATTTTCTGTGCAGGCCTTCGATCGGTTATTGCCACCGGGTGCCTGATGGCCTGGATGACCTGGAAGCGGTTGGAACTGTTTCCGGGCAGGCTCAAAGAAGGCATCGTCATCGGATTTATGTTCGGGGTTGAATTCGGGCTAATTTATACGGCAGTGATATTCACCACCACTTCCTCGGCCTGGATCCTGCTTTACACTTCACCCTTTTTTCATGCCCTGGGGGCCCATTTCTTTTTGTCCGGAGATCGTCTGACGCTGGAAAAATCGGGGGGCCTGGTTCTGTCATTTGTCGGAATTTTAATTTTATTGAGCAAGCATCTGGGGCTGCCGTCCATCCAGGAATTTGGCGGGGATCTTATGGCCATTTGCGCCTCCGCAATTTGGGCCATAACCACAATTTATATCAAACGCCGGCTGGTAGCCGTCGTTTCCCCTTATCATACCCTTTTTTACCAGACGTTATTCTCCATTCCGATATTGTTCCTGTTGAGCTTTATTTTTCAAGAAACGCCGATCCGGAATATCAACGGGCTCATACTTTTATCGCTTGCTTACCAGAGTATCCTCATTGCCTTTTTCAGCTATCTTATGTGGTTTTATCTGATTCATAACTATCCGGTCAGTCGGGTTTCTTCCTTTAGCTTTCTGACACCTGTTTTTGCCACGATTGCGGGCATTGCTTTGCTGAAAGAGCCCCTGACGCTGCCGGTAATTCTCAGCCTGATTTCTGTAAGTCTCGGAATTTTTATTGTCAATCGGAAATAAAGAAGGGGTGGCCCCGAAGGGCCACCCCTTTGCTAAAGTTAATAAAAGAAGGTGACTTAGCGTGCCTCCTGAAGCACGCTAACTTATATTATCGGATTTTTGACATAAAACTTTAGCAAAATTATTCGGCGACCCGAAATAAAATTTTTAGCACACCGGGTTGAGCTGCTTGCCTGAATGCCGCAGAAGCCTCGCGCAGGTAATAGTGTTTTTCGATTAAAACCGTGGGGTCAACCAACCGGTTTTCAAGCTGATCAAGCGCCGCTGCGAATGGTCCGCAACGCGATCCCACCAGAGTGATTTCATCAACCACCAGGGATGAAAAATTGATCTGCAAATTTTCCTTTTCCGTGTAGGTGCTTTTGAGCACGATGGTACCGCGGGGTCGTACCGCTCGCTGCGCCAACACAAGGCCTTCTGCGGAGCCGGTTGCCTCGATAACGATATCAAAAGCCTGCCGGCGCACGGCGTGCTCTTCGATCCAGGCAATTTGGCGGCTGGCCAATAAGGCCTGCTGGTTTTTATAGCGGGCGACGATCATCAGATCGCAATCCACAGGAACCAGGGACTGGGCGATCAGCTGCCCGAGCCGACCCGCACCCAGAACCAGAACACGGTCCGGGGAACGAACCCGGATCTGTTCCTGGATCTCAAGGGCGGCGGCCAGCGGTTCCGTGAACACGGCGGCATCATCGGATACCGAATCCGGTACCGCAATTAGATTTTTCATGGGCAGGCACAGGTAATCGGCGAATGCACCGTAGCGGTCTTTGATACCCAGTACGGACCGTTTTTCACAGTGGGTGGGCCTTGCCGCCAGACAGGCGGGGCACCGTCCGCAGGTAATATTGATCTGACCCACTACCCGCTGACCCTCACGGTGCGGTTCTGCGGGTGCCTTGACAATCTCGCCCACAAATTCATGTCCCGGTATGCCGCTAAACGGGTAATATCCCTTTACCAGTTCCAGATCGGTGCCGCAGATACCGGCCAGACGAACCTTAACCAGAGCCTCACCTGCAAGGGGTTCGGGCTGCGGCAGACCATCGCGGTAACTTAAGATTTGATTTTCCAGCCAGACAGCACGCATGCTTCTATTCCTCCATTTTTGAGATGGATTCTATTTTGGTCACCCATCATATTCATAGAGGAATCCGCTTATTTTGACAATCAAATCCGATCGTTCCGTGGTTTTTTGTTATTTTCCACATTAAAAGTGTTTATATTTATCGGGTGGTGGCTTAGCGCTTATCCGGTGATGATTCTATTGACTCACCCGACTTTTTAATTTTAAATACGGTGCACTTCAAAAGGCAGCCGTTTCTTGAAAAATACCGAACCCAAAAAACGAATGGGTATTTGAACATGTTGATTCTTGATTTTGATGGGGTGTTGATAAATTCCCTGGATGAAGTCACCTTAACAGCCTACAATGCAACCACCGGCAAACTGGTCACTTCCCTGGCCGATTTGCCGACAGCACTGGTCGGACTGTTTCAGCGTAACCGCTACCACGTTCAATCCATCGGAGATGGTATTTTACTGATGGAATGGTGCCTGAATTATTACCGCAGTGCAGCCGAAAAAATGTTAAATCCGCATGAATATGAGGCCGTAATTTCCGACGCAGTTGGCTCTTTAACCGATCGAACCCTCCGGATTTATGAAACTCGCGGGCGATTTATCGCCAAAGACCCTGAATGCTGGTTGGGGCTTCATCACCCCTATCAACCGCTGTGGGATCAGCTGATCCAACGCCAAAAATTATCGTTTGTCCTCTTAACGAATAAAAACCGGGATGCCACCTTGCGGCTCTGTCGGCACTTTGGCTTAGGCATACAAGCGGCTGATGTTTACAGCGGGGACCGGGGAACAGGCAAAGTCGAAAACATGCGGCAGATTCAGGAGCGATTTGGAAACCAAGAATTTGATTTTATTGATGATTCGGTTAAAAACCTGCGGGATCTCGAAAAGTCCTTAGATGTGGGAAACAAGATAATCAGGCTGCTGCTGGCCTCCTGGGGGTACACCGGCCCTCAGGATGAAAAGGTTGCGCAAGAATATGGGTACCCGGTTTTAAACCAAAAGGATCTGATTTCGCTTCTGGACCAAGATAGGCTAAAGCAAAATAGCTCGTAGCTGATAGCTCATAGCTTGAAGGCTGGGAGGCCAGAAAGCCTGGAAGCTTTCGCGCTTTCGAGCCTTCCAGCCTTATAGCTTCCTAGCCAATCCGCCTTTTTTTGAACCCTGACACTTGACAGTTAATACTAGATCCTCCCTAGCTTTTATAGTATCAGTTTTGATAGCGTGATTTGCATGCCGTAAATCTACAATCCGGAAGTATATTCAAATACCAATTTCTTTTGATTAAAGGGACATTGAAATTCAAGAGCGGTGGCAGCAAGCTGCATACCTTCTTTGTTTTTATTGCCTTCTCCGTAGCGGGGATCACCCATAACCGGGTGGCCGATCATTTCAAAGTGGCGCCGAATCTGGTGTTTCCTTCCCGTACGAATCACAATATATACTATAGACGTAAAGGTTTCCTGATCGTAGTGGTCGACGGCAACCTCAGTCAGCGCGGATTTGCCGTCCAGCGCCAGGTCGATTTTATCCCGCGGCAGTCTATCGGTTAAATTTCCCAACACCCTAGCCGTATATCGTTTAATGATCTGCTGCTTTTGAAACAGGCGTGATAGGCGGCCGGCAGCCGTTTTGTCGTGGGCCAGCAGTACTAGGCCGGCGGCCTCCCGGTCCAGGCGGTGGATGATGTAAAGCTTTCTTTTAGATTCGAAGTAAAGCGCTGCCTGTCTTAGAAGAGAGCAATGGTCGCCATATTTCGTGCCCTGGGACATTAAGCCGGCCGGTTTAACCCAGACGCTGTAGCGTCCCTGGTCGCTGATTAGTTCCGGCAGGGGCGGGGATTTTGAAAGCAGGGCCTTATCGTAATAAATAGACAGGATGTCGCCCGGTCTGAGGCCGGCGGTGGCCCGGCGGATGCGGTGTTGTTTGCCCTTTTGTTTTTTCAGCCAGACGGCGCCTTTGGCCATGGCAGCTTTGACTCGACTTTTGGAAAGTGCTGTAAATTCAGCCAGAAAATTACAGGCGGTTGTCGGGTCGTTGGGTCCGACGGTTTTTGTCAATGACAATTTTTGCATGGATTATGTCCGCTTTGTACGAAAACCTACAATATTTAAACCCGCTGAAATTTTTTTTGATATTCTGTCGGTCGCAGATTGGTTTGTTTTAAAAAAACCTTCCGAAATGAACTGCTGTCTTCGTAACCCACCTGGTAGGTGATTTCGTCAAAAGAGCGATTTCCATCCTCAAGCAGGCGCTTGGCCGCCTCGACCCGGAGGCGTTGTTGATAAATCAAAGGGGTGTCTCCGGTGGCGGTTTTAAATCGCCGCTCGAAGGTACGCCGGCTCATACCGTAATTGCGGGCCAGTTTGTCATAATTAAAAGTTTGATCGAAATTATTTTCGATCCACTCCTGGACCGTTAGAATTCGGTTGTCACTGTGATCTTTTTGAAATTGGAAAATGGCATAGGGGGCCTGGGTCGTGCGACCGATATCGGAAATCACAGATTTTGAGGACTGCAGGGCCACATCATGGCCGCAGTATTTTTCCACCAGGTAGAGGGAGAGATCCGTCCCGGCGTTATAGCCGCCCGAACAAAACAGATCTCCCTCGTCGGTAATCAGCCGCTCCGGTTTGAGTTCTATCCGCGGATACCGTTTTCGAAATTGATCCGCAAAACCCCAGTGGGTGGTTGCGGATTTGCCATCCAGTAATCCGGTTTCAGCCAGCACAAAGGCTCCGGTACAAATGCTGGCAATATGGGCGCCCCGGCCATAATGACCTTTGAGCCAATCGACGACTTCACCCTGAACCTCTAGTGTTTTGTCAATGTCCAAAATGGATGAAACCACAATCAGATCGCTTTCCTGCACATCATGGATTGAGCCCTGCGGAAGCATACGAACCCCGCTCAAACATTTAAAAGGCGCTCCGTTGGTTGTAACTACGTTTACCTCGAAGTAGGGGCTGAGTTTTTGTCCGTTGAAATAGTTCCACAGGACCCCTGCCTGATAAAAAACATCCATGGGACCGATAACCGTTGACGCCATGGTATTGTACATGGCCAAAATCGTGACTTTTTTCATTGTTTTACCCCTGAATTGACGCAATCGAACTTTTATATGTCATATATGCCACTTCAAAACCAACAAATCAAGAGATATTTTTAGTTACAAATAAACGCATAAAAGGAGGACAACGAAAATGACAGGGATTCATGACAAAATTATAGCGGAATACGGGGACGCTGATTTTAATCGACGCCTGCATATGTATTTACAGTTTCCCCGGCTAAGACCGGATTTTATTTTAATAGACCAACGTCATCTGAATGCCGAATTGCCCGCCGGTTTCACATCGCCCCGCTTTTCACTGGCGGCTCGAATGAGCGTTTTGGTCAGTTCAGCGGTGGGCTGTGTTAAAAAGCTTTTTGGCATGGCATCGGCATAAGGTGTACGGCAGCGCCTTTAACGGGGGGTGCCGGTTTGCTGCTTTTTATCACAAAAAAAGGGAGGCTTGCGCCTCCCTTGCTTCTTTTCGATTAAAATTGGTTTCAAACCTTAAATCCTATTCAATACAACCTCCCTACACGCTTACACGTGTCCGCCTAAAAAACCAGGCGGTTCGTTCCGATGTTTTGCCCCCGGGGCTTTCGGAAAGGAGTCCGGGCTTTTCACTGAGGATTTGGCAATTGTTTCCTGCCGTTCTTCTTCGCCGGCGCGTACGCGATCTTTGCACTCGCCTTCGCATTCACCGGTAATATCTCTTTTTAGATTATCAACCATAGGATTATTTTTTCCTTTGTATACGGATTGGGTAAAAAACGAAATCGATTCAGTAGCGCAATTTGTTTTACATTAAAAGTAGGCAGGGACGCACATTTGTCAAACAGGGATTTCGAAATTGAGACTCCGGCAAGGGTTCGCAGGGCTGTAAGGCGTTTTCGGTCCTGTGGGTTTTTAGGAACTGGCCATCGAGCACTTACAGCTGCAACAAAATGCGCTTCAGACTATATTTATTTAAATTTCGGGGCGTTCTCCAAAAAGCGGACCGGTTTCCCGGGTGCGTTTTAGTTCGAAAAAGCCGGGGGTTCTGCCGGCGACGATGATCGCATCCCAAAGCGCAACCGCCGGTTTTCCCTTAGGCGCCGGACTGAAGACCGGACCGAAAAAACCCGGGCCTTTACCGCCATCCAGAACAATGAGCGGTACGCCGACATCCGTGCCGACTTTGGCAACCGCCTGATCCATGTCGGCCGCAATGATTTTATCCCAGGCTTCCTCATCGACGGCATCGGCCAGCTGCGCTGGAAAGCCGCAGGATTTCAAGATTTCCTCTAAAATATCCGGCTCATCGATATCTTCCTCATCATGATGGTAGCGGGTGCCCATAACCGTGTAGAGCTTTGCGAGGCCATCATTTCCATATTCTTTGCTAACGGCGGCGGCTACGCGCAATGCCCGCAGACCGATTTGATGAAGTACTTTAAAATGCTCGGGTATGTCACGGTCCTTATTGATTTTTTTTAGGCTAAAAAGCTTCCAGTTTACATGAATTTGCTTTTGGCGACCCACATCGACCATCCAGCGTGATGTAATCCAGCACCAGGGGCAGATCGGGTCCCAGTAAAAATCCACGCTGTCTTTGACGTCAACCATGTTTGATTCTCCTCTCCAGGGTATTACCCCGGTTTCTTATTGGCTTTTTATTCCTTTACCCTGAGATGAACTTTTCTTTAATATTCTGAAACCAGCCTTTATCCGACTCACGCACAATACAGGCCTGTTTCAGTAATTCTACGAATTCAGGTTTCGTTTTTTTATACGAAATGATTCGATCCATCGAAAGGATATTGTCAAGATTTGGCGGCACCAACCCGTAATCGGACTTGCGGTTAACAGTTTCCATCGTGATCGAAAGCGCATATATTACGATTTTCTCAGCCATTTCGTTGGGAGTGAGATCAAATTTATCGCCATATTGGTATCGTAATATTTCATAGACACTGGCGGCAACAATCGGGTCGCCAATTTCGCGGGCATCTTTGCATTCGTACAGGTTAAAGTTACTATCCAAGAAGTCATCGGCCATCTTCTGAAACCGCTGGATCCATTTTTCATTCAAATTTTGCGGCAAAACCGATAGGGGACCGAACGTTAAAACTTCATTGTAGAATTCTGATAGCATCGGATCGAACCTTTCGTGTGTCCTGGGATTAGGATTTTACTTCTGATGGGCCATTATTGTATGAATTCGTATTTATTTTCAAGTTTTTATTCTGATCTCTTCGCGGTCCTAATTGCGACCATCCAGTCGGATACATAATTTGATCTTTTTCGATGTGTCTGATAATGGATAATGATACAAAATTTTGAGGGGTTGAAATGAAGCAAGAAACATACGTCCTTACCATGCTGGTTGACAATGAACCCGGGGTGACTGCGCGGGTATCGGGGCTTTTTGCCAGTCGCGGTTACAATATTGAAACCATCTGCGGCGCCCCGACGGCCAATCCGAAAATGTCCCGCATCACGATTTCCACCCAGACAAACCCGGAAAAGATAGAAATGATAATGAAGCAGGTACGCAGGCTCGTCAATGTGATTAAAGTCAGGGACATGACCGGCGAGGAAGCCGTCAAGCGTGAAATGGCCATGATCTGCGTGAAGGCCAGACCAAAAGACCGCACCGAAATATTAAGAATCGTCGAGACCTTCAGAGGTAAAATTGTTGACACCGGGGCAACTCACTTCATTATCGAAGTCACCGGCCGGCAGGAAAAGATAAATGCCCTCATCCAGTTGTTGGAACCCATGGGCGTAAAAAAGCTGGCCCGCTCGGGTATCCTGGCGCTTTACCGCGAACCGGAATAAGGCCTTTGCGCCGAGCACCATCCTCCCATCCCCATAAACTCACCGCCCAAGCAATAAAATAAGCTAGTGTTGTGTCCCACAAATATGTTACAAAAGTCGTGCGGTATATTTTAGGCCAACTGAATTCTTTATAGGTTTCTGGTCACTGGCTACTGGCTTCTGGCCACTGGGTCCCGGCTGCTTGTCTCCGGGTCGGCCAGCAGCAAGAAGCAAGCAGCCAGTAGCCAGCCTAAACAACCTGTGGTGGCGGCAGTGGGCCCTCCGGTGGCATCCCCGGTTTCTTTTTCCAGAGTATAAATTGGTTGTTTTTTATGAGGATCAGGCGCATGAGGTATTTTTCGTGGATCTCGGCCACCGCGTCACGAAGGCCCTTGCGCTTCGGCATCAAGAGATAGTCATCGCCGGTGATAAAACCATACATTTTTACTTTGGGATAATAAAAATCCAGGTCGCGCTTGACACTTTTGTAATTGTGGCTGCCGTCAACATAAATCCAGTCGAAATACTGGTCCGGGAAGTGATCGTAGACGCATTGCGATTTTTCTCTGTGGATTTCAATCTGGCCGGATTCGGTCTGATCCTTGAATTTTTCGCACACGACCTCATAGTTGCCGCTATGGTCTTCCCCGGCCCAGGGATCAATTAAGTGGAGCTTTTGCGGCTGGATCACTTCCAGGATCTCTTCTGAAAACTGTCCCTGGTTGACGCCGATTTCCGCACACACCGAATTTTTAGGCATCATCTCTAAAAGAAATTTTCTTCCGTATTTGATTTCGATCATTTAGTTTCTCCAGAAGCGCTAGTCTTGATAGAGCGGTTTTATAACACATCCGGCACAACTATCAAATGGAAATATAAAACCCTAATTGAGCGATCAATTAGGGTAACAGCAACGGATACATACACCTTTGTCTTAAAGGCGGTCAAATCTTATTTGCATAAATTTAGCAAATAATGGTCTAATTAAATATCCAGCTTTCAGATTGCACCCATGGGTATTGGGGGACATTGTTGATTAATTGGACCAACTATTCCTTCAAATAAATAAAAGATGCATATGTTCATGACGGCTGCATTTTCTGCTTCTGCGCTCCGGGTACCTTCATTCATATAAACTTTAGTCATGGTTTGCCTGCCCGGCGAAGCTCGCTTGAGCGAAGACGGAAGCTTTAGCGACGCCGGGTCGTTTTTCAACTCGAGCTGGCAAGGTTTACTTGCCTCCGGCATGGGCGCTCGTGTTGACTTCAGGAGTTTGCCTTCAATTAAACTGAAACATTAAATACCGCCCCGCTTTTTCCACGTCCCTTAATTTTTTTGTAAAAATTAACCTTCCTTGCGCTAATCCCAAATATTTCGTGCACCTCAAAAGATTCGATTCAGGCACGGAAGACACAATTTTTGCATGGCTGAAATTTTTTATATTTCTCATTGTGCAATCTGCAAAATGCGTTAGCAATAATATCGGCATGAATTTTGAGGCCAAGAAACCTGTATCTAATCATACCACACCATCTTCTAAACACCTTTGCGATATGCTTTTGAAATATTTAGCTTTACCCGATTGATCCCAATGCCGATAACAAACTTCCAAAAGATCAGATCAATCCGCACCTGGTTTACCAAAGTTTTGAAATTCTATAACTTTTATGGTAATTATATCGAATAAGCACAACCAATCGTTCCCCAGGAGTCAATTTTGGCGCTTTACCAATGGCATATCATCGGTCTTGCTTCTTTTTTCGCGATCGCAACCTTGCTTATTGTCAGGCTGCTCATACAGCGGTCGCGACACGGCCGGTCGAAAGAAGCATTGCGCACCAGTGAAGAGCGATACCTTTTGGCCCTCGCAGGCTCCACCGACGGCCTCTGGGACTGGGACCTGCTGTCTGACACCGTCTTCTACTCGGATCGTTTCAGAGAAATCCTGGGGTACTCGTCCGAGGAGTTTCCGGGCACAATAGATTCTTTCCGCAGCCGACTGCATCCTGAGGAGACCGAGGCCATCTGGGCCGCGATCGAACGCCATCTTAAAGAGCGTGTTCCATACAAGGTCGAATACCGCCTGCGAACAAAATCCGGCGAGCACCTGTGGTTCCTCGCCCGTGGCCAGGCGATCTGGAACACCGAGGGAAAAGCTATCCGGATGTCCGGATGGATTCAGGATATTACCGAGCGCAAGCAGGCCGAGCTTAATCTCCAGGATGCACTTTCCGAAATCAACGAGTTAAAAGAAAAACTTGAGGCCGAGAGGGCTTATCTGCAAGAAGAAATCAAATTAGAATACAACTATGAGAACATTATCGGTCAAAGTGACGGGCTCAATTACGTGCTCTATAAGGTTGAGCAAATTGCCTCCAGCGATACAACTGTTCTCGTTCTGGGTGAGACCGGAACCGGCAAGGAGCTGGTGGCGCGGGCCATTCATGGCTTGAGCCCGCGCAAAGATCGGACCTTAGTGAAAGTGAATTGTGCCACACTGCCTTCAAACCTGATTGAAAGTGAGCTGTTCGGCCACGAGAAAGGCTCCTTCACCGGTGCCCATGCCAGACAGTTGGGGCGATTTGAAGTTGCCAACGGCGCCACCCTGTTTTTGGATGAGATCGGGGAGCTGCCGTTGGAACTGCAGCCCAAACTGTTGCGGGTGATCCAGGACGGTGAGTTTGAACGCTTGGGAAGCTCCGGTACGATCAAAGTCGATGTGCGGGTGATTGCCGCCACCAATCGTAACCTGGAAGAGGAAGTCCGCCGGGGCCGGTTTCGGGAAGATCTTTGGTACCGGCTAAACATTTTTCCGATTACGGTGCCCCCGCTGCGAGAACGAAGGGAAGACATTGCCTTGATGGTAGATTTTTTCGTAGATAAAATTTCCAAAAGACTGGGCAAGTCCATTGAGAGCATCCCGACGAGCGTCATGAACACCTTGCAGGATTATCACTGGCCCGGCAATATCAGGGAGTTGGAAAACGTCCTCGAACGGGCGGTAATCAACTCTTCGGGAACCAAACTGCACCTGGTGGATGAACTGAAAAAA
>JAQYWI010000222.1 GCA_030145015.1 Desulfobacterales bacterium
GAAAACCCACCCACCCCGGTGAAATCTTGCGAGAGGATATTATCAAGCCGCTCGGTCTAACGGTGACTGAAACCGCAAAGCGCCTGGGTGTTACACGAAAGACCCTTTCGGCACTGGTTAACTGTAAAGCATCGATGAGCCCGAAAATGGCGGTAAGAGTCGCTAAGGCAACCAAAACTTCTCCTGAAAGCTGGTTGTACATGCAGGCCAAATTAGATCTGTGGCTTGCAGAGCAAAAGCCGCCAAAGGTTCAAGAGTTGGGCAATATCGCTCTTAGTTCTTAGCAAGAAAGCCGGGAGGCTGAAAGGCTGAAAGCTGTCCGCAGAACACGCTGAGATTGAGGATTTTTTTAGGACACACATGAACACAGATAAACACAGATTTTAAGGGCACAAAAATTAAGCGTTTTGGCAATTAAAAAAACAATCTGTGAAAATCTGTGCCTGCCCTATGGAATTTCGCTTTGCGAACCTCCTCGGGGGGATTCCATTGCGGCAGATCCGTGTCCTATTAAGACGTTTTGGGCTCACAATAAGAGCGGTAACTCGCTTGGGCGCAGACATGTCGTTTTCCGGCCTGAGTCGTCCTTCTGCAGGTCTGAATCGTCGTTTTGCGGCTTGAACCGTCAGATCCTTTATTTTTTATATACGCAGCCCTTGCGCCGGGGAAATGGCATCCATCGTGTTTTTATCGTATCGGCGAACAGGAATCTGTGTAATTATTTGAAAATAAATGAATTTCTATATAGCTGTTCCGCGACACATTTGTTGTTGGATAGATATTAATCTGGAAGCATGGATAAAAAACATAGGTCTATTCGTTATAATATAGGGGCTATCAAATTATTGAAATGGATAAAAGATCTGTCCCAACCCGCGGCAGAACCTTAGATTATGCTGCACCTGTTTATGATTTTTTTGAGCCGATCTTATTGCTCGGCAAACAGGCGGAATATGATCGGCAAATTGTATCGCTGCTTGGGCTTCATAAAACAGATCGGATTCTCGATCTGGGTTGCGGCACCGGGGTGCTCACCCGCATGATCGCCGATCAGCTGGATACCGAATCCGGTGGGGTCTCTATTGGCATCGATGCGGCGGCCAGAATGATTCAGGTGGCCAGAAAAAAGCGGGAGAATGAGGCCTGTCGTTTTGAGGTGGCAGCCGCCGAGGATCTGCCGTATGACGATGGCGCTTTCGATGCAGTGGTGTCCAGTCTTTTTTTCCATCATATTGATTTTGACTTAAAAGTCAAAGCCCTGGCCGAAGCCTGGCGCGTGCTGCGCCCGCAGGGAAAACTGGTCATCGCCGATATGCACATCCCCACCTCCCGGATGGGGGCACTGGTATCCCATGTCTCGCGGTGGTTCTTTATGCAACCCCAGATCGGTGAAAACATCAGGGGTGTTTTGCCCGCGCTGATTCAAAACGCGGGTTTTGAACCTCCTGAAAACGTACGTACTTACTTTGGATATATCGCCTTGTTTTTTAGTCGAAAGTCTATAAAGGTGGCGTAATGGAAACCATTGAACAAGTTGAAACCATCAGGCTGCCTGTCGTCAATGATCAACGCATCAATCCGTTGGCCCGGCTGGAAGATGAGCTGTCAGCCGCACTTTCCATATACTGGCGCACGGCAGCGCGCATTTTGCAGGCAAGCGGCGTCAAGCTGTTGGATCCGCCGGATGGATATTTTTCTCTCGAGAATAATTTTTTTTCTGCGCTATTTTTGTATTCTTATCACCGCGTCGGTATAGCCAGATCGCGGCGAATCACCTACGCCGCTGTAAACCAGTGCCTGCGGGGCATGGTGACCGGTTGTGATAATATTTTGGACGATGAATACAAAAAGACACTTGAAACCGACCTGCCTCAACAGGGCGTGCGTTTCCGATCGGTTGTGGATATCATGGTCTCCGACCGGGTACTTTTTGAAATTCTTCTGGACGAGTTTAAAAATGATAAAATAAACGATGCTGATCTCTTAAATGCCAGCGACGCCGCATTACACGCCCTGATCCGGAGCGGTGCCCAGGAGGCTTCCGAGGAAAATGGCATTTTAAATATACTCACCCCCCGGCAGGTGCTGGCGTCGGTCCATCACTTCAAAACCGGGTTGCTGTTTCAATGCCCCTGGGCAATACCCCGGGTTATTGAAGGCCGCGGCAAAGAAGAGGTCAATTTTATTTTGGAGGCGCTTTATCAAATCGGCATGGGCTGCCAGATTATGGACGATATAGTTGACCTGGCCAGCGATCTGCAACGCCAACGTCACAACTTTGTGGCGTCTGTGATTTACCATGAATTCGATTCGAACCACTGGAAGCGGCTGAATTCGTATAAATCATCGAATCCAGGAGACAAACAAGAGACGGATTTGGTTTTAAAATTCCCCAAAGCGCTATCAATAGCCAAAAAAGCAGCCTATAAATTTCTTGAGGAAGGTCTCGGCGGTCTTTTGGAACCCGATCACCAATTTTTTGTTGAACCGGCCATATCGTTTCTTTCGAAAAGAATCAGCACAGATCGGTTCACGGCCCATATTTAAACATGAAATTTAATAATTTAACGTTCTGGGTCCGGACCGCTGCGCTGTTTCTTTTTCGATCCGGCCGATCCAGCGCAACTCTTTCGCTAATGGTAATTGCGGCCCTAGCGGCGCTGATTTTCCTTTCAGCCCTGGCAATGGGCGTAAATGATACCATGATCCGAAATTCTGTCGGTCTTTACTCCGGACACATTTCCGGAGTTGCCTTACCATCCTCCATTCAACCACAAGATCTGCAATTAAACGGCACAACCCGTGTTCTCAAGCGAATTGTAATTCCCGGTACGCTTTTGCACCGGAACCGTATCCAACCTGTCAGCATGATCGGTATTGATCCCAGTGCAGAAAAAAAGAACACGGCCATCTGGAAGAAGACCGTCGATGGCAGATATCCCCGAGACAATGAAAATGCGGTCTTTTTGAGCCAACAACTGGCCGAAAGACTGATGGTGCAGCCCGGCGGTATCCTGACGTTTCGGTCAGAACTCAGTGGTACCCTTACCGAGCTGACGGTTTCCGGAATCTACAAAACCGGCCTGGACGTATTTGACCGGGAACTTGCATTTTGTCCGTTTGAAGCCATGTCGCCAAAGGCGGACACCTGGTTTGCCGCGGTGTTTTTAGCTGAAGGACTTGATCCAGATGCCATCATTGCCGGGTATCATCGTACGTTGCCGGCAGGGCTTGAGTTTAAATCATGGAAGGAAATGATGCCGGATCTCGTGCAATTAATCGATTTGAATTACCTATCCATGAGTATTGTGATGGTGCTGGTATTTGGCGTGGTTTCGGTTGGGATTGCATGCGCATTTGTCATTTTTATCTTAAAAAATTTGCGCGAATTCGGAATTATGAAGGCCATGGGTGTAACCTCCCGGGAAATGACCCTTCTGATTCTCAGTGAAGTGCTTTTAATGAATCTGGCGGCCAGCGCTATTGGAATATTCGCCGGCGTGGCGGCTGTGAGTTTGGTGAGTCAGAACGGCATCGATCTCAGTGAATTTACTTCCTATAATCGTTATTTTACCGTATCCGGTATTATTTTTCCGCGGCTGACATTTTATTCTCTGGCTGTACCCCCGGCATTGGCGATTTTTTTCAGTATGGTTTCTGCCATATGGCCGGTTGTTCTGGTGTATCGTAAAAAAGCAGCCGATATCTTACGGATTGTTTAATCTCATGGTTCAACTTGAGGGCGTCCATAAGTCGTTTCGATCCGGCAGGGGGTTTGTGAATGCCTTAAAAGATGTTTCTTTTGTGGTGGAAAAGGGGAGTACGGCAGCCGTTGTGGGCAAATCCGGCTCCGGCAAAAGCACCCTGTTGAATTGTATCGGGGGACTTGAACGCCCTGATAAAGGCGGAATAAATTGTTTCGAACGAAATATCCTTGCGCTTTCGGCCAGAGCGCTCAGCGAGTTTCAGCGTCAACGCGTGGGGTTTATTTTCCAGCATGGTAATCTGCTGTCTTATCTCTCCGTGTCTGAAAATATCGCTTTCCCGCTAACGCTGAATGGTATTGCCGCAAAAGAAAGGACTGAACGGGTTAAGGTGCTGCTGGAAAAAATTGATCTTAGTGGAGCCGAGAAAGCAATGCCGCATGAACTTTCCGGAGGAGAGATTCAACGCGTATCTGCTGCCAGAGCGCTAGCCCATTCACCCCGGTTGCTGCTGGCTGATGAGCCTACGGCGAGTCTGGATTCCGAAACGGCAAAGAATTTAATCAGTCTCATGTTTGGGATCGGTAAAGAGCAGGATTGTACCATGATTATTTCGACCCATGACCCGGAGATATGTGATTTGGCGGATAAAACAATTTATTTGAGAGATGGAAAGAGGCTAAATCAGGCACTATGAAAAATTCTATCTTTTTTAAAATAGTTGTTATGCTTCTTATCTTAATAAGTTTTTCCGGATGCGCGTATCGATATTATCTGGGAATGCACGGGCCTTCGATCAAAGCGTTTCCGGACGTGCATGAAGGTAACACCGAAGATCATGAGTGTCTTGAATGCCACCATCCGAACAAAGACCCCGAAGGTCCCGCTACCACCCACTCTAACTTTAGCGGGTGTCTAAAATGTCACAACGATGATCTTAAGAGAGAAGGGGTCAAACCTTGAAACCTTGAATTGTGAATAAAGACGAATGCGTTAATTTATCATCGAAAATCTGGTACTTTGGAATAGATCAAAGATAAGCGGTTCGGGCTGGTAATCATGTGGTGGAATAATGGAATTTAGGAGCAATAGAAAAATGGAAACACTTTCACAATCCGTTTCGCTTGAAGCGCACGGTCCGCAAGCCTTTCAGGAACGGATATCATCACAAACGAGATCATAGCTGGCACTCCGACCTTTACCCGGGTTTGGTCGCAGAATGCCCTTTGTCAACAGGTCGGCTAACTCACGCTGGGCGGTAGCCCGACTGATGTGCGTCATACCGGCGTATTTGCGATTGGTCAGTCCGCCCTCAAAACCGCCCGGTCCAGCCTCTATTAGCCTATTGATTGCCTTACGCTGCCGATCGTTAAGGTCTGTTTGAACATGACGTTTCCAAAAGCGAGCCTTTTGAATTATGTTGGATAAAAGGTCTTTAGAGCGCAGAATTGCCCGGGACATGCACTCCAGGAACCATTGCAGCCATTCAGTAATATCGACATTTCCATTGTTGGTGTGTTTGAGAACTTCGTAATAAACCTCTCTTTCCGCCATGATCTGGCAGGGGCTTCATTTTTTTATTCACTAAGTCCTTGCACCGGGAGGGTGCCTGGTATAAAATTTAGATATCCTGATTTATGCGGGAAAATGGTCTAGAACCTATCTCAAAAATAGTGGATCAGGGTTCAGGGCAAGGCGTCCAGCGAATTGAAAACGGAGCGTACACGCAGTACGTGAGTATTGCAATTCGCGGGACAACGCAGCCCTGGGCACTTAGACGCATTTGTGAGATAGGTTCTAAGGATCCAGCACCGCATTCTCAGTAAAACAAGCATTCAATTTTTTTTCCTTTCCGGTTTACCGGTTTTTAAGCAAGATGGCTTCAAAACGCACATCGAAAAAATTTATCTCGAAGATCCTGCCTAAAACTGCAGAGCGGATCGTTGCAATTTCCCTGCAGCATCCCGAGCTGGGTGCCCGGCGCCTGGTCCCTTTGCTGAAAAAGAAGCGGATATCCGTATCTGCTGCTACCATCCAAAGCATCCTGCGCCGCGAGGGACTGCAGAGCCGTGAAAAGCGGCTGGCCAAAATTAAAAAGCAGGCTCGGAAGCCAAAATCGCTGCCAAAGAAACCTTCCGCCAAGATTCCGGATAAAATTGCCGATCGTATCGTCGAGCTGTCGCTGAAAAACCCTGAAATGGGTGCCCGGCGGCTAGTCTCCCTGCTCAAGCAGAAAAAGGTCGATGTCTCAACATCTGCAGTTTATACCATTCTAACACGCCACGGCCTTCAGACGCGCGACAAACGGATTGCACAGCTCGAGAAACAAGCTAAAAAGGCCCGCAAGCCCAAATCACAGCCCAAAAAACCTTCAGTCAAGATCACCGATGACGTTGCCGAACGCATCGTCGAAATATCTTTACAAAACCCCGCTTTCGGTGCCAAGCGCTTAGTACCGTTGTTGCAGAAAGCGGGGATCCGGGTGGCTTCATCAGCTGTCTATCGTATTTTGAAGCGTCGCGGGCTGCAAACCAGTGAAAAACGGCTCGCTAAAGCCACAGAAACCATCGCGGCGCCGGTTTTTATTCCAAAGACGTTTCCCGAAAAGATTCCGCCCGAGGTCGAAGACCGAATTGTCGAGCTTTCCTTGCAAAATCCTGATTACGGCAACCGGCGTCTGACACCTTTATTACAACAGGAAGAAATTTTCATCTCGGCCTCGGCTGTTTATACGATCCTGAAGCGCAACAATGTTGAAAATCGGCAAAAAAGGCTTCTGAAACTCGAAGAGCGGCTGGCTTTTGAGGCCCCGCCGGCACCCGAGGCCGAAGGTCCGCAGCCCGCACCCGAGCAATTAAAGATAGAGCTCCCGCCTGCTGTGGACGAAGTGCCGGAGGCTGTTTTTGAGCCTGCGGTTTTCGTCCCGATTCCGCCCGGGGATGAAATGCCAGTGCCTGCGGACGTGCCGGAGCCAATACCGGAACCCGTGGTGGTTGCTCCCGCTGAACCTGAACGACCGCCTCTGAGAAAAGCACCCGTAAAACCCGTTAAAAAATGGGGCAACTGGGTTTTCTACCCGCTTTATCTTCTGCTGTTTGTTCTGATCGGGTATCTGGGAATTCATGCATTTCAGGTGGTCCAGACCGCCAGGGTTGAAACGGAAACCGGGACGGTCGCCGAGTCTGTTACATTGGGTATCGCCGCAAAGGCTCAAAGCTCGGTTTCTGTGCCGTCTCTTGACGGCTACCGCCAGATCTGGGAGCGCAACCTGTTTAACATCACCAAACCAAAAGAACCCGATTCGGAGAAAAAAATTTCCCTCGACAAGCTCGCCCCGGCTAAAAAAGACCTGGGTCTCGAGCTGGTCGGAACGGTGGTGGCAGACGACCCCAAACTGAGTCGCGCCATCATTGACAATCGCGGTATTAAGAAACAGGAGGCGTATCGTGAGGGGGACACGGCCGGAAAGGTGCGGATAAAGAAAATTCTGCGCAATAACGTGGTCATCACGACCGCCAAAGGGGATGAGCTGCTGACCGTCGAGGTCAAAGAGTCCAGCAAACGCGCAACATCTTATTCACCGGCACGACAGGTTGGCAGCAGTTCATTTTCTGAGCAACAGGCGTCCGTCAGTCCGCGGCGAAGCGCCAGAACCAGCTCGATAAGTCTCAAGCGCGATGAGGTGGGGGTTGCCCTTGCCGATATCGACAAATTAAAGGAACAGGTGGGCCTAACGCCTTATATGCAAGGTGATGAACCCTCCGGATTTAGGGTCGGTAATATTGCTGCTGACAGCGTTCTTCGGAAAATGGGGCTGCGCAGCAGGGATGTCATCATCGGGGTGGACGAAGAAAGCATCACCAGCCCGGACCAGGCGTCCGACTTTTTCAAGAAGCTCGCAGACGGGGGCGAAGTCACCATCAAACTCAAGCGCCGGCGCCGCACCCGCCAAATACAACTTAATATCGAGTGACGCGTCAGGTGGGATGACATCCTTTCAGCGCAGGGTCTGGTTTCAGTTATGAAAACTGCCAAACTGCTTCGGTTGACAAAGAACCGGGCACGCGCAAGTGATAACCTCCCCCGACTTTCGCGATCTCCTGTAAAACCGCACTCGCCAGGTTCTCCAGGTAAGATCGGGCGGTCTCTGATAACTCCAGACCTAAGGCGACCGCACGGGCCGCACCAAAAAGGAAAGATGAGAAAGGAAAGGGGATGCAACGAAAGCTGCATCCCCTTTATCATCTTTTTGACAACTACTATAGACAGCAGAACAAACGCTTTTATACCCTACCGTCTAAAGAATCCGGAAAGAAAGGACCGCCATGCGTTTCCGGCATTTCTTTCCGAACCCTCGTCATCTTCGTCGTCTTCGTGATCATCGCTGTCCTTGCCGTCTTCTTCGTCATCATCGCCGTCGATG
>JAQYWI010000223.1:0-2039 GCA_030145015.1 Desulfobacterales bacterium
GAAATGGCGGAAACCGGAAATTTGCCTGTGGTAGACCTTGAATACAGTCTGGGCAACTCCGGCGGCGGTTTTGATAAAATCCGCTTCAAAACACCGGAACCCGTCGATTACCTGGACTTAAGCGATGAGGATATGGATACCTCTGTTAATCTGAACAAACGCTGTGACGGTCGGCCTGAAAAGATAATCTCCATTCCGTGTTATGGCGGCGGCATGTCATACGGCTCCACAGCTCTGTCGGTCATGGTCGCCAGGGCGGATGCCGTGACACAGCTTAACACCCTGACCTGCACCGGAGAAGGAGGTTATCCTCAAGAACTACTCCCCTATGCCGAACATGTCATTACCCAGATCGCAACCGGTCTGTTTGGGGTAAGAGAAGAAACCATCTTGAATGCACCCATGGTGGAGTTCAAGTACGCTCAAGGTGCAAAGCCCGGCCTGGGAGGTCATCTTCTGGGAGACAAGGTAACTCCGGAGGTCGCGGCGATGAGGGAAACTGTAGTGGGAAATGCCCTGTTTTCGCCGTTTCCGTTCCACAGCGTCTACTCGGTGGAGGATCATAAAAAACATGTGGACTGGGTCAAAGAGATTAATCCAAAGGTGCTGGTTTCCGTTAAAGTCTCAACGCCCACGGATGTTGACATGGTGGCAGTCGGCAGTTATTATGCAGGAGCACATGTTGTCCATCTTGACGGCAGTTACGGCGGAACCGGCGCCGCTCCGGATATTGCAAAAAAAAATATCGCCATGCCCATCGAGTATGCCATTCCCAAGGTACATAAATTCTTGGAGGATGAAGGCGTCAGAGAAAAAGTTTGTTTAATTGCCAGCGGCGGCATTCGCAATGCAATGGATGTGGCCAAGGCCATCGCACTGGGAGCCGACGGCGTAGTGATCGGCACTGCGGAACTGGTTGCCCTTGAATGCGTTCGCTGCGGGCACTGCGAAAGCGGTCGAGGGTGTGCCCGCGGCATTGCCACTACCGACTCCGAACTGGGGTATATGATTGCCCAGGATTGGGCCACTCAACGAATCGTCAATATGTATATGGCCTGGCGTAAGCAGTGGTGTGAAATTTTGAGGCAGTATGGTTTAAAGAGCATCAAAGAACTGGTAGGCCGATCCGACCTGCTGGTACACCTCGATTATCTGGACGAAGAAGAAAGATCAAAATATCAACCGGCTCCTCAGGCGGAGCTTATAATTTAGGCATTTTTTTTTGACGGCTTCGTAAAAAGTCGTCACCCCGGCAAAAGCCGGGGTCCAGGTCAGTCATAAGTTTCTGAAAACACTGGATTCCGGCTTTCGCCGGAATGACAAAAAATGATGTTTTTTGACTTTTTACGAGACTGTCTTTTTTAGCCTTCCGAAATTTGATTTAATTAACTGATAAAGGGTTAAATAATGTTTTACGGTTTTGACTCAACAATTAAAAATATACTGAAATCTCGGGGCCGCCTGCCTCATGGAAATACACCCCTTAAAAAGTCCGCTGAAGAGGGCGGATGCGGTGTAACCGGTTTTATTTCATCGGTTCCGGTGCGTGGCCGCCATATTTATGAACCTTCGGTCCAGATGCATAATCGCGGCAACGGTAAGGGCGGCGGTATCGCCGCAGTCGGCCTGTCCGCTCAAGACCTGGGGGTAACCCAAAAAGTTCTGGACACCCATTATCTGCTTCAGGTTGCCCTGCTTGATCCAAAATCCCGACCGGACGTGGAAGAATCGGCTATTGCCCCATTTATGGAAGTTCATAAAGCCGAACGTATTCCAACACTTGACGATTACCGAGATATAGAAGGATTAGAAGTCAAGCCTCCGGATGTGTGGCGTTATTTTGTCAGGGTCAAAAAACATGTGCTGGATCGTTTTATTGGGGAGAATAAGTTTCAGGATTTGAAACCCGGCAAGGCTGAAGATGAATTTATCTATCAAAACTCTTTCCGTTTAAACCAGAAGTTTTACGCTTCCCTGGGCGAAAAACAGGCCTTTGTTCTTTCTCACGGCCGTAATATCATGATCCTGAAAATCGTCGG
>JAQYWI010000223.1:2049-7952 GCA_030145015.1 Desulfobacterales bacterium
GAACAGGCCACCCAGTATTACTGTATGGAGGATTTCAAAGCCCACGGATGGATTGCACACCAGCGCTATCCCACAAAAGGAAGGGTCTGGCATCCCGGCGGCGCGCATCCCTTTATAGGATTGGATGAAGCCCTGGTTCACAATGGTGACTTTGCCAACTATTATGCGGTCAGCGAATACTTGAAGCAGAATAATATCTTTCCGCAATTTTTAACAGATACCGAGGTTTCGGTCCTGCTGCTCGACTTGCTCAACCGAACCTTTGAATATCCATTAGAATATATCATTGAGGCCATGGCGCCCACCTCAGAATATGATTTCGATTTACTGTCACCGGAGAAACAGCATATTTATCGGTACTTACAAGCGGCCCATATTCATTCTTCGCCGGACGGTCCCTGGTTTTTTATCATTGCACGCAACAACCCTTATGAACATTATTTTCAACTTCTCGGTATTACCGACACCTCCATGTTGCGTCCGCAGGTATTTGCTTTGCAGGAAGGAGAGGTTCAGATCGCCCTGGTATGCTCTGAAAAGCAGGCCATTGATGCCACACTGCAGAACCTTGCAACAGAGGACAACCGTTTTTGCCCCATAGCGGACAAATACTGGAATGCCCGCGGAGGCAGTGCAACCGACGGCGGCGCTTTCATTTTCACCGTCAAAGACGCCGGCAAGGGAGACGGCTCCAAAGAACTCGTTTGTACAAATAAATTCGGAGATGTGGTTAAGACACCGCAAAATCAAAAACCGTATAAAATAACCCCCGAACTTACAACACCGGCAAATGCCGCCGAAATCGATCAGGCATTAACACAAGGTCTGTGCCTTGACGATATATCTGATTTTAAGGATTATTGTTGCAAGCAGATGGCCGCCTGGGATTATCCCTCGATCAGATACTTTTGCGAAGAGATTAAAAAACAGGTCGCCGGAAATGACATCGTCAAATCAAAAGCCATCGAGATCCTGACGCACCTTATGGACCGTCGTTTTCCAACCGGAGATAAGAAAGGGAGTTCAATACTGCAAATCTTAAGACAAAGCCTGACGTCAATTTTTCAGGATTCGCCCAATCTGAGTGAAAATACCGACGGCAGGTATTGTTACATCGACTGGGAGAAACGAAATACTCTGCGCTCCCCTAAAGACAATGAAAAAGTTCTGGTGATTAATGCCCGGGAATTCCCGCCTGAAGGCGATGACTGTGACGCGCGTCTTATCTGTGCCGCCTATAAACTGGGATGGAAAACGTTCATCTGCTATGGGTACAGGGGACAGCGATTCTGTGGCTGCGGACTGACAAGCGACTCCGATGACGTTAGGATAGATGTTTATGACAGTTCCGGCGACTACCTTGCGTCCGGCATCGACGGACTGGAAATATATGTCCACGGAAATGCTCAGGATCAACTGGGCCAGATTATGAAACGCGGAAAACTGGTTATATACGGCGATGTGGGTCAGACGTTTATGTACGGCGCCAAAGGTGGAACCGTATTTGTGCTGGGCAATGCTGCCGGCCGTCCTTTGATTAATGCAGTGGGACGTCCCAGGGTTGTGATCAACGGCACCTGTCTCGATTATCTGGCGGAGTCATTTATGGCCGGCGATCCGCTCAAAGGCGGCGGGTTTGTTATACTCAACGGCATCGAGTTCGACGACGAGGCCAACATTATCGATCAGAGCACGCCCTACCCCGGCTCCAATCTCTTCTCATTGGCTTCCGGCGGTGCCATCTATTTAAGAGATCCACACCACAAGGTAGTTGTTGACCAATTGAACGGCGGCGAATTTGTCGACTTAAGTCCCGCCGACTGGGAGCTGATTCTCCCTTATTTAGAGGAAAACCAAAAGCTCTTCGGCATCTCCATAGAAGACGACCTCTTGACTGTCAACGGCGAAAAAAAGAATTATACAGAAGTCTTTCGCAAGGTCCAGGCGGTTACCCTCGATGTTCTGGCAAAAGAATCTGCCGGAGCCGAAGAATGGGACGAAGACTGGCAGGAAGTTTGAAAACTATATCGTAAATTAAAATTTGTAACTTTGTTTGCTGAACGGTTGCATGTTCGACATATCTGCCTGAACATATTCGCATGAAAGCACTTTTAGCCCTGGAAGACGGACGGACCTTTACCTGTAAAAGTTTTACCGGCCCCGGTGAAACCGGGGGTGAAGTGGTGTTCAATACCAGCATGACCGGATACCAGGAGGTTCTTACCGATCCGTCATACAGCGGCCAGATGGTGACCATGACCTATCCTTTGATAGGAAACTACGGCGTCAATCCCGAAGATGTCGAGTCTGACCGAATCCAGGCGGCAGCCTTTCTGGTAAAGGAATATCAAAGTTTTCCCAGTAATTACAGATCTGCTTCCTCCCTGGCCGATTATCTCAAAGAACAAGGGGTGCTCGGAATAGAAGACTTCGACACCCGCGCTCTGACAAGACATATTCGCAAGGCAGGAGCCATGCGGGCATTCATCTCCACAGAGGATCTTGACCCCTCATCTTGTGTTAAACGTGCACGGGAGATCCCCAGCATCAAGGGACAGGATCTGACAAAAGCGGTTACTACCAAAACCCCTTATTATTGGACTGACGGAAAGCCGTTCCTTTGTGAACCGGCGCCCGGCGGTTTAAATAAAAAAATATGGAAATTCAAAGGTGAAAAATTTTCTGTGGTGGCCTTTGATTTCGGAATAAAATATAATATGTTAAGATGTCTGGAATCCCGAGGGGTTGAAGTTGTAGTGGTACCTGCTTGCACACAAGCCCATACGGTTAAAGCCATGGAACCCGACGGAATCCTTCTTTCAAACGGACCCGGTGATCCGGAGCCGGTAACCTATGCCATAGAAACCATTCGGTCGCTGCTGGGGTATGTTCCCATGTTCGGTATCTGCCTGGGGCATCAACTCTTAGGGCTTGCCCTTGGAGGAAAAACCTTTAAATTGAAATTCGGCCACCGGGGCGCCAATCAGCCGGTAAAGAATCTGTTAACCGGGAAAATAGAAATCACATCTCAAAATCACGGTTTTGCGGTGGACGCCCATAGCCTAGAGGGAAAAAATATCGAGATAACCCACATCAATTTGAATGACAATACACTGGAAGGGTTCAGACACAAAGAATTACCGATCCTTACCGCCCAGTATCATCCGGAAGCCTCACCCGGCCCTCATGATGCAAAATATCTCTTTGACGAATTTAAGAATATGATGCAAAAAAGCAATGCCTAAACGCACCGACATACACAAAATTCTCATCATCGGCGCCGGTCCGATTATCATCAGCCAGGCATGCGAGTTTGACTACTCAGGAACTCAGGCCTGCAAGGCTTTAAAAGAAGAGGGCTACGAAGTCGTCCTTGTCAACAGTAATCCTGCGACCATCATGACCGACCCTGAAACGGCCCATCGAACCTATATCGAACCGGTTGTTCCTCTGGCGGTTGCAAAAATCATCGAAAAAGAACGTCCCTGTGCTCTGCTTCCGACGCTGGGAGGTCAGACAGGGCTTAATACCGCCGTAGAAGTTGCAAGCATGGGCATACTCGATAAATTCGGTGTAGAAATGATCGGCGCGTCAATCCAATCGATCCAAAAGGCTGAAAACAGGGAACTGTTCCGCAATGCCATGGAAAATATAGGACTTCGGCTGCCCAAAAGCGGTTTTGCAACCAACATGGAAGAGGTCAGAACCGTCAGTCGTGAAATAGGATTTCCGATAATTGTTCGTCCCAGTTTCACTCTGGGCGGTACCGGCGGTGGTGCAGCCTACAACCCCGAAGACCTGGAAAAAGTGGCAAAAGCAGGACTCGATGCAAGCCTTATCGGGCAGATAATGCTTGAAGAATCGGTTCTGGGCTGGAAGGAATATGAACTGGAGGTCATGCGGGACAAAAATGACAATGTCGTGATTATATGTTCCATCGAAAACATGGATCCCATGGGCATACACACCGGTGACAGTATTACGGTTGCGCCGGCTCAGACCCTTTCAGATAAGGAATACCAGGCCATGCGGGATGCATCAATCGCGATCATGCGGGAGATCGGCGTTGATACCGGCGGTTCAAATGTTCAGTTCGCCGTGAACCCCGAAAACGGAGAATTGATCGTAATTGAGATGAATCCCAGGGTATCCCGCAGCTCGGCCCTTGCTTCCAAAGCCACGGGCTTCCCCATTGCCAAAATTGCAGCCAAGCTGGCGGTGGGATATACACTTGATGAAATTCCTAACGACATTACCGGGGAAACCTTTGCATCTTTCGAGCCGACGCTGGATTACTGTGTCGTAAAAATACCGCGCTGGACATTTGAAAAATTTCCCGAAACCCCGGACTATCTCACGACAGCCATGAAATCCGTGGGGGAAACCATGGCCATCGGCCGAACATTTAAAGAAGCGCTTCAAAAGGGTCTGAGGTCCCTTGAAATCGGTCGCTCCGGGCTGGGCGCCGATGGCAAGGACATCCCGGATCAAATGGATGACACAGCAAAAAAATTGTCACCATCCCAAATCGAACAGAAACTGGCGACCCCAAATTCTCAGCGCATCTTTTACCTTCGCTATGCCCTGTTAAAAGGAATGTCCATTCAATTCATTTATGAATTAACAGGTATTGATCCCTGGTTCTTGTATCAGATAAAACAGATCGTGGATCTTGAGCAAAGCATCAAATCACTGGAAACAAATTTACCGGAATCGCTTTTAAAAAAAGCGAAATCCTGGGGGTTTTCAGATATACAGATCGCATATTTAACAGATTCCACAGAAGACAAGATCAACCGGACACGCAAGACCCTTGGCATCCGTCCGGTCTACAAACTTGTTGATACGTGCGCAGCCGAGTTCAAAGCAGCCACGCCGTATTATTATTCCACCTACGAGACGGAAAATGAAGCCAGGGTTTCTGATAAAAAAAAAGTGATGATTTTAGGGGGCGGACCCAACCGGATCGGCCAGGGGATCGAGTTCGATTACTGCTGTGTCCATGCCTCATTTGCCCTTCGTGAAGAAGGCGTTGAGAGCATCATGGTCAACAGCAATCCCGAAACCGTGAGCACGGATTACGATACTTCAGACAAACTCTACTTCGAACCGCTTACCAAAGAAGATGTACTCCATATTGTAGAAACTGAAAAACCCATGGGAGTCATTGTCCAATTTGGCGGCCAGACCCCTTTGAATCTTTCCGTACCGCTTCATGAGGCCGGCGTTCCAATTCTCGGCACCCAGCCGGCAAGTATCGACAGAGCTGAAGATCGCAAACTTTTTCAGGCCATGCTGAATAAGTTGGGCCTGATTCAACCCGCAAACGGCACCGCCTCCTCCGTGGAAGAAGCCGTGGCCGTGGCCGAAAAAATCGGTTATCCGGTCATTGTCCGTCCTTCATATGTACTGGGTGGCAGGGCCATGAAAATCGTATATTTCAATCAGGATTTGGAAAACTTTACCAGGATTGCAATCACTGAATCTTTGGGCCGTCCGGTTCTGATAGACAAGTTTTTAGAGGACGCGATTGAAGTGGATGTAGACGCCATTTCAGACGGCAAGAGAACCGTGGTCGGCGGAATCATGGAGCATATTGAAGAGGCGGGGATTCATTCCGGAGATTCCGCCTGTGTCCTGCCGCCTAACAACATTCCCCGGCCTATGCTTGATGAGATCGTCGATGCGACAAAAGCCATGGCTTTGGAACTTGATATTGTGGGTTTGATGAATGTACAGTATGCCATCAAAAACAACCGGCTTTTTGTTCTTGAGGTAAATCCCAGAGCCTCTAGAACAATTCCGTTTGTCAGTAAAGCAACCGGCGTACCCCTGGCCAAACTCGCCACAAAGGTGATGCTCGGCCATACTTTGCAGGACCTCGGCCTCAGCAGTGAAATAAT
>JAQYWI010000224.1 GCA_030145015.1 Desulfobacterales bacterium
CCATATTGCGCATCAGGGTGCTCTTGCCGCACCCGCTGCCGCCCATGATGATGAAAATGTCCTCGCGGTTAACGGTAAATGTCAGATCCCGCTGCACCACGAAACTGCCGTAAGCCATCGTTAAGTCGGTGACGATGATATGGGGTGCTTTACTAGTTTGGTTTACAGACATTATTACTTGCTTTTTTATATTTTCAGGTGCCAGTTAGTTGGCGAGCGTTACATTTGTTTAATTGGTTTAATTTGTTCGATTGGTTCGGTTTAAGCCAACCAATTCAACCAATAAGACCAATAAAACCAATCGAACAAGTTCTTGAACTCTGAACCTTGACTTTAAACACCAAATACTAAACACTAAATTTACAAGATCAAATACCCAAGATATTGGCCACAATGGTGATTAACGCGGTGGCCAGGACAATGCACACAATGCTGGTTACCACGGCCGAGGTCGTTGCCTGTCCGACAGCCGAGGCACTGCGGCCGCATTGTATCCCCCGCAGACACCCGGCCAGGGCCACCAGCACTCCAAAAACAAGGGCATGCAAAAGCCCGATCGAAAAATGGTACAGGTTAAGGGCTTTTATGGTTTGGTTGATGTATTGGGTGCTCGAGATGTCGAGCATGCCGACCCCCACAATGAACCCTCCCAAAACGCCCATCAAGTCGGCATAAACGCACAGAAGCGGCATCATCAGAATCAATGCCAGCATGCGGGGCAATACCAGGAACTCCATGGGCGAAATACCCAGGGTCCGCAGGGCATCGATTTCTTCATTCACCTGCATGGTTCCGATCTGGGCGGCAAAGGCAGCACCGGTGCGCCCTGCCATAATGACGCCCACCATGACAGCCCCCATAACCCGCACCATCGCAATTCCCACCAGGTCTGCCACAAAAATTTGAGCACCAAACATCATCAGCTGGACGGCACCGATAAAGGCCAGAATCAGGCCCACCAGAACGCTGATCAGCGAAACAATGGGCAATGCCTGAGCGCCGCACTGCTGGATCGTAAGCATCAGGTCGGAACGCTGAAAGCGGGCTTTGCCGACAAAAAACTTTAAAAAAGCCAGAAAGGCTTCCCCAATGAAGTTGAGGGTCTCAACAGATGATTGGCCGGCTCCAATTGTGGCGGCGCCGACGCGTGTCAACCAGGGTTCCCGAGAGGCTTCACGGCGGGCGCCCTTTCTTTCCGGAACGGCAAAGGCAAGATGCAGCAGTTTTCTGACACCCTCGGGAAGCCCCTCCTGGTCTACCGTGATATTTTTATCGGCATACTGATTGATTATCTTCGTCAGGAAAGAAACCAGGCCGCTATCCCAGCCTGATAGCTGCCGGGTATCAAAAGCAATTTGCTTAACGGCGGTATCAGATTTAACCTGGCGCTGAACTTCTTCAACGACAGGAAGTTTTTGATCTATTGTCCAGCTGCCTTTCAGCCGCACAAGCAGCGTATTATCCGCTTTGCGGTCAAACCTCAACTCAACGGTTTCAATTATACCTTCTTTGGCCGGTTGCATCATAAATATCTGGAGTATTGGAGCCTTTATAATTTAAGATTTTGGAATTAAGATTTTGGATTTTTTAAAATATTCTTCAGAGTCGTATTTGAATTATTTAAAATGGTGTAAACAGGGTAAAAAGCCGTTATTTTTTACCCGACAACAAGGCGCCAGCCGTTTCAAAAGTCGTGGATGCGAGTTTACACGTTAGTACCTGAGCATTTTGAAGCGGTTGGCAACACAGATGTCGGGTAAAAAATAACGGCTTTTTATCCTGTTCTAGCGGGCTTTTTTCTGCATGGCGTCCAGATAATCATCCAACTCCTGGATGTTTGAAAATACCTGCAACGTCGGCAGGGCATTCAAAATTTCAAAAACCTTTTTTATCTGGCGCTGAAGATGCATGAAAATGATTTTGCCGTTGCCCTTATCAAGAGCCTTTTTGGCTTTTAATAGAATCCGGACGCCCATGCTGTTGATATAATCTAAATATTCCATATCAAATATAAGGACATCCGGGGACTCTTTCAAAATCAAATCGACGGTTGTTTCTAAAATCGTGTACGTTTTTCCATCCAGGCTTCCAATCGGAGATACGGTGAAAACTCCGGGCCGGGTCTCGGCCGAGTTAACTTTTAACGACATGCAACCTCCTTTTTTTGATTCGGAACTATAAGCTTTAGAAACTTGGCGATAATTGGGCGACTTAATTTTATATTAATCGGCCTTAAACCATTTCCGAAACAGCGCTTTCAAAGATATCTTTTCCATTAGCGATGCTTCGTCGGGTACCTCAACGGGTTTGTCAGCAGGCCACCATTCCACCGGATCGAAAGAAAAGGATAGGCCGGACTCCAGCGCCGGAATAAGCTTTTCTTCAATCAAAACATTTACACGTTCGTCAATATTGCTGAAATGGACACTAATCTCTTCTATATACCATTGCGGAATTTCTTCCAGAGAATCCAAAGAGACTTTGACGATTTTCTCCATATCTTTTTCCAGATAGGGTTTCAAAGAATCCTCGGTCAGGTTGTTAAAAAGCTGTTTTAAATGCGCTTTCAATTCTTGATTGTCTTCCGTATCCACAATAAATGTGAGCGTAATATATCCACCGCCATAGGGACGCTGAAAAGAAGATATTTTTATAACCCCTTCCTTACGCTGGTCATCTACTCCAAATCGGATCCCAAAGCCGACATACGCGATCATTTTTTCATGGGCTTTGATTTTAAGGTAGCTCTTCTTAGGGTCAAATTCCTGTGTCATGTCAATTTTCCAAGACGTTAAGTCGCGTGATTTCCAATTTTTAAGGGGTCTTATACTGTACTTATCAGACAAAAGATATGGTTTCAACCGAGCGGACAAAAAATATTGATTTTCTTAATGCTTTTGAATACCCGGATGAAGAGGGGGGGAACCTCAGCTAGGGCAGCGTACAGGCACCAAATATCACAAATCCCACTTCGTCACCGGATGCGGTTAGTACCGTTTTGCCGGTCTCTTCAGAGATGGCCAAACTCCAGCCCACGCCATCTCTTACGCCTTCGATGCCGTCTTCAGCCCCCTGGATGATGATCTTGCCGTCAATTTTCTCGAAATTTTCGATCTCGGTGCTCCTTTTGCTGCCATCGGCGTGGGTGGCGCTGATTTTTTTCTCTTTGAAATTTATTTTCAAAAAGTGAGGGATGCCGACATCTTCGGCTGCTACCTGTTGACATTTACCGCCCGGTTGACATTCAACAAGATCCATCACCGCGCAAATCAGCGGTTTGGACCCATCAAAATCCCCGGCTAAAACCGGAAGTGAAAACATGCCGATAATCACCACTGTTAATCCAATTATTTTTACCTGATTCATTATTGACTCCTTCTATAGGTTCGGTATTCGCTATTTCATTTTACGGGTTCTGTGCTTAAATTGTGTGATGAGCAAACGCGCGTCATACAATTCATAGCAATCCAAAATCCGAAATCCCCGCCCGCCTCGCCTGAGCGGCTCGCGATGGCGGGCAGGCAAAATCTAAAATCACTTGACCGAATATCCGCGCCCCTCCATACATGCACCAAAGGCACGGTTATATTCGGTGCGTGCGCGCACGTAATTATTTGTCTCCTTGCGTTCCCAATCTTTGCGCTTCTGCGCTTCCTGTTGCCGCTGATTCGAACTGCGCACGCCGCCGATTAAGGCGCCGGTGCCGGCACCAATCAGGCCGCCTCTGACAGCGCCTTTTCGGCCCTTTGCCAGACCACCGACGACTGCCCCGGTCGCACCGCCGGCCACCCCGGTCTTACCCGCACCCCAGACCTCCTTCTCTTTGGCTGGCGGCCCTGATGTGGTTGTGGGCGTTTTCATAGGATCGAATCCGGTTTGTTTCTTGGCCCAGGAATAACACTGGTATTTATCTTTCTCCATTTGATCCTCGCTCTGACCCTTGGCAGGATAGACAATCGGATCCTGCGCCCCAGCCGGGCCGGCAAGAAAGACTGAAAGAAACAGGAGAAGCGTAAAAAAGGTCACTTGTTTCATCGGATCGCTCCTTTCTTGGCGAAATATTTATGAATCCAGTTCTGTTATTGGTTCTAAAGCTTGAAAATAAAGCGGCACTTCCGCCGTTGGTGAATTGAGTCCGCCTCTCTTTTCCCCACAAATAGACGATTAAGGATAATCCAGTGAATCCTGTTTATCCTGTCTAAATATAATTTCTTAAAGGTTTACCAATCCGGAGAGCGCCACAGTTTGCGCTCCTCTGCGGGAGCCGGTGTTTCAAGCGCTTTCGGTAGAATCAAGTCGCCCCAGTCGGTTCGTTTTTGCATCTCTTCCACGTTATCTTTGGATACGAAATCTTTACCTTCACGAATCTGCCAGCCGCCACCCAACGCTTTGTACAGAGAAACCAGATTGAGAATGACATCTCCGCGGGTCCTCGTCCAGAAGTCCTGCTCGTTGGTTAAAAAGCGCTGGCTGTCCAGCACACGCTGATAGTCGACCAGCCCTTCCTTGTACTGGAGCATCGAAAGATCCACCGACCGTTGGGAGGCTTTGACACTGTCCAGCAAATACCCTGCTTCTTTCTGCCTTCCTAAAAAGCCGACCAACGAATCCTCCACCTCCTGCTGGGCCCGAAGCACGGTGTCTTCATAGTTGACAATCAGCTGTTGCAGAAGCGCATCTTCCGTACGCACCCGGTTTTTGATGCGACCATAGTTGAAAAGGTTCCAGGTAAAAGAAGGGCCACCAAAAAATTCCAGACTGTCCGATTCAAAAAGGTCGCTGAAACCGCTTCCGCGTTCGCCGCCGGATTTGGTAAATTTTGAATTGCTTGAAGCCAGGCCAATGGAACCGAACAGTTGGAAGGCCGGAAGTAATTCAGCTTTGGAAACCCCGATCAATGGGGTCTGGGTGGCAATTTGATATTCGGCCAGATGAATATCCGGGCGCCGGCGCATTAATTCCGCCGGAATGTCCACGACCACCTCCGGGGGCGCTTTGGGAATGATCTTGTCACCGCTGATCATGGCATCGACTTCACCCGGCAGTTTCCCCAAAAGGATGGCCAGTGCATTTTTGGTCTGGCGAATATTGGCTTCAAACCGCGGAATGGATGCTTCGGTGTCTCTTAACAGGGATTTGGCCTGCACAACATCCAGTTCGGTGACCGCCCCGGCTTTGAAGCGGATTTCGGCGATTTCCAGAGAGCGCCCCTGAATTTTGACGTTTTGCCGGGCAATCTCCAAGCGTTCTTCAAATGTACGCAACAGAACGTAGGTCCGGGCCACCTCGGCGGTTAATGAGACCAGAGCGTCGTCGTAGCTGGCGATGGATGTTTCCAGATTGGCCATCCCGGACTCTATGGCACGGCGGTATTTGCCCCAGACGTCCAGCTCCCAGGCGGCATCGAAGCCCGCGTTGTATTGCCAGAAAGAGTCATCACCTCCGAATGTATTCGGAGCGTTTTTGCTAATTTTTGAATAGTCGGCACCGCCGCCTCCCTGTTGCAGCTGGGGATAGAGGTTGCCGACAACCACTCCCAACTGGGCCCGGGCCTGCAGAATCCGAAGCCCGGAGATCTGCAGGGGCAGATTTTGCTGGTAGGCGGTTTCAACAAGGCTGTTGAGGACCGGATCATTAAACACCGTCCACCAATCTTTGTAATCTGAAGCTTCGGTTTTTATGGCTGCATCGCGGGCTTTGAGCCATTCTTGCTCGATTGGTGCTTCGGGTTTTACAAAATCCGGCCCGACCATGGTGCATCCGGTGGTCAAAAAGAGCCCCGCGACCAGACCGTAAACAAATCGTTTGTAAAAACCGCCGCATTTTTTTTTAAAAGATGCTTTCCCTAATGATTTCATAAACATAACGATAACCTCTTGGTGATATTTGAGTTGTCTTCTGTGGATCTAATTCAGCCTAAAATCCGTCTCAAAAATAGGATTTTGGTTTAAGATCGCGGCGGGGCCGAGTTTCAAACCGGAGGCATACTGTTGTATGTCGAGGATTTGAAGCGAGGCACCAACAAAGATATTGAGCCAAAAGACATTTTTGAGATGGGTTCTAAATCTTTTAGCGCAATCTGCTGGAAAATGTAAAGCATTAATCACCGCGCTCAGCATTCCGAAAATGGTACACGCTTACAGGAATACTCGGATTTTTGAAAATCTCAGCTAACTTGGCACCTTCACCCGGAAAAACAGCGTATACAGCACCGGCGCGACTGCCAGGGTGAGCACGGTGCCGGCGGCCAGCCCGAAAGCAAGGATGACGGCCAGCGAATAAAACAGCGTATCCTGTGTTATAATCAGAGGCATCACGCCCAGAATGGTTGTAATGGTGGTCATTACTATCGGACGGAAGCGCGATACAGCCGCCATGGTTACCGCTTCATAGGGTTTGCGGCCGGCGGCTCTTTCGGAGTCAATTTTGTCGATCAGCACGATGCCGTTGTTGATAATCACCCCGGCCAGGCTGAGCAACCCCAGCATCCCGAAGAAATCAAAGGGCGCCCGCATGACGTGCAACCCGATAAAGCCGCCCACAAAAGCCAGTGGAATGGTAATAAAAATGATCATGGGGCGCCGGATCGAATTAAACTGCCACACCAGAAGAACGACAATACCGAAGAAGCAATGCGGCATCCAGCGGGTGAGTTTTTCCATTACTTCTGCCTGCGATTCTAACTCACCACCGACCTCCCACCAGGCGCCCTCTTTTAATTCCAGGGCCTCGATAAACGGTTTGGTGGCCTCCAGCAGCTCGGGCGCTTTCAGGTATTCATGTTTGGCCTCAATCGTTACGCAGCGCTCCTGGTTGCGCCGCGCGATGCGGCTAAAATCCCATTGGCCGTGAATATCCGCAATCTGGGTAAGCGGCACACTGGTGCCGTCTCTGGGTGAGCGCACCATGACATTCCAGAGGTCACTGATGACCTTGCGCTCTTCTGCCTCTGCGCGGGCGACGACCGGGATGGCGACATCCAGTTCGCGATATTCGGTAAATTTAAGCCCGTCCATATGTGACTGCAGCGACAGGGCGGTTTCTTTGGAAGTGACTCCGGCACGGCGCGCCCGGGTCTGGTCAACGACGATATGGGCCTTAAGGACTTTGTTTTCCCAGTTATTGCGCACATCCAGCGTGCCCGGCATGTCCTTTAAATTGGCGGCGAGCTGGTTGCCTTTTTCATAAATATAGGCCGGATCCAGGCCGTATAAGCGGATTTCCAAAAAGCCGGGTTCCTCCGAACCCAGCCACATTTGTTTCACCCGGCCGTTGGCTTCCGGGATGTGATCGATAAAATACTGCCGCACGCGCTGGACCAATTCCGGAACCGGATCGGGTGACGCGGTGTTGACGACCACAAAGGCTACGTGTGGATCGGGGTCCAGGGGTGAGAGCACCAGGAAAAAGCGGGGCCCGCCGGTGCCCACATAGGCAATCGTGCTGGTGATTTCCGGGTTTTTTTCTTTATCCGCCAGCCAGCCGGTCAATTGCTGAACCACCTCATCGGTGCTCTCAATCCGATAGCCGGCCGGCAGGTCGACATAGACCAGAAACTGGTTGCGGTCACTGGGCCCAAAAAACTCCCGCACCAGCAGCGAGGCAATAAATCCGCCGAAAATAATGACACCGATGGCTGCTGCCAGGACGATGAACCGCATGTGCAGCATCTTTTCCAATATTTTAAGATAGACCCGGTAAAAGCGCCCGGAATATGCATCCATCTCTGTTTCGTCGCTGGACATTTCAGCCGATTCGGAAGCCTGTGGGGGTTTTTTATCCGGGGACTTGACCTTCATAAACCAGAAACACATGACCGGTGTCATGTACATGGACAGAAACCAGGAGGACAGCAGCAGCAGGATCACCACCATGGGCAGCGAGAAGGCGTATTCACCGGTCTGGCCGTCGATCAATAACATGGGCAAAAATGCAAAAAT
>JAQYWI010000225.1 GCA_030145015.1 Desulfobacterales bacterium
TTTTTCCGGGAGACTACATCATTTTTCAGGAAAGTCCGAGACCCTTTTACCTACCGGGTGGCTCCATTAGGCCGATCATCAACTGGCTCCATTATACCGATCATGACCTGGCCCCATTAGGCCGATCCCAGGGTGGCTCCATTAAGGCGATCATCGAATGGCTCCATATTAGCGGTCATCAACAAGGAGAGAACCGTAACTTGACCATGGATCTAAAATTGATTTTACAGGTATGCCAAAGAGATAATCTATAATAAACTCAGTAATATGTTGCGGACAAACACCCTCAGATGCCCTAATTCCTAATTTCTTAGTAATTGGCATCATATCATTTAAATCGAGATTAATGTTATTTTCCTTAGCAAAGTGAAAGATAGAAGGGAGATCAGCAAAACGTCTGATAAAATTTGGAGATTTTCTCTGTTGATTCAAAAGCTCCCATAATCGGGTCAAATTTTTATCACCCATAGCTGTACCTCATAGGTATCAAAAACAAAAAACTTTACCTCTCAGCATGAGAAATAAAGTTTTGTCGTCATCTAATCCATGATGACCTCAAAAGTGCTATGTTTTAATAATGATTATTATTCACATTAATAATTAATTTCAGAAAGTTATCAGATCAGATCATTAAAAGCAAGAAATACAGATTTAATTAGGCTTTCTCCGAATCACCCCAAGAAAGGTGACTAAAAATAATTAGGCTCGTCAGGATTGAAAAAGCATCCATGCTAGGCGAGAAATTTCTTCTGAGAATGAAATCGACTTAGGAATCCTCTGATATTTGGGTAAATTCATTACAACTCGCACTCTTAAATGTAGGCTGGAGAATTTTTCTATTTACTTTTTGAGCGATTAATTTTTATAACATGACATCCTGAACCACCATCTCCACTATTTAAAACTGCTCCCAGAATTCAGATCAAAGGAATCAGAACAATGGCACTTACAAAAGCGCACATCATTGAAGCCGTTGCAAATCAGATTGGATTCCCCAAGAACCATTCATCAGAAATAGTCGAAACCCTCTTGGAAATTATTAAAAGAACCCTTGAGTCTGGTGAGGATGTTATGATCAGTAACTTTGGTAAATTTTGTATCAAAGAAAAATGGGAACGAAGGGGCAGGAACCCTTCAACAGGAGACTCAATGATGCTTGCTCCAAGAAAAGTGGTGACTTTTAGATCTTCGGGGAAATTGAGGGAAAAGATTAATAGATAGGTGGGGATGATAAAAACTATGGAAACTCAAGAAAACAATCTCCTGATTAATCTCCACCGTTGGGCATTCAGGCAAGATGAGAATTTCACAACCGAATCGTTTGTTCATTTACTCAATCACCTAATCATGGATGAACCCAAAATCGCTACCAAAATTTTACGAAAACTGACTGGTGATTTTCTGAAATTGAAGGTGCGTGAAACATCGAATGTCCGAATTATCACACAGCCCATTACGGATTCGGGTAAGCCAGATATTGAAATTTCGGTTGGCAGATTTGTGTTTTTCATTGAGGTTAAGGTTGAATCAGAAACAAACGAAAACCAATTGAAACGGTACAAGAATGCCCTTAAAGGCTTTAAGGATAAAGAAACTAAATTAATCTTTCTATCAAAGTACCCTATATCCTCCGATTTAAAATTTAAACCTGATTTAGCTGTAAGATGGTATCAGGTTGGTGATTGGCTGGAAAGGGAATTACGGTCTGATAACATTAAACCTTTATCAAGATTTTTCATTGAACAGTTTCATGGATTCTTGGGCAAACAGAATATGATTGTCAAAAAGGTCAGTTCACCAATTTCTGAATCTTTGAAATCATACCAAAAGAATGTTGGGGATCTGGCTAAGGCATTGGGCAATATGCGCTCAATGAAAAGGCTTGAAGAAATTCAAGAATTGCGTCCTGTTCGTGAGCTTATGATCTTGATGGGAGATGCATTAGACGCATTTAAAGGTAAAGTGACATATCGTTTTTTGTCTGGTCAACACAAGGGGGGGGTGGATGGGCTTTAGCCTGAATAATATGCTCTATTTTTTCTCTATCTATTACGAAAATCCAGAAATAGTTGTTTTCGACACTTTTGATTTTAAAATTGATGAATTAAAATTCGATGGGAAAATCGGGAAAACATGGACGGTAGGTAGACGCTTGAGATGGATGAACGAATTAAACCTTGTATCGGATGAAATTGATTTCTTTTCTCAAACAAAAGAATCCCAAATGAGGATTCTGAAAGATTTCATAAAACAAAGTTATAATTACCTCCAGAAGATTAAAGCGTAAGCGGATCTGAAATTTTGTTAAAAATGTGGTTAATGAGGAGCTTTAGTCCGTCCTTGATTGGACACCAAAGGTTATTCATATGAAGTTTCTGATACCAGCAAAAGTCATTTAACATAATTCGGGGGTCGGATAGGGGTCGGATAGGCTTTTTATCTCTATTTTTAATATTAATTTCATATACTTAAATCAATATGGGTGTATTCGATTCCCATGCACTTCCGCCAACACTTTATAAAGACCGCCCCTATAGAGCTACATTATCGCGCCTTTTAATATAACCCACCTTTGCAATTCAATTTGAACAGCCAACTACTTTGTATATTTATCCATGGCTTTTGTCAAAGATTCATCTGTATTTGAAATTCTTAATACTTAAAGTAAATTATTCGATAACAATTTTAATTATCTTATTTTATATATTAATAATATATTTATTAAAACTTTAAGCAATGACCCGTTCGGCTCATTTATATATAGACGAAGTTAATTAAAATGTTATAGAGAGACATTTCAAACCATTAATTCTTCGGAGCATTAAATATGAACACGAGTCAAGCGTCAGCATCGAAATTTCGGTGGGTGATAATTTCCGCTGCATTCATCATCATGATGGTGATTAGCATTTATCAGTATTCCTGGTTTCTATTCGCCTACACGATTGAAAAAAGCTTCGCCTGGAATCCTGCAGCCATCGGCATGACGTTTACGGTGTTTGCCTATGCCGCTACCTTTGTGCAGCCGTTTTCAGGCTTTATCGCCGATTCCTACGGCCCTCGAAAAATGGCGCTGGCCGCCTCTTTTCTTGTCGGAATCGGGTTTATTCTGTGCTCGTTTGTATCTTCGCCCCATGTGTTCTATCTATACTATGGCCTTGGCGGGCTGGGCGTTGGTGTTCTCTACGGTATCTCTACCGCCTGTGCGGTCAAATGGTTTCCGGACAGGCGCGGATTCGCGGCCGGTCTGGTTGTTTTTGGGTTTGGTGCCGGGACGGCAATTTTTAACTTCTTCATTCAGGCATTACTGGATTCCAGAGGGATCAGTTCAACATTTTTATGGGTCGGATCATGCATGCTTATCATTTTAGTTCCCCTTTCACTGCTATTGAATTATCCTGCTCAAGAATGCTCGCTTCCCTCTAAATCAGTGGATGAGAAATCTAAAAAGGTCATTAATTATAAACCCGCTGAAATGCTAAAAACCTATCAGTGGTTCCTGATCTATTTTTCGTTTGCGGGAACGGTCTCGATTGTGCTCATGTTTGGCGCTCAGATGAAAATGCTGGCCCGCGAGTTCAATATTCCTGAGAGCTATTTCAACTGGGTATTGGTGTTGTTTCCCCTGGCCAACGGGTTGAGCAGAGTCTTTGCCGGTGCGGTCTCCGACAGGATCGGCAGGGAAAAAACAATGATGTTATTTTACTCCGTGTTAGGCCTTTCCATCTTTGCATTCGTCCTGCTGGCGCACATACCCGTGCTGTTTGTATTAATTGTATTTACGGCCTCATTACTCGGGGGCGCCCCCTTTGCACTGTATCCAGCGACGATCGGAGATTACTATGGTGCCAAGTACTCCACGACAAATTACGGAATTACCTATACCGCCAAGGCCTGGGCCGGGTTAATATCCGGCTGGTTGAGCGGGTACCTCCTGATAAAATTTGGTTCTTACCGGCTGGCGCTGGTTATCGTGGCGGTATGCAGTTTGATTGCGGCGGCGCTTTCCAATCCACGATTGTTGAAAATGCCCTCAAAAAAGAAACCACAATGACCATGGTTTCAGGTTTCGGGTGTCAGGTGTCAGGTCTTGGCCGCGTGTAGTGGCTGCGATCGCGCAAGCGGGTTTCAAGCTTCGGAGGTATTAATGGGGATCATTCAGAGAGCGCAAAGCTTGGCAGCAAGCATAGGATCTCCTGACACCTGAACACTGAAACCTGAAACCTTTATCATTGCATCTCAACACCCGATGGCATAGGCCTGGCGGCGTGGGTCGGCCCCTGCTTTGAGAACACCGTCGTTGGTGTCGATCAAAATGACCTGAGAGCTGCCCATAACCGGGTCCCAGTCAGACAATCGCTCCAGCGCGTGCCCCCTGGCCTTCAATCCGGCTATCGTTTCGGTTGGAAAGCGACCCTCCAGCTGCAGCGTCCCATCCGGATTGCCCCGCCAACGCGGTGCTTCCACGGCCTGCTGAACATCGGCTTCGAACTCGAGCATGCTGGTGATCAACTGGATAATCGTTTGCGTTTGGCCGTCGGCGCCGGGCGTGCCCAGAACCATGTAAGGCCGGCCATCTTTAAGGATCATGGCCGGATGCAGGGTGTGATAGGGTCGCTTGCGGGGTTCGAGACGGTTGACATGGTTCGCATCCAGACTGAAGCCCCCGCTCCGGTTGTGCAGGATCATGCCCGTTTCAGGCACCATGACGCAGCTGCCGAAGGCTTCAAACAGACTCTGGATCAGCGCAACGGCGTTGCCGTCACCATCGACCACGGATAGGAAAATGGTATCATTGCCTTTGTCTGAAAAATCCGTTGCTGCGACGGCCCTGGCAGCTTCCCCGGAATCAATCCTTTCGATCTGTTTTTTAGCATATCCTTTGTGCAGCATCTGATCGACAGGCACGGGGTGGAAGTCAGGATCGCAGACATATTTATCCCGATCGGCAAATGCGAGTTTTTTGGCTTCGACCATTAGATGAACCAGCTCGGCCTGCCCGAATTTCAGCGTGGCCGCCAGATCAAAGTTCTCCAGCATGTTGGCCTGCATCAGAAGGGCAATCCCCTGGGAGTTGGGCGGTTGGGTGCAGATTTCATAGTCCCGGTAGGTTGTCTTGAGCGGCGTATGCCATGTGACGGTGTGGTCGGTCAGATCCTGCGGGCCAATCAAGCCTCCGTCTGACTCACATAAAGCGATCAGGGCTTCACCCAGCGGACCCCGATAAAAAGCATCCGGTCCGCGGTCGGCCAGCATCTTGAGCGATTCGGCCAAACGGGGCTGAAGCAGCCGTTTGCCCACTTCGGGTAATTGGCCGTTGCTGAAAAAGGTCTCGGCGGCGGCGGGTGACTGTTTTAGAAACATCAGGCGGTCTCGGATGGCATCTCGCAGTTCGGCGTAGACAGGAAAGCCGTTTTGGGCATAGTCAATGGCCTTTGGAAGCAACCGGTCGAGGCTCATGCTGCCGTACCTTTCAAGGGCGGCCTGCCAGCCGGCGATAGCTCCGGGAACGGTGGCTGTCAGGAGACCCGTCTCGGGCATGACCGTGTAACCCTTTGCGCGAAAGACATCCAGAGTCGCCGCAGACGGTGCCCGGCCAGAGGCATTGAGGGCTTCAAATTTCGATTCTGCGACCATATAAATCAGGGCAAACAAGTCTCCCCCAAGGCCGCACATATGCGGTCGAACCACGGTCATTACCAGGTTGGCGCCAATAGCAGCGTCGACAGCGTTGCCGCCTGCCTCCAGAATGGCCGCACCCGCCTGTGCGGCGAGAGGGTGATCGGCGGTGATCATCCACTGGGTTCCCATAACGACCGGACGATGAGAGCTAAATTGAATCGGCATATTCATTTCTCCTGTTTTATAATCCGGCCTTGGTGTGTGCGAAAATGATTTCCTCTTCTTTTGCCAGAGTAGCCTTCACAAACTCAACTTCCGGTTCAATAATCTCGACGATGGTTTTCATGCGTCCAGCAGCAGCGGCCGGGTCCGATGTATATACCTGATAGAAATCTTCATGAAAGACAACTTTCATAGCAACCTCAGCGAATAGAGTTTCTGGTATCAAGCTATTTTTTTACCAGTTTGGCAACTGATTCAATATGATACGTATGTGGAAATAAATCAACCGGCTGGACTTCCTGCACCTGATACGCTTCTTTAAGCAGAACGAGATCACGCGCCAGGGTGGCGGGATTGCAGGATACGTATACGATCCTTTCGGGCAGCAGCGCCAGTACCTGTTTAGCCACATCCTTGTGCATCCCGGCTCTGGGCGGATCTATGATGAGGACATCCGGCCGACAGGAAATCGTTGGCAGGGTTTCGCGGATGTCCCCTGGCACAAACCGACAATTTTCAACCTGATTATGGCGACAGTTGTTTTCGGCATCGGCAACCGCACTGGGGGCCATCTCAAGACCAATAACTTCTCTGGCATTATCGGAAAGCAGAATCGGTATGGTACCCGTACCCGAGTACAGATCCAGAACGGTTTCCGAACCGCTCAATTCAGCATAGCGTTTAACCGTGTCATATAATTTAGCGGCGCCCGGGGTATTGGTCTGGAAAAAAGAGTTGGCCGATATTTCAAACTCAAAAGATCCAATTTTGTCAATAATGGCTGAATCACCGGCCATGGTAATCTCAGATTCTCCGGTGGTCACACCGGCTTTGCGGGCGGTGATATTATTAACAACCGCAGTGACAACCGGGTACGTCTGCATTAATCCGTTTGCAAGGGGCTGTAGAACTTGCCGATCATCCGCTGCGGTCACAATATTTACCATCCAGCGGTCAAAAGCAACCGAATGCCGCAGCATTAAAAACCGCCAGAATCCCTGATGGCTGCGCAAACCGTAGGCCGGCAATTTCGACGATATGATAAATTGGCGAACATCATCGAGCAGATCATTACCCAGATCGGGCTGCAGCAGACATCTTTTGGTATCGAATACCTTAAAAAAAGTTCCCGGCACATGCAGTCCGATGCCAAAACCCTTATCGATTTCAGGTTGTTGCATCTCATCAGGCGTCAGCCACCTTCGGTCGGTGCAGGTGAACTCCATTTTGTTGCGGTAGCCGAATATCTGCGGTGACGGTACGGTGGGGTGTACTTTCACATCTTTGAGCTGCCCGATATGCTGGAGCGACTCGTGAACGTGCTGGCGTTTGTATTTTAATTGAATCTCATATTCTAAAAATTGCCACTTGCAGCCGCCGCAAAAACCACTGTATACACAGGGTGGCTTAATGCGATGCGAAGAGGCTTCCATCAATTCGACGACATGCGCTTCGGCATAGTTCTTTTTCTTGCGGTTGATACGAATCAAAGCAATGTCGCCGGGCACCGCCTGGTCCACAAAAATAGCCATACCGTTTATGCGTACCAGGCCTTTTCCGCCGAAGGCAATGCCGCTGATCTCAGCTTCGATCTGCTGGCCTTTTTTTACTTTCATTGAGTCACGAATCCTTAACCGGGCGGCTAATATTATAAAATTTTGAATTAAAGTATAAGTTTATTTTTTATAATATAACCAGTTTAATATATTATGCATTAAATTATTTTATTATCTTCTAATGGATTGAACTTACCTCAAATCAGTATCATGGTCAATTCTAAGAAAAAACCAGTCATCAAAGAAATCGTATTTTCATCGGACATTTTCTTACTTAAAGGGCATCTTCATCTGCCGCCGGTTGATCGGCCACCGGTAGTCATTGGTTCCCATGGATTATTTAGCGACCAAAATTCTCCCAAGCAAATTCAGCTTGCACAGCAATGTAATCGAAATAACATTGCCTATTTTCGGTTTGATCACCGGGGATGCGGCCAAAGTAAAGCCCCTTTTGAGGAAGTCACTTCACTGGAAGCGCGCTGCACCGATCTGATGGCGGCAGCTAAAATGCTGAGGT
>JAQYWI010000060.1 GCA_030145015.1 Desulfobacterales bacterium
TTTTAGCCACCTTTGAGTTTGCCTGGGCGCAGGCTATCAGCTTTTCCATCACCAGGGGAACGTCTGAACCATAGGCCACCCCCACAGGTATAGCAACCCGCACTAAACGATTGCTGAGCGTCCAATTGATCAACTGATTGGAGACTAAATCGGCGTTAGGAATGATCACATCTGCCAGGTCGAAGGTTTGGGCGGTTGTGGCTCGAAGACCAATATTTTTGATTTCAGCCCATTTTCCGCCGAGTTCAATATAATCACCAACCCTGACAGGTCGTTCAAAGAGCAGAATGAGTCCGCTGACAAAATTGTTGACAACGCCTTGCAGGCCAAAACCAATGCCAACGCCAAGTGCACTCAACACGATTGTGAGTTTTGTAAACTCGAACCCGAGTGCCAAGAGTGCCATCACGAAGCCTATAAATATTAAAACATAGTGAACCAATCTTGCTATTGAAACCCGCACCCCTGTTTCCACTCGACGCTTGGCGAGCACTTGATCCATGAGCATTTTTTGGACAATCCAGGATGCGATAAACGATCCATAAAGGATGCCGGCTGAAATAATCACCAGGCCAAGGCTAATCCGCTGGTCTCCCAGGTTGAACCCAAGTGCCAGCAAACCTTTAACAGCCCCAGGCAACTCATCGTAAGCTCCCCAAATATACAGGATACCGGGTAGCAACAAGAGCCCGCATATGGCTGCATCGATGAAGAGCGTCACCCGGCGAATGATGATATCGGTATCCCCGTAAAACAATGTCATTTGTTGGAGGGATGAACTACGGAATACCCGCTCTAAAAACCCGCGAATCATGTACATAAACAACATGAAGGCAAGCACAGGTGCTGTCGAACGCAATAGAGATATGAACAGGAATTCGGCCAGCCCTTGTTTACCCCAGATTTCCGCAATGATGATGAAGCCTAAAAAGAAAGCGCCCGCCCAGAGGACCCAGCGATAAACGCCCGGGTCTTTTTGACGTCCGCTTTCACTGGCCCACCGCAAACAGAAGAGAAGGCCGGCCAGCGCTGCTAAAACCGTGTATAATCGAATTAGCGGAAGCGGCAGCATGATCACGTGCAGTAGTCTGGTGACAATATAAACGATGATTAAACCATATACAAACTGCCTTTTCCAGGATGCCGGATACAAGGCTCCAATAAGTCGGGCAAAGGAGATGCCGCCAACAATCGTAAGGCAAAGTGCCCAAGTGTCTTGAAGCCCACGATAATCATAAAACAACATGAACACTATTGGCCCAAAAAATAATCCTGCTGAAAAAGGCCGTGCTGCAAGAAACCGCCAGCGCTGCGAGTCGTTTAACACCTTTCGGTTTCGATACAAGGCGATGATCACGAAAAGAGAGAGAAAAACCTGGAGAAAGAGGATCAATCCCTGTCGTTCAAAGAAACGCCTGTCCGTCAATGAGGTCTCAGCCAGACCTTTCTGCAATGCATACCACAACTCGCTTGAATATTGAGAAAAATACTGGGAGGAAAACATCGGGGGAGATATGTTGACCCTGACACCAGAACGAGCGGCTAATATCAGAGCGTCTAATTCTGCACCAATAGCGATTATTTTTGTCTGAATATTGCCTGCTCTCTCTTGGACCGCCAGCATCGAACCCAATTGTGAATTGACGATTCCCAGGGCCTTGTCGATCGTGCCCTTTGCTTTTGCAAAGATCGATTTGAGTTGATCAAGATCTCCATCTTCGACCAGGGCAGACTGCCATTCGTTCCATTGTTGCTTCTTTGACTGCCAATCGTTTCGCCAGGCTCCAAACTGACGAATTGTTTTGCCAAAAGGTCTAATGATTTCTTCGAGTAATTCGTTTTCCCGCTCGATTACCCTTCTGATTTCCACAAGTTTATTTATTTTGACATCTTTTGAGTCCTTTATTTGCTGTAATTGAGCGGCCGGATCCTTTAGGTTCTCCTCGATCCTGGCGAACTTTTCTTCAAATTCTGAGACATTCAATACACCAGTAACGCTATTTTCGAGAGTCGCCAGATCTCCGGACAATTTTGTCGCTAATGGTATTATATCGGCCAGATCAGGTGCTGACTCAGACACATCTCGTTTAGTTCCCGAGGTTTGATCACCATCAGGTTGCTCTTGGGCCAGCACGTGGCTTGATACCAGAATTACGGCGATCGGCAACACGACCCTAAGGATTTTCTTTGCAGAATGTCTCATGGTGAACTCCAATCGGGATCATTTTTTATCGCGCGTTTTTTAGGCATGCCTCATTTTTCATTCTGCTTTTTCTTTCATAAGCTTTTGTTTCTTTTCTCTTTGTTTAGCAGCCATTCGGTAGGCGATGTAGTATTTATATATGTTACTGACGTACTGGACCGTCTCACGACCAATTACTTTTGCCGCGGCGATCTCCACATTGTGAAACCATACATTGGGATCCAGTCCCATGGCTGCGGTTTCTTTTCGCAGCTTACTCACCTTAGCCGGGCCAGCATTGTATGATGCAAATGCAAAGAGCATTTTGTTGACTTTGTCCATGGGTTCATCTTTATAGTATTGGTTGATGATAAACCGCAGGTATTTTGTGCCGGCATGGATATTGTTTTCCAGCTTTTCAATCTCGGCTATGTTGACGTTGGGATCCGCAGCCGTCCTCGGCAGCAGTTGCATGACGCCGATTGCACCCGCCGGACTTCTTTTGCTGTGATCCAGACCCGATTCCTGGTAGGCTTGAGCACTAATCATCAAATAGTCAAAGTCATAGTGGTCTGCATATTTCTTGAAAAGCTGGATCATGGCCTCAAATTTTTCCAACTCCTGTTTGGATATGGAATTCTTGACATATTTAGTGTTCTTTAGATAGCGTTTAAACAGCATATTACCGATCAGTGTTCCTTCTTTGTGGCCTGTCACAAATTCATTAATCACGGCTTTTAGCTTCGGACTGTTTTTGCGAAAGGCCCAGGCAATCTCGCCGCCGGTTCTCACGCTGATTTCTGAATGAACCTGGATCTTTTCAAAAATCTGGGTCCAGAATTGCGCCTTATGGCTGTCCATGACGATCATCGGTATAAGATCGGCATTGACCATTTCCAGCAAATCCTCATCCTCAAGTGAGTCATCTGCTGGAATAAGCTGCATCGGCTGTTTATCGCTCTTTTCGAACGATCTATTCAGCTGAACCAGACTTTCATAATAACTGCTGGACTTGCGAACATGGATTTCCTTTCCCGAGAGATCATCAAGGCTGACCACCGATGGCGCTGCAGGCCCGGTTACGAGTAGTTCACGTACACCAGTCAACAGAGGGTTGGAAAAATCCACAGATTTTTGGCGTTGCGAAGTTATGGTCAAATTGGCGACGGCGATGTCCCCCAAACCTTTCACAAGACCGGGAATCAGTTCATCGCGTCGGACAGGAATATAAACAACATTTATTTTCAATGTTTTTGCTTTACGCTTTTGGTTGACATATTTCTCAAACTCTTCAAGCAGATCATAAGTGATACCGCGCTGCCGGCCGCGATCTAAAAAATAAAATGTTTCACTATAGGTCACCAGCACCCGAATCTGCCGCTTTTCGGCCATTTGGTCAAAATTACCAATCCATGGTTCATTTTTAACCAGAGCTTTCTTTAAACCAGAGCCAGGTTCAGCGCCTAGTACGATCGAAGTCACTATAACTGTCAGCGCTATGGCCCCAACTATCAAGATCGAGCCCAACCGCCGTCGCAAGATAGTTTTCCATTGGTAATGTTGAGTATGAATCACGATTTTACCTCCAACGCTCCTGAAACTTTAGGTGTTATTGTCCTTTTGTTGCATTATCGACTTCATATCGGATCTTCCGAAAATCTTGACGGCGACATAATAGAAAATATTAATAGGATAGACTCACAAATTGGTAAGTAGAATTTATAAACAAATTGACGGGATTTAGTCAATCATTAACGAGGGTTCCGGCAGGTGGTGATATATTGAGAAAAACCAAATATCAGCCGGTCGCAGATTTAATTGAGAATATCAAAGAAAAGCGAAAACTCGCCGTATATCATGAATATCTGAAATATTTTTAACTTTGCTTAATTCTACCTCCACCATTGAAAGAAATGATGCACCGGACCGTGCCCGTGTCCTATCTTATAATGGGCCCCGGCGGCGATTGCATGATTGATAAACGCCTTTGCCATTTGAACGGATTGTTCAATATCATTGCCTTTGGCCATATAGCTGGCAATCGCCGATGATAGGGTACAACCGGTTCCGTGGTTGTTGCGGGTCTCGATGCGGTCGGCCGCCAAACTCACAAAGCGGCCTTCCCCGGCAAGAAAAAGAAGATCGGTACTTTTGCGCTCATCCCCGTGCCCGCCTTTAATCAGAATGCTGCGACTGCCGTATTTGGCGAGGATTTCGGCAGCGCTCTCGATATCGCCCCATTGGGTTAACGGCATGCCGCATAAGACCGAAGCTTCCGGTAGGTTGGGCGTCACCACATCGGCCAGCGGCATCAGATGCGTTTTGATGGCCTCGATGGCGTCGTCCTGTAACAATTTATCGCCGCTCTGGGCCACCATGACCGGGTCCAGCACGATTTTTCGGGCGCCGTGTTTTTTTAACGCTTGCGCCACCGCCTCAATCAGTTCGGCCGAGTACAGCATCCCGATTTTAATGGCATCGGCACCGATATCGCTCAATACGGCTTCAATTTGTTCCACCGCAAACGCCGGGGGAACGGCATGGATTGCTTTCACGCCCTGTGTGTTTTGAGCCGTCAGGGCCGTTATGACCGACATGCCGTAACAACCGATGGCGGAAAAGGTTTTAAGATCCGCCTGAATACCGGCGCCGCCGCCGCTATCGGAACCGGCGATGGTCAGGACTTTACAGTATTGCCTGAGAGAATTCTGATTTTTAGAATGTTCATTCATCTTCTTTGGCCTTAAAGTGATCCCAACCCGTCGGGGTTATGGGTTTTGTTTTACCATCCGGATAAACAAGCTCTATCTTTTTCTGATCTATGATTTCTCCAATTGGAAAAAGGGGGCGATTAAATTCTTTTTGAAATGCTTTGGCAATTTTATCGGCAGCGTGCGGTGATATGGTACACAGCAGCGTGTAATCTTCACCGCCGGATAGAGCGAACTCCAGCGGTCTAAAATCAAGGCGGGTACAAAAGTCTTTCAGGTTTGGTGAAACCGGAATTTTGTCAGCGAACAGACGGGCGCCGACCCGGCTTTCTTCGACAATATGGGCAAGGTCTGAACTTAAACCGTCGCTGGTATCGATGGCCGCATTCACACCCGACCGGCGAGCCAGAAACCGTCCTTCGTGCAAATGGGGTTCCGGTACCAGATGAGCCTTGAGCAATGCCTCCAGCGCTTCGGTGTCTGCGTCAATTTCATTTAATATCAGATGCAATCCGGCTTTACTGTCTCCCAGAAAACCGGTGGAAAAAATTACATCTCCCGGCCGGGCGGCATCGCGGCATAAAATCTCCTTTTTTGAAACAATGCCCTGGACCACTATATTGATGATCAGGTCAACCTTGGAGCGGGTGGTATCCCCACCCAGGACGTTGACATTGAATTTGGCAGCCAGTTTCTTTATGCCGTTGTATAATTCATCGAGGTAATTCAGATGACATTCATCCGGAATGGCAATGCTGACAAATGCTTCCCGGGCGGTGCCGCCCATCGCAGCGATGTCACTCAGATTTACGGCCAGGGATTTATAGCCCAGATCAAATCCGGAAATCGCATCTCGCAAGAAATGAATCCGTTCAACCAGCAAATCCGTTGTAATTAATGTCAATTGATCGGGTTCCGTCATAAATGCGGCCGCATCATCACCGATCGCCTTGATGATATTGTCCGGCCGAATTAAACAGCCGCGGCTGATCTTTTTAATAAAACCAAATTCACCGATTTCTTTTAAGTTCATGTCTGCCTGGCCTCTTCAATCACATGCCTTAAAGCCTTTGCAGCCGTTTCGGGATCATCGGCGGAAACAATAGCAGAAACCACGGCAACTCCATCTGCGCCGTTGCGGATAACGTCGCCGGAGTTCTCCCGGGTTAAACCGCCGATACCGACCAGCGGAAGCTTTACGGATTTTCGAATTTCCCGCAGCCCGTTCAGCCCCAGGGGAGGGGCCGTATCGGTTTTGGTGGGCGTCGCATAAATGGGACTGACGCCCAGATAGTCGGCACCGCCTTTTTCGGCTTCGATGGCGTCTTGCAATGATTCGGCCGAGATGCCGATGATCATCGAGTCTCCTAAAATTTTTTTGGCGGTTTCCAGGGGCATATCAGTCTGTCCGAGGTGTACACCATCAGCCTCTACGGCCTGGGCAACATCTAAGCGATCGTTAATAATCAGAGGGACACTGCTGCCCTTAAGGAATTCTTTAATGGCGAGGGCCTGCTCGATAAAATCCAGGGTGGAACACTCTTTTTCCCGCAATTGAACCACGCTGGCGCCTCCACGAACAGCGGCGCTGACGATTTCAAGGGTAGCGCGACCGCGCGCCAACCCCCGGTCGGTCACTAGATACAATGAATAGTCGATATTTTGTAATTTCATATGTCAAAATCCTTGCAGGATTTTTGTTTGTGGCCAGTTGTCAGTTGTCCGTTGTTGGAAAAATGAATTTTATCGGATTTTTTTGGTGGCCGCGCGGATCATTTTTTGCAACGGACAAAGGACGATTGGCAACTGACGAATTAATCTTCATCTATTTTACAGCCTTCTTTTAAGTCTTGCGGCGTAATGGTGTAAAGCGCATCGATCATCTGGATCATAAAACTTCCCGGGGCTGTGGCATTGCGGCCGGCAACTTCCCCGGCAAGACCGAAATAAGCCAGCGCTGTTGCCGTTGCACTGAGCGGATCATCATCGACTGCTAAGAATGCGCCGATGGTCGCGGTGGCCGTACAACCGGTTCCGGTGACATAGCCCATCAAGGGGTGTCCATTTGAAACCCGGATCACGCGGCTGCCGTCGGTGATCAGATCTACCGGTCCGGTAATTGCCAGGGTGGTGTTGAGTTCTTGCGCCAGAACCGTGGCGGTCTTGGCGGCTTCTTCCACCGAGTGAATGGAATCCACACCCTTTGTTTTTGATTCTGCATGGCGCAATGACAGTATTTCAGAAGCATTGCCGCGGATGACGCTGACGCGGGTTTGATCGATAATTTTTTTAGCCGCCGCGGTGCGCAACGGTGTGGCACCCGAGCCGACCGGATCAAGAATAATAGGGGTTTGCTGCTCGGATGCTTTCCTTCCGGCCTTTATCATGGAGGTGACCCAGTCATCGGTGAGGGTGCCGATATTAAGCACCAGCGCACCGGCAAATGCAACCATATCTTCAACTTCATTTTGAGCATGGGCCATTACGGGTGAAACCCCCATTGCCAGCAGGGCATTGGCCGTGTAATTCATGACCACATAATTGGTAATATTATGAATCAGAGGTTTTTGCGCTCTTATGGCGGCCAGATTTTGGGCCGCTTTTTCGTTTAGATCTTTCATGATTTAGCTCTCCCAGGTTGTGATTTATGATCTCCCATTTAAAATCGTAGCGGCTTCAAAAAGAAAAGCCGCTCCCAGCGGGAAACGGCTTGGTGGAAAATGTGATGCGGATCTTTTCCACATGTTCCCTTCGCTGGAATTACCCAGATCAGGTTCCAAGGGTATGATCTCAGGCCGGATACAGCCACCCCTACCACATGTTTTATAGATATTTAAGAAAATGATGATTGCGTGTCAAGATTAAATCCGTCTATAGGCCTAAATCTGCATTAATTAATATAATCTTTACTCTGCCTTTGGGAAAGGATTTTTCGGTAATCGCCCAGGTGTTGCAAATACGGTCAGGGCTTTTGCATTCTTCGCAATAAGACGTCTTCACGCAGGGTGTTTTTTTGTCCAGCCGCATGGAATTGGCAGGGGCGACATAATTTTTAACCCGAAACATGGCTTCTTCTAAATCGGGAACGATTTTGTTGCGCCCGACCACAATGATGACCCAGCGAGGACCGTAGGTCAACGCTCCGATCCGGTTGCCGATCATATCCAGGTTCACCAGCTGTCCGGCTTCGGTGACGGCATTGGTTCCGGTGATAAAAAGATCGCAATGCAGCGCCTGCCGGCGCAGTTGTTTTTTTTCATCGCCGGAGAGCTTTTTGTCGAAGGTATCCCAGACCTCGATATCCGTTTTGTCCTTCAACTTTTTATAAAGGCCCGATCCGGTAAACGTCATGGAGCCGCCCCAGGATACGGTTTTGGGCTTTAATTGTGGAATAAGATCCTCCAGGACGATTTTATGCACATCCTCCGTTTTTTGCGCTAAAAAGACTTCAAAGTTATTGGCTTCCAGTGCCGTTTTCACATCCGCCAGTCTGTGCTGCCAAAAGTTTTCAATCGGTTTGTCCATTTTCTCCTCCTGTAAAAATAATCCAATAATCCAATTCAACGAATTCGAAGCTGCCTCAAAAATAAGTGACTAAAGTGAACTAAAGTTTGAAGTGACTAAAGTTGAGGTGTCGCTGAGCTCCGTCTATTTTATTAAAATGATCGTTCGACCCAGTCGCTCGACCCAGAGGCTCTCGACGGGCAGAATTCCTCAACTTAGTCACTTTAGTTCACTTTTAACTCTAGCGTACTTACTTTAATGCATTTTAAAACCACTTTTAAGTAATTTTAGCAACCACCAGGGTGACATCATCCGTTTTTCCCAGCGGATGGCAGAAGCGGTCGACCGTTTTGATAACCGCCTGAATGATATTTTTTGCCGGCTGTCCGGCATTTTCCCGGATAATGTTTTTAAAACGCTCTTTACCGAACATATCTCCTTGCTGGTTTTGGGCCTCCCAGATACCGTCGGTACCTATCATGATTATCTGACCCGGGATAAGCGCCTTGTCGGATTTTTGATATGCTGCCGTCTCGGAAACGCCCAGGGGCAGGGCATTGCCGGTGAGCTCTTCAAACCGGCCGCTTTCGCGATCGTAGATCATCGCCGGGTCATGACCGGCGTTGACCCAATGAATGATCTGATTGCTACGGTCGATCTCACAGATAAACAGCGTCATGAACCTTCCGGAATCCTCGACATCCCGGCATAGCTGTTGGTTTACGTCAGAGACCACCTGATCCAGTTCGCCCGAGCTCGAGGTGCGTTGACGCAGAAAAGCGCGCGCCGTGGTCATGAGCAACGCCGATGGGATGCCGTGGTCGGCGACATCACCGACCACCACACAGATCTTTTTCCGACCGTTTTCAGCGGTCATTAGATAATCGTAATAATCTCCGCCGGTTTCCTCACAATAGATGCTGGTGCCGGCAATATCAAGGCCTTCAATTTCGGGATCCTGTCCGGGAAGCAGATTTTGCTGGACCTCCATGGCGATATCCAAAGACTGCTGCAGGCGCTCGCGCTCTTTAAGCCCCTCGGTCATTTCATTGATGACATCCCCGGTATAGCCGATTTCATCGTTTGTAGTGACCTGTACTTTTTTGTCAAAGCGTCCGTTCCTGACCCCTCTCAAGGTCTGAACAATTTCTTTAAATGGAATCGATAAATTCCTGGCAAGAAGCATGGTTAGAAAAATGCCAATAATTAGAAAAATAACGGCATTGGTAAATATGGCAGAACGCAATTGCTCGACAGCTGTTCTAAAATCCGGCTGGGTGCTTGTGATTCTTTGCAGGAGCAGCATTATGGTTATAAGCGGAATCAGGTTGCAGGCAAACAGGAGCGCAATCAGGCGCGTTCGGATTCGAATACGCAACGTCTGGGGTACGGTCGTGAGACCCCCATTTGGGAAAAAAAGAGGCGCCAGCTTTTTTTGTAAAATATGTTCCAGCATGAAAAATGCTACGGTAACAGTGATTATACCGGTGGTGAGGGCATTGTACAAGGTGCGCTGAACCATAATTAATTCAGGTCCATAGACCCAATGAATGAGTGGATAGATAGTAGCGGCCAGAATCCACATACTGAAACTCAGGGCTATAAGAACAAAAGGCTCATTTAGCAGCCGCTGCCGGGCCGTTGTTTCAAGATCCTGGGGAATGGAGGCCTTCTTGAATGATAGATTTAAATAACGTCGAATCGGTTTTTCATAAAGCAGCGTCATTACTGCAACAAAAGAAAATGCAAACGGCGTAAAAAGCGCATCCACCCAATAGGGTATCGGCTGTTGCCACATCTGTTTATCTTCTGGAAATCCTTCAGCGACGAATAACATGGCGTTCACGAAGAATACACCCACAAAGTTGGCCAAACCATTGGCAACCAGCATCTCATTTTTAAGGTGGAAGAGTTTGAATTTTGTCATGATGGATGACTCCCGAGACGGTAGATATATTTTAGAAAGGGATTTTGGTTCCGGGTGGCCTTGATTTGACAGCCGGCAAATTCAACGAAACTGGAAGGCCGTGGAAAATATATTTTTAAAGTTTAAAATAATTTTGAAGTACTACAATATCGCGTAGAAATCAAATCAGTTGCATAAAACAATTGATCATCGCGAAAATTATTTGCCGCCGCATTAATTTCAAATCTCTTTACACGCCGACAGCAGACTTGCCTGTGCGCTTGCAGATTATCATTTTATCTGAATGTGCAGTGTGTTATGAAAGAATTAAAAAATACGTTTAACAACCGCACAATATATCAGGGTGAATTTTAATGGGTAAAAGATCGAAGAAATTTAAAGATGTTGATCATGTGGCGGCATCATTGGAGTCGGCCGACTACATTTGTTCAAAAACGATTGCCACGGTTGTTTTTTTGGCCCAGGCCACTCAGAAACCGGTGCTGGTGGAGGGGCCTGCCGGGGTGGGCAAAACGGAATTGTCAAAAGCCGTTGCCCGCAGTCTGGGGCGTGAATTGATTCGTCTGCAATGTTACGAGGGACTGGACGAAACCAAAGCCCTTTATGAGTGGGAGTATGCCAAGCAACTGCTTTATACGCAGATGGTAAAAGAAAAAATCGATGATGTGGTGTCCGGCGCTCGAAATCTGCCGGAAGCGGTGGATCGTATTGCGGCGCAGGAGGATGCTTTTTTTTCCGAACGGTTTATTCAACCGCGACCGCTGCTGCAGGCCATTTCATCCCCGCAGCCGGTTGTCCTGCTGGTGGATGAGGTCGACAAATCCGATCCTGAATTCGAGGCGTTTCTTTTAGAAGTGCTGAGTGACTTTCAGGTATCCATTCCCGAACTGGGCACCCGCACGGCACGCAACATTCCCCATGTGTTTTTAACGTCCAATGATTCGCGCGATATGAGCGATGCGTTGAAGCGGCGCTGCATCCACCTGTATATCGATTATCCGGATCGCGACCTTGAAATGCGAATCGTCCGGCTAAAAATTCCGCGGATTAAGGATCGGTTGGCCGGCCAGTTGATCGATGCCATCCACAAGATTCGCGCTCTGGACCTCAAAAAAAAGCCCTGTGTTTCGGAAACCCTGGACTGGGCCCAAGCGCTGATTGCACTTCAAGTCGAAGACCTGTCTCCGGAAGTGGTCAGGGACACCTTGAATGTGATTCTCAAATATCAGGCCGATGCGGATCTGGTGAGGGGGAAGCTGGATCAATTAATTAAAAGTGAGAAGTGAACTAAAGTGACTAAAGTGCCTAAAGTTAATGAATTCTGCCCGTCGAGAGCCTCCCTTCGAGAGCCTCAGGGTCTAACGACTGGGTCGAACGATCATTTATATTTAAAAGATAGAGCGCCACGCGGCGCACACGCCGCGCAAGCGCGTGCGCTGCGGGAGCGCCTGCGCTGCGCGAGCGACACCTTAACTTTAGTCACTTCCCACTTTAGATCACTTTAGTCACTCTATCTCAATCGCTATTATTTCTTCCTATGGTCAACCTCGTTTTAAAATTTGTCTCCTGTGCCCGCTCCGCGGGTTTGCGGGTAGCGACCTCCGAAGTGCTGGATTGCCTGAATCAGTTGAAACTGGTCGATATCCTGGAAGAGCCGCAATTTGCCGCGGTCTTGCGTGCCAATTTCGCCAAGAGCCGCAGGGAGCAACATCATTTTGACCGCCTTTATCAAATGTTTTTCCACGAGCTGCGTCAGGATGCTTCGATCGTCGGTTCCGAACCGCTTTCGGAACAGATCCATGATATTATGCTAGCGCTGGCGCCGGCCGGGGAAGAAGATGCAACCTTTCAGACAGTGCTTGATTTTTTAGACGGCGACCCCCTCCCTTATTTTGAACAGCTTCAGCAGATCGGCGCAGACGCTGACGATCAAAACCGCGGTCTGGGTTCCAACTTAGGAGCGGTGACGCGCCGCCTTGAAATCATGCTGGGGCTCAATACGGCCGAAGAGGCCCTGGAGCAGTTTTTCGCCGATCATCGTGATCAGATGAACTGGGAGGTTCGGCGGGATTTAGAGGCACATTTTAAAAACCGTCTGGATAGCGCCCGTCGGCTGTTAACCCATGACCGCCGGGCATATGCGGGTACTGCTGATAAAAATATTTCTTATCGACAGCGACTCGATCATCTGGGAGAAATCCATTTTGCGTCCCTGACCCAAAAAGAAGTGGAAACCATGCGGGAGGTCATCGAGCAGCTGGTGCGCAGGCTAAAAGACACTGTCAGCCGGCGCTACGCCAGGCAAAAGCGGGGGGTTCTGGATATTAAAAAAACGTTACGCCGGGCCGCAGGCTATCAAGGCATTCCACTGGAATTGTTCTATCGCAATCGTCCCCTGCGAAAAGCCAAAATTATTGCACTGTGCGATGTCTCCGGATCCGTTTGGTCAGCGGTGCGCTTCATGTTAAATATGCTTTATTCGCTGCAGGAATGTTTCACCCAGGTGCGCAGCTTCGTATTTGTGGCGGGGCTGGTTGAAGTCACCAATGTTTTTGAGGATCATGAAATCAATCTGGCAATCGAAAAAGTACTCAAAGAGGCTGACATTGAATACAATGCGGCGACCGATTACGGGCTGACGTTTCGACAATTTAAAAACAGGTACCTGGATATTCTCAATAAAAAAACAACGCTGATTATTATCGGTGACGGCCGAACCAATTACGCCAATCCGGAAGAACGCATTTTAGAAGAGATGCGCGAAAGAAGCCGGCGGGTTATCTGGCTAAATCCGGAAACTCAACATTTCTGGTATACGGGCGACAGCGAAATGCGCACCTATATGGAATATTGTGATGAAGTGCGGCCCTGTCAGAACTTAAATCAGCTGATGGGATTTATTGAGTCGCTGGTTTTGTAAAAATGCTTCCGGTAATTGGGTTTGGATGCTTTCGAAAATAGGGGATTACTGCCACTTGCCTGCAGCTGTTTCTGTTGATTCCTGCCGGTTAAGCGCCTTTGATGCTGATTTGAAAGTCAGGGTACCCCCGGATACTCTATCCGGTCGATCGGGGGTCCATTCAAAACCAGTTCCCAGAATCGTATCTACCGCATTGAATATATTCTGGTCGTCTGTATATCCGTCCAACGAAATTTTTATATTTGTCCATGTTAAGGACTCTCTTATATTGAGTTCTTTGATCCCCGCATGCAATACCCTTTGGCTTGCGCTGTCCGATAAAAGTTCAAAGCGCTGAATGGATACCGATGCTACAACCCCCATGATAATTATAATCGATATGAGCTCAATTAAGGTAAATCCATTTTGGTTCAATCCATGAAGTCTTTTACTCATATAAGCCATCCCCCTATGTCGTCGTTGGTGCCAATCCTCTGTCCTTCCCCTATATGTATTCTTTATAGTTATATAGTTGTATAGAAAAGTTGGTTTAACGAGTAGCGAAAGTTATTCACACCCGGCAATAAATATCCCCCTGCATCTTTATTGTCTGCAAAAATCATGCAAAAACAATACGTTATAGTAATTAGCAAGATATTTCAATAAATTACAAATACTTATCTACATCGATGAACTGCAGGCAGGCTCGGTACTGAAACAAAGGTGCTAACTATTATGTAATTTGTATCACATAATTGTAATTGGAGATGATTTTGAACTGATTATGGCAAGCAAGGGCTGTGACTGGAACACATGAGGGTCTGGTGAGAGCAGGTCGCCGATCCATCCACCCAAGTCCCGCCGGTGCGGAATGGAGTGCAGGTTCGCGCGAGAAGGTCTGGCGAAGCCGCGCGGTTGAATTAATCTGAAGGCATCTTACGACCTAAATATGGATGGCATCCCTGAATTCCACACCAAATCCATATCGATCCGTCCATATCACTTTGCCTTTTCGTTTAATACTGTTATCTTGCGCGCTATCGGGCACGGCCACCGTTACGACATTTCCTTCAGGCAAAAATAAATCGGTTTCAATAAATGCACCTTTGTCGCCCAGGTTTTTGATGTAACACTCGTGGATGCCGTATCGAGTCGCAAAAAAAGAGGATTGGGAGCAAAATTTTCTCGGATATTTTCTTTTATTTTTCATCTGGTTGTAGAAATCCCTTGAGGTTATACGATTGATTCGAGGATCTCATGTGCATTATAAGGCACCATTTTCCCTGCATCCCAGGGCTGTAATGCCGTATTGAAGTCCGCCGCACCGATGGTATGGTTGCTGATGAAATACGCTAAGCGGGAACGCTGCTGAGAACTGAGTTCACCGAATTGTACGCCGCATTTGCGAATTGTAAACGAGTTTAAGGGGATATCTGTTTCTACCTCAAAATCAAAGACCGGTTTAAAAAGCAGGCGATCCAGATAGAATGCGTCCGGGGCGAATAAAATATCCATTTTGAACAGGCCATTTGATCCGCCATGACGATCGATATAATGAAACGCCAACCCGTCTTTTGAGATATTGATAATTTGTCCCATTTTAATGGGCTTGGACTTGATCACCGCAAAGGCAATCTCGCCCATGCTCATATCTTTAATTTTGCTCAGCTCGATGGATGTGGACCTCAGCACCGCAAATGTGCCCGGCTGAACCCGATAGCGTCTACCTCTTCTGCGTTCCATCTTCCTTACCTCTTTGGATTGGAATATACAGAATAGATTAATGAGCAATTTTCCTGCCAATATCGCATCAATGGGCGACAAATTTTAGAGCATAACCGCTTATTACATATAATTTAAATAGTTATGTTGTTATAAAAAAATGAACCTGCCTTCAATTTATTGCCTTATGTTAAAGAATTTAAGCGAATTGTGTACATTTTTGTGCACAGTTGTCGGCGCATAGAATCTAATTGATTGAGAATATACGATTTTTAGGCGTTCATAAACAAACATAAATTGTATATAAAAAGATATAACATGTACAAATTTTGACATTCTGTGTATCTTTGTTGAGGCCTTGTAAAAATCTTTACGCGATGGAGGGAAAATATGGAATCGGTATCTATTTATTGCCAATCCGTTGATGTCGGTCTGGACACAGGACCGGACATCCGCGACATTACAGCGCTACTGGAGAACATGATTCATGAAACGCAAGTTGAAAACGGGGCTCTTTGTGCCACAATGGTAGGTTCGACGGGTTCGCTGACGACTATCGAATATGAACCCGGGGTGGTGAGAGATTTAATGGCAGCTGTTAATCGCCTGGCGCCGCCTGATCTTGAATATGAGCATGAAAAGGCCTGGCATGACGGCAACGGTCACAGCCATGTTCAGGCCGCGTTATTGGGCCCCTCAATCGCCCTGCCGATTCGGAAAGGGCGCTTGAAAATGGGGACCTGGCAGCAGGTTGTCGCCATCAACCATGACAACCGTCCCCGTCAACGGTCCATCGAAGTCACCATCACGGGTACAACTGTTTAAACAAAAATTGATTTCTATAGAAGGTGTTCTACCGATAGTCAAAATTGTTAATTATCAGCAGACTTTAAGTGGGCGGTTTTTAAAAGGCAAACCGGACTTAGAACATTTAGATCTTGTTCAGTGACAAGGCTTGTTCTGTTTCAAAAGCGGAGCGTACACGGAAGTACGCGAGCATTTTGAAACGGAACGTAACGCAGTCAATGGGCAAGAGATGAATGTTCTAAGTCCGGTTTTAGCGTTTACGGCGGAGTCGATTCATGGCCAACCGCAAACTGGTCTGCATCCGTCCGATCGCTTGGGCCAATAGACCGATTTCGTCTCTGGATTTGATATCGATTTTTACATTAAGTTCACCCAGGCTCATGCGTTCGGCGGCATCAGTTAACTTCATCACCGGCGTGACGATGGCTCGGGCTGAAAACCATGCGATGACAGATACCAATAAAATCGTGCACCCAAGCAGGGTTAGAGCGAATTTTTGCACGCGGTTCAAAGCAGCAAATACTTCCGCGTCTTCCTGCTGTAATGCCAGGATCCATCCGTAATTATTACTGCGCACATGCCCCAGGGCCGATTGCTTGTTTTGCATTTCAAATCGAGTTGTGATGGTTGTCCAGCCTTTTTTGCGATAGTTGGCTATTAGCGGATGGCTATTGAGGTTTTGGCGTTTGGCGACATATTGTCGATTGGGATGGAAGATTACATAACCCTTTTCATCCACAAGAAATGCATAGCCGGTTTTTCCTGTTTTCCATGTGGCGATATTTTTGGAAATGTCGTCTACGGTCATTGCGGCCGCCATGATACCAACTGTTTGGTTTTCTGATTTAATCGGCACCGCCAGAACAAGGGATGGTTTTTTAGAGGTTTTTCCGATCAGCGTCTGCCAGCTGAGGTTTTTGCCTCGCATAATACTCTTGTAATATTGTCGGTCTGAGTAATCTTTTAGGGGCACATCATCGTTTCTGGAGATGTTCATTCCATCGGTTCCGACGGTGAATACCAGGTACATCCATGGGTATTGTTTTTGAATGGTTTTTAAAATCGGCTTTTGTTGTTCTCCTTGCATGGAAATGATCTCTGGCAGTTTTGCCGCTGTGCGCAAAATGGAAACATTGTTGTTGACCCAGCCGTCGACCTGATTTCCCAGTCCCTGGGCCGTTTGCGCCATCAATTCCTCGGTATCTATCCGAATTCGATCGTTGGTTTCCCGCAGGGTGATTCCCCAGAATATGGCAAACGGCAACAAGCTGACGATAAGCATTACGGTAATAATTTTGCCGAACAGACCGAAGCGCACCTTCTGGCCACTGTAAAACGGGGGCGTTTCTCCAGCCAGTTCCTCAGCTTCCTGAGGCGGCGAGATCGGGCGTTCAACGAATCGTTCAGGCATCGGCGGCTCCCGAGATACTTCGGGCTCTGGTATTTCCTGAGGGCCTGAAGGTCTGCGGGGGGGTACTGGTTTGGGTTTGGTTATGACCATGATGTGATTACAAACTTTGCATTTAACTTTGGCGCTTTCACCTTTCATTTTCGTTTCATCGACTCGATATTTTTTTCCACACGCGTCACAAATAATGTCCATCATGGGTTGTGCTCCTTAATTTAAGTTCGCTTTTTGTTTAAAATAGCCATCATGGATTTCTTAAATTCGATCCGTTTTTTCTCATCGGGGATTTCATGAGAAAGGGTAGTTATCAATTCGGCAGCCTGGTGTACCGGAATTTCAGGGGCGGTTAATTCCATATCTGACACGACCTCTTCGATCAAAATTTCGGCCATCGGCCCTATGGTTTTGGATAGATTTATTTTGAGCGCTTGAAGAAAAATCTTATCCAGAACCGGAAGATCTTTTTTCACGGGTTCTATAAGTCCCTGTTCCAGTAACTTCGATAAGTTTTTTTTCAAAGTGACGTCTTGCATTTCCACTTCATCGGCGATCTGATACAGGCTCTTATTTTCATCAATAGCAATGAGTAAACGAATCATATCCGCATCCAAGGATATTTCATTGTGATCCTTACGAATTACTTTTCGGTAATAGTTCTCCAGATGGCCGGGTCTACCAATATCCATTTCTATTCCCATTGACTGTAAAAGAACGCGAATGGTTTAACTATATCTTTGCGTGCTGGGCACCTGCCTATAGTTGCCGATTTATGCGTTCCGGGATTAACAAGTTTATTTTATGTGATTGAAAACAAAAGAGAATGGCCGGTTACTCCCATTAAGCTTAATGATAAAGGCGATTTTATGTCAAGGAAAAAAATTATCATGATATTTGATACTTGGATTGTTTTATGGCGTTTGGAGGGCAAAAGAATCAGCCTGACTGCGGATAGCAGGCGCCTCGTAAAAACCGTTGAATCCTCCAGCAGCCGATTTCCCAGACCCGAACAGCTGATGGCATAGATCAACGCACGCTGAGTTCTTTATTTTTTATCAAGCTCTTGTTTTAGTTTTTTCTCCATTTCAGCAAAGAGGTTTTTCTTTTTTTCCGCCTGTTGGATTTGAATGGACTCAATTTTTTGCGAAAGGCCTTTTTGGGATTCTCGAAATTTTTTAAGCTCCGCTTCTAGCTTGCTCTCATTGTCACCGCGCGCAATTTCTTCAATTTTCAAAAAATCCCGGACAAACAGTCTGTTGCCGAAAGATCCTTGAACAACATCAATTATTCCCATTTGCATTAATTTTCTACAGAGGTAACTGCTGTGCTCAATTGACATCGATAGGATTCGACATATATCTTCTACAGTCGGCGGGGTGTTATTTTGATGTTCACAAACCCGGATGGCAGAAACAAAAAGGTGGGCATTTGTATATAAATCTTTGCTTTTGCTGTCCATAATATTTAGTTTTCGATCTCGTGTTTTTGCTTTGAAACATGGATTGAATCGCGGCTGGCTGTACTTGACATCAGCGCTGTAGCAGAGTAACATTTCCCTATGATTTGTCAAGTAACATGGTGTCACCGTGGATTTGTTCAACCGTATAATCGCGTGCAAGGCACCCGATTTGAAAACACCCAATCGCCTTTCTCGAGCAACCGCTGGATTTCAATAATCCTTTTCCGACCCGCAAGGAGGAGACAATCATGACTGAAATTGTTGAAGTAAAGGCAAGACAAATACTGGACTCACGAGGCAATCCAACTGTTGAGGCTGATGTGATGGTCGCATGCGGTGCGGTCGGAAGAGCTGCTGTACCTTCTGGAGCTTCTACCGGAAAACGGGAAGCGCTGGAACTGCGTGACCGGCGCTTAAAACCTTTTGGGGGTAAAGGCGTGACCACCGCCGTAAAAAATATCCTGACTAAGATTGCGCCGGCTATAGAGGGCATGGATGCCGCGGATCAGGCCCTACTGGACAAGCGGATGATTGAGCTTGATGGCACTTCCAATAAATCTAAGCTGGGTGCCAACGCAATTCTGGCTGTATCCATGGCGGCGGTTCGTGCTGCCGCTGCGGCTTATGGTTTACCCCTTTATCGATATCTTGGCGGTATCAATGCCAGGTACCTGCCGGTACCGATGATGAATATCATCAATGGCGGGGCGCATGCGGCCAACAATCTGGATATTCAGGAGTTTATGATTATGCCCCTCGGTGCCGATTCGATTGCCCAGGCGGTTCAGATGGGAGCGGAGACATTTCAGCAGCTGAAAAACATCCTCAAAGGCCAGGGATTCAACACGGCCGTAGGCGACGAAGGCGGTTTTGCGCCCGATCTTGAGTCGAACGAGGCCGCTATTCAGAATATTCTGCAAGCCATTGAAGCTGCCGGTTATAAACCCGGCAAAGATATGGGCCTGGCTCTGGATGTGGCTGCCAGTGAAATATTCAAAAGTGGTAAATACATCTTAAAATCCGAAAACAAAAAGCTCAATGCGCGTCAGATGATCGACTATTATGAAGGACTCATCGATAAGTATCCGATTGTCTCCATTGAAGATGGACTTGCCGAAGGGGATTGGGATGGATGGAAGATTATGACCGATCGGCTGGAAAGTACCGTCCAGATTGTCGGAGATGATATATTTGTGACCAATCCCAAGATTTTTACTAAAGGTATCGAACAGGGCATTGCTAACTCGATCTTGATCAAGCTAAACCAGATCGGAACGGTCACCGAGACCCTTGACGCCATCGAGTTGGCCAAACAGGTAGGGTATACCACCGTGATTTCGCATCGCTCCGGTGAAACTGAAGATACGTTTATTGCCGATCTGGTCGTTGGCGTCAACGGCGGCCAGATAAAGACGGGCTCCCTGTCACGCAGTGACAGGGTGGCTAAATACAATCAGCTGATTCGAATTGAAGAAGACCTCGGGGCGGCTGCTTTTTTTTCTAAGGAACTGTTCTAACTCCGAAAACCCGGTCTTCTGGGCCAGAACAGAGATCATAGGCCTTGCCGTAATCGAATTCCATTATTCCATTGGTTTTTGAGCGGCAAACACCAGCCCTCTGGGGTGAAATCAAAGCCTGACCCTTATGGCCAGGATTATTGACTTTAATAATATGACTGTACGATCCAAAAAAAAATTCGGATATATCTTCTGCCTGTTCATTGTCGTTCTGTATGCCAAGGTTATTTGCGCCTATGTGCTTCAGGGCCCTCACATCATTGAGCTGATGACCGAGAAACTGGGGGAAGCAGAAAGTTTGTTTGTTTCCCAAAAAGTGGTTTTTTACATCATCCCGCCTCAGCCCGAATCTCCCGGTGAAAACGGGGGTGTCGGGGATGCAACCGCTGCGGCAAATCCTGCGGACCATCAACAAGCGACACCTCCATCCGATGAGACCGATGTGCTTGATTCTGATTCTCTGATTGAAAATGACAGCCCTGATGATGTCAAAGATTCAGCAAATCCTCCAGACGATCAGCAGGCCCTGCCGGATCAATCTGCTTTCGCTTCTGTACGGACCGAGACCATTCAATTAGACGAGTCATTGCGGTATGTGTTTTCTGAAGCCTTTCGTGCAGACAGCGTCTCTGATGATAATCAGCGAATTTATGTTTTTAAGGACGGCCAGACGCTTACGGTGATTGATGGTGTCATTTCAAGCGGCGCGGGGACGCGATTTGACCTTTATAAGGATCTGCTATTGTTTCGGTCTCGTGAGGTGCTTTCCGAAAGGCTGTCGGATCTGGGGATCGATATTTCTTTATCCAGTTTGGGAAAATTTGAAGGGCAACCTGCTTTTGTGGTGGGGGCTGAATATCCGGATGAGACCCTTCCGCAAGTGTGGATTCATATGGAAACATTTCAGCCCTTACGTATGCTAATCCCCAGTGGCAGTGCTTCGTACAGCACCGATTTTCTGGAAATCAGATATTCGCAATGGCAAAAAATTGGCAAAATATGGTATCCGATGCGGGTTGAGTTTATTCAGGATGGCGCAACCGTTCGGACCATTGAGGTTAATGGTTATCAGGTCGACCCTGATTTTTCAAAAGACGTATTTGACATTGCGCGTCTGAAATTGGAGTATCGCGAACCCGTTCTAACCCCGGATCTTCCGGATGAAACCGATGGCTTAAGCGAGGTTCAAAAAACCATCGAGAGATTTAAAAAAATATTTGAATAAGAGCTGCAAATTGAAATTTGAGTTCTCAGGACCGATTTTAATATTGCAATTTAGCCCGATTTTTGAGACATTATATAATAAGATATCGCCTCTGTAATCCATACCCTTAGAAAGGCAGGGAACATTTTCAAAATTTGCACAACCCAAAAATTGCGAGTTGCCGTCAATGAAAGGCCCTTCGGGCATTGCACCAAGGGCTTTTTCTCTTTTTTACCCCATGTGACGGGTCATTAAACCTTTAACTCGAACTGACAGAGAGGAGAAGATGGCGAAGGAAACAAAATTTATTTTTGTAACCGGGGGTGTGCTTTCATCTCTGGGCAAAGGGCTTGCATCGGCCGCGATCGGAGCGTTGCTTGAAAGCCGGGGCCTGACCGTGACCATTCAAAAACTGGATCCTTATATAAATGTGGATCCGGGAACGATGAATCCCTTTCAGCATGGTGAGGTGTTTGTGACCGATGACGGAACAGAAACCGATCTTGATCTGGGGCACTATGAACGCTTCACCCACGCAAGATTGGGCAAAGATAGTAACTTTACCACCGGTAAAATTTATTATTCCGTCATTACCAAAGAGCGTAAAGGGGAATACCTGGGTGGAACCGTCCAGGTTATTCCGCACATCACCGATGAAATCAAAAACAGTATCAAATTGGCCGCCGACGATGTTGATGTGGTCATTGTCGAAATTGGGGGTACCATCGGCGACATTGAAAGTCTGCCATTTTTAGAGGCGATCCGACAATTTAGAGCGGATGTGGGCAAAGAAAATTCGCTTTATATTCATCTGACCCTGGTGCCCTATATTGGCACCGCGGGTGAAGTCAAAACCAAGCCGACCCAGCACAGTGTCAAAGAGCTGAGAAGTATCGGCATCCAGCCCGACATTCTTCTATGCCGCACTGACAGATTTCTGTCCAAAGACATCAAGGCGAAAATTGCCCTTTTTTGCAATGTCAGCGTTGAAGAAGTCATCACTGCAAAAGATGTGGATCATATTTACGAAGTTCCCCTCATCTTTCATCAAGAAGGTTTGGATGACAAGATTGTTGAGTTGCTCAATATCTGGACGCGGGCCCCTCAACTGGATAACTGGGAGGAACTTATCCGTAAAATCAAAGCACCCAAACATTCGGTCACGATTGCGGTGGTGGGGAAATATGTTGATCTCACCGAATCATATAAAAGTCTGAATGAAGCGCTGTATCACGGAGGGATCGCCAACGATTCTAAGGTCAATCTGAATTTCGTTGATTCCGAGAGACTGGACAGCGAAACATGCAATCAGATGCTGGCCGATGCGGACGGGATTCTGGTACCCGGTGGATTTGGGGAACGTGGTATTGAAGGCAAAATATGCGCTGCCAACTTTGCGCGGATCAACAACGTGCCGTATTTTGGCATTTGTTTGGGCATGCAAACTGCCGTCATTGAATTTGCACGTCATGTCGCTGGCTTGGAAAACGCGAACAGCTCGGAGTTTGATCCCAATACACCGCATCCGGTAATTTACCTGATGCGTGAATGGTTTGATGAAAGGAGCCAGACTGTCGAAAAACGAGATGATTTATCCGATAAAGGCGCCAGCATGCGGCTGGGCGCTTACAGCTGTCGTCTTGAAAACAATTCGATGGCCTCCAAAGCATATCAAAAAGAGGAAATTTCCGAGCGGCATCGCCACCGCTATGAATTCAACAACGCGTTTTTGGATCGGTTGAAAGAAAAAGGGATGGTCATCAGCGGCATTTCACCCAACGGTGAACTGGTGGAGATCATCGAAATCGGTGGTCATCCGTGGTTTCTGGGATGTCAATTTCATCCGGAGTTCAAATCGCGACCGATGGAGCCGCATCCGCTATTTCGAGATTTTATCGAAGCATCTCTGAAGAATTCTCAACTGCAGAACCGTCCGTGAGGTCCGCCTCGCGGAATTTCTACCTGAATTATGCCCCGCTTCGCGGGATGAAGCATCTAATTTTATGATACCAAGGGGCTCCTCATGAAAAGTAATGAGATCTGGAATGTCGGGGTCTATTTTGTTCGGTTGGTCTTTTTATTTGTAAACGCCTCCATGGTCTGTTGGGCACATTCCGGGCAGTAACTGGATGTGATATCCAGCTTGGCTTTTTCATGAATAAATTGCTCGACTGAAACCCAATCACCTTTGCCGGGCTCTGTTTGACGGTCATCTCTGATTTTTTTGCACACACAACACATTGGCAGAATGTTCTGATAAATTTCTATTTTGCGTGCAAGCTCTCTTTTTTCTAGACAATGATTAACTCTGTAAAGCAGTTCTGCGGATTCGCACGGTTTTAGTAAATAATCGTCGGCTTCTTGCCGTAAGGCTTCAATAGCGGATTTCATATCGCCATAGCCGGTAAGGATAATGACCATGGTGTCAATTTTTAATGCTTTGGTGTTTTTCAAAACCTGAATTCCATCGGTATCTTCCATGACCAGATCGGTGATCACCAGATCAAAATTGTTTTCCTGCAGCACTTGCAGGGCCTTATCTCCGCTATCGGCTTTGGTCACCTGAAAACCCTGGCTTTCAAGATCCGCTCCAATACCTTCCAAAATATACGGATCATCATCTACCAGCAAGATACTGTATTTTTCCATAGCATTCGATCCTCTCAAGGTCGGCGGGTGGTTTGAGGCGAGGAAGAATTTAAAAGGAGTTGGTCTGGACACAGCATAAACGGTTTTTTTAATTTTCCAAACATTTTCATGATTCCAGCAGGTTGTACCGGCTGATAAGGCGCGATAGGTAGGTTCTTTGAATACTCATTTGTTTGGCTGCTAAACTTCGGTTGCCGCCGGTATGTCTTAAATTCAACACAATGAACTCCTTTTTAAACATATCCGTCGCTTCTTTTAGCGTTAATCCTACCTTCATCCCCGGATAACTCGGCTTGGAGGCAAATTGAGGCAAGTCTTCAGGAAAAATATCTCGGCCATTTCCCATAACAACGGCTCTTTCAATGGCGTTTTTCATCTCCCGCACATTGCCGGGCCAATCATATCGAAGCATGGCATTCATCGCCTTTTTGGATATCTTCAGATGCGACTTACCCCTTTCGCGCTTAAAAATGTTTAAAAAATAATCGGCCAACAAAGGGATATCTTCTTTTCTCTCCCTAACGGGGGGCATTTGAATTTGGACAACATTCAGCCGGTAGTAAAGGTCTTCCCGAAACCTTCCTTCATTAACATCTTCGACGATATTGCGGTTGGTCGCTGCGATGACGCGGACATCCACCGGGATTGATTTATTGCCGCCCACACGGTAAAAAACCCCTTCCTGCAAAATGCGAAGCAGTTTGGATTGCATACCCGGGCTCATCTCGCCAATTTCATCAAGAAAAATAGTGCCTTTGTCTGCGAGTTCAAATTTTCCAATCTTGCGGCCGGCTGCACCGGTAAAGGCGCCTTTCTCATGGCCGAAAAGCTCATCTTCAAGCAACGTCTCCGGCAAAGCGGCACAATTAAGCACAATCATCGACTCATCTTTTCTAACCCCCACCCGGTGAATCAGACGTGCAAGCAATTCTTTGCCGGTGCCGCTTTCTCCTAAGAGTAAGGTGCTGGCTTTTGAATTGGCGACTTTGACTGCATCGCTGATGACCTTTCGCAGCGCCGGACTTTCACCGACCAACTCGTATTTAAGATGCAGTTCTTCTTTGAGGTCTCTGATTTCTTTTTTATCGTGTTCGATTTTACGCGCATTGCCGATCCCCACCGCGGCAAGATCAGCAAAAACGGATAGGATTTTTAGATCGGCATCGGTGATAGCGCTGCCGTCGGCTTTGTCAATAATTTCAACCACACCGATTGTCTCCCCCCGGACTTTCATGGGAACACAGGCAATCGAGCGGGTTTCAAAGCCGATGCTTTCGCTGATTTCCTTATACCAGCGCGGATCCTCTGAAACATTGGGGATGAGAAGGGATTCGCCCGTCTGGGCCACATGTCCCGCGATGCCTTGACCCAGATCGATTTCAAACTGTTTGACATCATCCTTTTTTTCGCCGGTGGCGACTTTGAAATATAGCTTTTGGGTCTTGGGATCCAAAAGCAATAACGAACTGGCTTTTGCATCCATCATCCGTGTGGCCGTTTCAATAATCAGCTCAAGAAGCTGGTCAAGATCCTGAACCGATGAAACCCAGGTGGAGATTTCCTTCAAACGATCGATAGAAATATCGGTGTGCTTCAGGTTGTTATCCATTTTTATACACTATGTTATATTTTAACTGTCCGCGCTTTGATTTTTTTAAGTACCGCAAAAGACCCAAAGGGTACATATCCACTTTAGTATACAAATTATAGCATAGTTCGGTTTGATGTCAATTTTAATAAAGATTATTGTGCACTTTTTTT
>JAQYWI010000226.1 GCA_030145015.1 Desulfobacterales bacterium
GAGTGTTTCAGGTATTTGTTTGAATCACAAGTGTCTCACGGAACACGCATCATATTATTGATCCTTTGTCATGCGACCCTGCAGCGCTGCATGGGCTGCTGCCAGTCGGGCGATGGGCACTCTAAACGGTGAGCAGGACACGTAGGTCAGCCCCAGCTCATGGCACAACAAAATGGATTCCGGGTCGCCGCCGTGCTCTCCGCAGATCCCGCATTCAATGTCCGGATTCTTGGCACGCGCCTTGGTGACGGCAATTTGCATCAGCTGTCCCACCCCATCCCGATCGATCGTGGCAAACGGATTATTCGGCAAAATCCCTGCGCTGATATACTCAATTAAGAACCCCGATTCGGCATCATCGCGCGAAATGCCATAGGTGGTCTGGGTCAGATCGTTGGTTCCGAAGGATATGAATTCGGCGTATTCAGCAATCTGGTCTGCGGTCAAGGCCGCGCGCGGTATCTCAATCATGGTCCCGAATTTGTAATTAACTTCGATGCCCTGTTCCTGCATGACTTTTTTAGCCTCGGCCTCTAATGCCCCGCGTTGAACCTTAAGCTCATTGACATGGCTGGTCAACGGGATCATCACCTCCGGATGCACGTCCACGCCTTCTTTGGCAACAATGCAGGCCGCCTCAAAAATGGCACGCACCTGCATGGTGGTTAATTCCGGAATATGAATACCCAGCCTGACACCACGCAAACCAAGCATGGGATTGGCCTCGTGCAAACTTTCGGCGCGCTTCAGCAAATTTTCCTTCACTTCAATTTGCTTTGAAAGATCATCGCCCTCGGCCGTTTTGCCTGCCTGCTGCAAACGTAACTTTAGATCCATTAATTCATGCATCAGGTCAAACGGGGCCGGTAGAAATTCATGTAAGGGCGGATCGATCAGGCGGATGATGACCGGCAGTCCGTCCATGGCTCGAAACAGACCGGCAAAATCTTCACGTTGATAGGGCAGCAAGGCTTCAAGCGCATCATTGCGTTCAGCTGGCACATCGGTCAAAATCATCTTCTGAATGTGAGGCAGGCGCTCGGACTCGAAAAACATGTGTTCGGTGCGGCAAAGTCCAATGCCCTCGGCACCATATTCACGAGCGCGCTTAGCATCACGCGGGTAATCGGCATTGGCCCAAACGCCCAGACGACGACAATCGTCGGCCCAGGATAAAAGCTTGATCAACCAGGCGTCCTTGATATCGGGCACCATGGTTTCCAGCTGGCCCAGATAAACCTCACCGGCAGTCCCGTCAATGGAGATCCAATCCCCCTCCTTGACAATCACTTCCCCCACCTTCATCTGACGTTTATCAAAATCAATCTCAATGGCAGATGCCCCAACGACGGCAGGTTTTCCAAACTGGCGTGCGACCAGGGCAGCATGGCTGGTTCGTCCCCCCCGGCTGGTTAATATGCCGTTGGCCGCCAGCATCCCGTGAACGTCGTCCGGTTTGGTTTCGGGCCGAACCATGATCACCTGCTTTTCTTCATCTTTGGCCCAGGTCTCGGCCAGATCAGCGTCAAATGCAGCCACACCGACGGCGGCCCCGGGGGATACATTCAAGCCGGTGGCCAGCATGTTTCCCGAATCTTTGGCGGACTTTTTGGCTTTGGTGTCGAACTGGGGATGCAGAAAAAAGTCAACTTGTTCCGGCGTCACGCGCAGAATCGCTTCTTCACGCGTAATCAGGCCTTCTTCCGCCATATCCACCGCAATGCGAACGGCCGATTGCGCGGTGCGTTTACCATCACGCGTTTGCAGCATCCAGAGCTTGCTTTTTTCGATGGTGAATTCAACATCCTGCATATCGCGATAATGCTTTTCCAGGTTCTCACAGATCTGCTCGAATTCGGCATACGCTTCCGGCAGATCCTTTTTTAATTCTTGGACATCATTGGTCAGGCGAATGCCGGCCACCACATCTTCACCCTGGGCATTCATGAGGTAGTCACCTTCGATCTGTTTTTCGCCGGTGGACGCATTGCGGGTCATGGCGACACCGGTGGCACTATCGTCTCCCATGTTGCCGAAAATCATGGTTTGAATATTCACCGCAGTTCCCAGGTCATGCGCAATTCGGGCGGCATTGCGGTAGTCGATGGCGCGCTTGCCGTTCCAGCTTTTAAAAACCGCTTCGGTCGCCATTCTCAGTTGCTCATATGGATCGGTTGGAAAATCTTTATCGGTGTGCTTCTTGAAGATCTTTCTGAATTCTGCGGTAACTTTCTTCCAGTCATCGGCAGTCAGTTCGGCGTCGCTTTTAACGCCGGCTTTTTCACGGGTTGCGGAGATTATTTCTTCAAAGGGCTCGTCGGGCATGTCCATAACCACGCTGCCAAACATCTGGACGAGACGGCGGTAAAGATCATAAACAAAACGCTCATCGCCGGTTAATTCGATCATACCCTTGGCCGTATCATCGTTGAGGCCGATATTGAGAACCGTATCCATCATGCCGGGCATGGAAAACTTCCCCCCGGAACGACAGGAAACCAACAGCGGATTCCGGGTATCTCCAAATGTCTTGCCCGTAGCCGATTCAACCGCTTTGAGCGCCTCCAACTCCTGCTCCCACATTCCCTCCGGAAAGGTTTCACCGGCCGCCAGATAGGCATTGCAGGCCTCGGTGGTCAATGTGAATCCCGGCGGGACCGGTACTTTCAAACGGGTCATTTCCGCCAGATTGGCGCCTTTTCCGCCCAGAAGACCGCGTACCGCATCCCAATCGCCGCCCACGTATTTTTCGGCCTGCTCCACTTCATTAAAAATATAGACCCATTTACTTTTGCTGCTCATCGTTTATACCTCCTCCTGTAAAACTTTAAGTCTGCATGCCGGTTTATCCGGCAGTGGTTATGTCTGTTGCCAAGTTCCAAACCTGATAGTGTGCAATTAATCCCGTTTTAAGTCAAGTTTTTTCTTGGTTCATAATTCCATTGCGCAGATGCCCAAACTGCCACAATACTTGATCCAGCGCCAATTACGTATTATGTTCAACGATAGTTAAAACTTAGGAAAGAATGCCATTCTCGTAATCAAAGAACCGGATGGGGCAAACCAGGACCATTCCCATGACCGCAGACAACCGCTACAAAGAGCTCCTGAAGAAAGTTAAAGCGCTGGAAAAAGAGGCCGCTGCCCGCAAGAAAGCAGAAGCGCAGCTGAAAAAACAATCTGAATTCTTGAATTCGGTCCTGGAGTCCCTGTCGCATCCTTTCTATGTCGTCGATGCGAATGATTATCATATTAAACTGGCCAATTCAGCGGCCTTAAAAAGCGGCGCAGCCGGAAAATTTACCTGTCACGCGCTTACCCATAAACGGGACACCCCCTGTAATTCCACCAATCACCCCTGCCCGCTGGAAATTATAAAAAGAACCAAACAGCCGGTTCGGGTGGAGCACGTGCATTTTGACGCAGACGGAAACCCCCGTATTGTAGAAGTACATGCCCATCCGATTCTGGATGAACACGGCCATGTCACGCAAATGATCGAATATAGCTTTGACATCACCGCGCGTAAGCATACCGAAACGGCCATCAAAGAATCGGAAACCAAATTTCGTTCGGTGGCTCAATCTGCCAAAGACGCGATTATCACCGCAGATAAAGCCGGAATAATTGTCTTTTGCAACGCTGCAGCCCAAAAATTGTTCGGATACAGTGAAGACGAGTTGGTCGGACAGTTCGTCAGCATTTTAATGCCGGAACGATTTCGAGAAGCCCATGAAAGGGGTATGGCCCGGTTCGCGGCCACCGGCAAATCCAACCTGATCGACGGAACCATTGAACTCTTCGGACTAACGCAAAAAGCCCGTGAATTTCCGGTCGAGCTTTCACTTTCGTCCTGGATGTCAGGTGAAGATATCTTTTACACCGGCATTATCCGGGATACCTCTGAACGCAAGCAGCATGAAAAAGAGCGTGATGCCCTGATAGACAGTCTTCAAAAATCCCTTAACAAAGTAAGAAAGTTAAGCGGCTTACTTCCTATCTGTGCTTCCTGTAAAAAAATACGGGACGACAAGGGATACTGGAATCAAATCGAGGGTTACATCCGGGATCATTCGGAAGCCGAATTCAGCCACGGCATTTGCCCGGATTGTAGCAAGAAACTCTATCCGGAGTATCATCGCGCCGTGCTCAAAAAAACAGAAGAATCAAACAAAAATTGATAGTGGACTATCCCCTACATCCTCTTCACATTTTCCCCAGCACTGAAATCTGCCGGTCCATCTTCAGGATAAGGACGTTTACCTGCCACCATTTCGCAGGCAGTTCTACCTAAAGCAATTGCTTGACAAAGACCAAACAATTCTCATACAAAAGCCATGCACTAACACTAAATGAGCTATAAAGCTGGGAGGCTGGGAAGCCTGGAGGCCGGAAAGCTCACAGGTGTTTGAGCTTCCCAGCCTTCCAGCTTCCCAGCTTTATAGCCTTCTGTTCGCTTTTACGATGAGAGGTAACCATATGGCACAGCTTCTTTCAGACCGCAGGGACATTGACTTTGTCCTTTACGACCAATTAAAGATCGAGGACATCTTAAAAACGAAAAAATTCAATGACCTGAACCGTAAAATGTTCGACATGGTCATCTCCGAGGCCCGAAATTTAGGCATTAAGGAAATCTATCCCACCTATAAGGAAGGCGACCGTGAGGGGGTAAAATTTGAAAACGGCAAGGTTATCGTCCCGCAGTGCTTTCGTCGCCCCTATGCGCTTTTCGTAGAAGGCGAATGGATCGCCATGGCCGAAGACCCTGAGGTGGGCGGCCAGGGATTTCCCTGGATCATCAGGCAGGCGGCCTTCGAGTATATCATCGGGGCGAATTTTGCCATTGCAGGCTTCGGCAACCTCGGACACGGTGCCGCCAAAATGATTGAACTCTTCGGAACCTCCAAACAAAAAGAGCTGTTTTTAAAAAAGGTCTATTCCGGCGAGTGGGGCGGCACCATGCTGCTCACCGAGCCCGATGCCGGTTCGGATGTGGGCGCGTTAACCACAACGGCTGTAAAAAATCCGGACGGGACCTATTCAATTACGGGCAACAAGATCTTTATCACCTGCGGCGACCACGATTTGACGGAAAATATTATCCACCCGGTTCTGGCCCGCATCGAAGGTGCGCCTCCGGGAACAAAAGGGATTTCCTTGTTCATCGTGCCCAAGATCTGGGTCAACGATGACGGCAGTCTGGGCGAGCCCAACGACATCGTCTGCAGCGGCGTGGAAGAAAAAATGGGCATCCACGGCAGTCCGACCTGCAGTATGGCTCTGGGCGGCAAAGGAAATTGCCGCGGCCTTTTACTCGGGGAAGAAAACAAGGGTCTGATGGTCATGTTCCACATGATGAATGAGGCCCGCCTGGATGTCGGCACCCAGGGCTTTTTGCACGCATCGGCCGCTTATTTATATGCGGTCAACTATGCCCGCGAGCGCTTACAGGGAAGAGATATCGAAGCAAGCAAAGATCCGCAAGCGCCCCAGGTACCCATCATCTGCCATCCGGATGTCAGGCGGATGCTGTTGCAGATGAAAGCGTATGTGGACGGTATGCGCAGCTTTGTCTTTTACGTCGCCTATTGTTTTGACAAAGAATCCACCGCAAAAACCCGGGATGAAAAAGAACGCTACAATGACCTTATTGAGTTACTGACGCCGATTATCAAGGCTTACTGCAGTGAACGCGGGCAGTTTGTCTGCGACCAGGCCATTCAGGTGCATGGCGGCTACGGCTATACCAAAGAATATCCGGTCGAACAGCTTTACCGCGATTGTAAGATCACCAGTATCTATGAAGGGACCAATGGAATTCAGGCCATGGATTTGCTGGGGCGCAAGCTGGGAATGAAAAAAGGAACCGTTTTTATAGATTTTCTCAAAGAAATCAAGGCCGCAATTATAAGCGCCAGGGAAATCCCGCGCCTGGAGGAGCCCGCCAGCCGGGTTGAAAAGGCCTTGAACCGACTCAGTGAAATAGCGATGCATATAAGCAAAACAGCTTTCTCCAAAGATATGAAAATGGCGTTTGCTTACGCCCACCCCTTTATGGAGGTTATCGGAGACGTGATTATGGCCTGGATGCTTCTGTGGCGGGCGACGGTGGCCGTGCCCCGACTGGAGAAACTGGCCGGCAGCGCAGATGCAGAGGCGATTCGGTCCAAGGTCGCTAAAAACAAAGATGCGGCCTTCTACGATGGCCAGCTAAAGGCCGCCGAATTTTTCATCAGCTCCATGCTGCCGGTTACCATCGGAAAGATGAATGCCATCGCCGCACCCCATCCCGCAGCGATCGACATTCACGAAAAATCGTTTGGGGGGTAGGTATCAAAAACATAGGACTGAGGTCTGAGGCATATCGAATAAGAAAAGGGCGAAAATAGCCGTGCCAGCCCATGCCGGAAAACGACAACTAAAGGTCGTTGGAGGACGATTCGGGCCGGACAACGACAAGTCTTGTCGAAATGGTCCGGCGCCAGGCAGGTTTTTTGCTCAGTCCTCAGCACTCATTACTTATCTATTGAACCTGAACAATGACACCTTACACTCACGCAACGCGTAACGCCAAATAAAGGAGATAAATATGAAAGACGTTGTGATTGCTTCGGCCTGCAGGACCGCCATCGGCGCCTTTGGCGGAACCTTAAAAAACAATCATGCGGCAACCATTGCCAGTGTGACGATGAAAGCGGCTGTAGAGAGAGCCGGCATCGATGCCGCCATGATCGATGATGTGCGCTACGGCTGCTGTATGGAGCCGGTGGACACCTTAAATGTGACTCGCATTGCCGCTCTTTTAGCCGGCATACCGGATAGCGTACCGGCGGTTACGATCAACCGGGTCTGCATTTCCGGAATGGAAGCCGTTCTTTCGGGGATGGCGATGATCCAGGCCGGCATGGCAGATGTCATCCTGGCCGGAGGGGTCGAACATATGTCCAGTGTGCCGTACTCGCTTCCGGGGGCCAGATGGGGGTACCGCTTGCAGGACCAGCAATGCATCGACAATTTGATCCGCGGTTTGCATTGCGGGTCCCACATCATACCGCATCCCGAAGACGGCCCGGTGGATGCTGAAAAGCCGCCGCTCTCCTTTTTTAAAGGCAAACCGTATATTATGGGGCATACGGCGGAATTCGTCGCCCAACATCTCAATATCAGCAGGGAGGAAATGGACGAAGTCGCGCTGCGCAGCCACAACAATGTTGAACGCGCCACCCAGGACGGCTCGTTTAAAGATGAAATCATCCCGATGGAAATCCCCCAGAGAAAACAAGCGCCCATCATTTTCGATAAAGACGAACATTTCAGACCCGGACTGACGCTGGCAGATCTTCACAAGCTGCCGCCGGCATTTGTACCGGAGACCGGCAAGGTGACAGCCGGAAACTCCAGCGGTATTAACGACGGATCTGCCGCCATCGTCATCATGTCTGCTGAAAAAGCCAAAGATCTGAATATCCAGCCGCTGGCAAAAATAACGGCCACCGGCAAGGGCGGCTGCCATCCGTCCATTATGGGGCTGTCCCCGGTACCCGCGCTTGCCGATCTTTTTAAACGCAGCGGCATGAAATTAGAAGATTTTGACCTGATTGAAATCAACGAGGCCTTTGCCGCCCAGTACCTGGGCTGTGAAAAAGAGCTGGGTTTGAATCGGGAAATCACCAACATCAACGGCTCGGGAATCGGCCTGGGGCATCCGGTGGGCGCCACCGGCGCCCGGATCATCATCACCTTGATCCATGCGTTGAAACAGAAGAACAAAAACCTGGGACTGGCAACCCTTTGCGGGGGCGGCGGCGTATCGATGGCCTGTGCCGTGGAGATAGTTTAGACTTTTAAATCACAAAATTCGCTACTTTGGAGTGAAAATAAAACTGATTCAAGC
>JAQYWI010000227.1 GCA_030145015.1 Desulfobacterales bacterium
CCTCGCTCACTCCGGCAGAAAGTTCCCGTCGTAAGTGACGGCAACCGCTTCGCCATCACCGTCATTTCAAGCTGCCGACTTCGTTTTATTTTAGGCGTCAGGCCCCTGGCTACTGGCTTCTTGTTGCTGGCTACTGGTCACTGAGTCCAAAATTTTAGCGATGAATCGCAGATTTGGAAACCTGGGCGCCTGTAACCGCAAATTAGCAACCACAGGTCAGGGGAAAGAGACCAGAAGCCAGAGGCCAGCCGCCAGTAGCGAGAAGCCAGCAGCCGGATGCGGATTGAGATGAATTCTAGTCGCCGGTATCGGCCTTAAGGCCGGCCGCTTCGATTCCGTATACTGCGCAGATTTCGTCATTTCCGGCCTTATCGCCGCTGATACCGATCGATCCCAGAATATCGCCTGAAGCGGAGCGAATTAGCACCGCTCCGGGATTGGGAACCATGCGCCCGCCGGACATATCCGACAACGCCCCGAAAAAAATCGGATTGTTCGAGGCCCGCCGCGCGAGTTCACGTCCGCCGAAACCCATGCCGAGCGCACCCCAGGCCTTTCCCATGGCAATCTCGGGGCGCAGCAGACTTGAACCGTCTTCACGTTTCAGCACCTTGAGCTGCCCACCGGCATCCAGTACTGCAACGGTCAACGGAACAAATCCCATTTCTTTTCTTTTTTCCAGCGCCTTGTCCACAATAAGAGACGCCTTATCAAGGGTCAGATCATTCATGACTTTACCTCCTGTTCATAAATTTCCGGGTTAAAAAGCGTGGCGGGCCGTTTCCCATTCATAAAATCCAAAATCATATCCACCACGGTATTTGACATTATTTCGCGTTTCTCGGCGACGGCGCTTCCAAAATGGGGCGTCAGCACCACGTTTTTCATGGCAACAAAGTCCTCAGGAAGCGTGGGGTGCGGTTCGCCTTCAAACACATCCAAGGCGGCACCCGCAATTTCTTTTTGCCGGAGGGCCTCGACCAGAGCCGCCTGATCCACCACCGGGCCCCGCGATGTATTGATCAGAAAAGCGGTCGGTTTCATCAGAGACAATTCTTTTGTGCCGATGAGATGGTGTGTTTCCGGGGTGTATAAAGGATGCAGCGTGACAAAATCCGATTCCTTGAGCAGGTCCTCAAAGGATGTAAATTCAACCCCCAGTTCACTTTCCGCTTCCGCAAAGCGTTGCATATCGTAATAAAGGATCTTCATGTTGAATCCTTTTGCACGCCTGGCCATGGCTTTGCCGACTTTACCCAGCCCCACTATACCCAGGGTCTTTTCGCAGACTTTGGCACCGATCATATAGGGAGATTGCGCACCCGGGAATATCCCCTCTCGAACCAGTTCATTTCCTTCAAAGACGCGGCGGGCAACGGACATCAGCAGGGTCCAGGCCATGTCGGCGGTCTCTTCGATGATACTGTCCGGTTCAAAACCGCTTGACGGTACCCTGCGACCGGCAACCGGTATTTTATGACGGGTCGCTGCTTGCATGTCTATATTGGCAGATGCAGTCGCCATGGTGATAATTAATTTCAGATCCGGATTGGCGGCCATCACTTCCGCGTCAACGATATCCCCAAGACGACAGAACAGATAATCGGCTGCCCGAACACCTTTGATCAGGTCGTCCTTTAAAATCGATTTTGACGCGTCGGGGTGGATTTGAACGTCCACAACCGCTTGCAAACGTTTCAGGGCTGAATCTTCAACAGGCTGAGTTATGAAAATTTTGGGTCTTTGCATTTAGGCCTCTTCGACAATATTCTCCCACGCATTAAAAATGCGGTTTCAATCAAAAAAGGTTACCAATTTTATCTGCAACTAAAAAACCTAAGACATTTATTCTCGTTCCAAATGTGCCCATTTTTCGAGCACGGTACAGACAGAAGCGGTATCCTGTTCATCCAGCCCCTGAGCAAGAGCGCCCAGGTACAGCTGAACACAGCTGGTAAAAAGCGGTGTCGGACAATTGATATCGGCGGCTTGTCTGGCGATAATTTCAAGATCTTTTCTAAACGTTTTGACCCTCATGGTGGGATTTTTATAATTGTTCTCAACCATCCGCGGTCCCCGCACCTCGAACATGCGGGAGCGACCGGAGCTGTCACACATCACCTTGAAAATGATTTCCGGGTCAAGACCGCTCTTCATCCCGAACACCATGGCCTCGGCCGTGGACACATTGTGAATCGTCACCAGCAGGTTGGCTACCAGTTTCATTTTAGTGCCGTTTCCGAATTCGCCGAGATAATAGTTGGCCCTGGCAAAGGCATTGACAATTGGGAGGCATCGCTCGTAGGTCCCGTGATGACCGCTGCCGTAAACAACCAGATCCTTTTGGGCAGCCCGCGATCCGCCGCTGATGGGGCAGTCCAGCAAGGTCATGCCGGCTTTTGCCATGTCTTCATGGGCCCGCTGTTTGTCGGCAGCCGCCAGCGTGCTGCACTCCATTACGATCAATCCTTCAGCGCCGGAAGACAAAATCCCCTGCCGGCCCCGGACGACATCTTCAAAAGCGGCAAGGCTTGGCAGTGAAGTTATTAGGACCTGCGCCTTTTCGGCAACCTCCAGCGCAGAGCCTGCGGCCTTGCCACCGTTGGCCACCAGATTCTCGATTCTTGGCGGTAAGATGTCATAACCGCTAACCTCAAAGCCTGCTTTGGCAATATTTACAGATATGGGCAACCCCATGACACCCAGACCGATCACTCCCACCGAAGCAATTGCATCATCTATATTTTCTGAGTTCATTTTTTCTCCCGGACGTATTGAATTTAATAAGTGAACTAAAGTGAAAAGTGATCTAAAGTGCCTAAAGTTGAGGAATTCTATCCATTTTATTAAAAATGCTGGAGCATAGCGACCCCTTAACTTTAGTCACTTTAGTTCATTTTAGGCACTTTAGGCACTTCTAACTTTAGAACACATTTGCAACTTTATTTTCTCTGTCTTCAAAGATAAAACGCTAACTTTGAAATAGCTTCTACATATCCAACAAATTTTCGATGTGGCCGGCATCCAGGTGCGCTTCGATCGTACGGATCACGTTGGGTATTTTCGGCTGGTCGATGATCTCTAAAACCCGGCCACACAAACCGGCGCGATCCAGGGCGGGAAATTCTGTTTTTGTGCGGCAGACGATTTCGTGAAGCCGTTGCATGTACTCGACAGATTTTTCCATTTCAGCGGATGCATCTTCTCCGTGCTGCGGTTCTGACCAGGAGGAGCATAGCACGCTCACCTCCTTGACGGCCTGCAATTTTCTGATGGATCCGACCAGCGCCAAAACATCTTCGTAAACCGGACGCTCATCCGGAACGGGGATGGTATCACCGCTAAACAAGACCCGGTCCTGTTCATGAAAAAAAGAAACCGAATCCCTCGAATGCCCGGGAGTATGCAGAACCCGCAGGGATTTTCCGCTTCCCAAATCAATCGTATCGCCATCATTCAATATCCGGTCGACGCCGACAGAGCCTGAAACCAGCGAATAAAATGTCCCGGTCGGACGCTCACGGTATTGCAGGTCAACATCCTCTATCCATGGTTTAGCGAATTCATGGGCGGCCACCTGGCAGCCGGATGCTTCCCTGATGGCCGGGCTGCACCCGATATGATCCGGATGGCAATGCGTATGCGCCAGCAGATGGATTTCCTCTATTTTTCTACCGCTCGAGTTCAAATAGTCCACAATATCTGGATAGGCCGAAGACACCCCCCCGTCAATCATACAAACCTTGCGGTAAAAAATAAAATAAACATGCACAAATCGTTCAACTGTCTGATCCCCACCGACTGCGCTTGGAAACGTTATTTTGAGGGCATGGACGTTTTGGGTGATCTGCATAATAACTTCCTTGTTGAGGGGTCGGCAGGATCAGGGTTGCCGGAGATAAGCTCTTGTAATGTTCTTTTTATTCGTCAACCTCTATAAAATCTTTTTCAATCGGCGCATAAAATTCCAGGTATCGAATATCCTTATCGGACCTGTTCATGATCGTGTGCTTTTCATTTGCGGGCATAAAAAGCACATCGCCGGCTTTAACCGGAAACTCTTCGTTCTCAACTCTTTCGATTCCTTCACCGCTGAGGATATAGATCAGCGATTCCCGCGTGGCGTGATAGTGGTAGGGCACCTGTTCCCCGGCCGGCAGGATAACAAAAATTCCGGCCAGTCTTTTGGCATTATCCGGTTCGGTGAGCACTTCCGTTCGATAGCGCTGACCGGGTGTCGGGTTTTCTTTGTCGATGTATTCACTGGAACGATAACGTTTCATGCCCCTCCCTCCTTCATCATTGAGCGAACTGGAATCTATCTCAAAATTAGCAGTAGATGCGCTAAAGTTAGAAATGACTAAAATGACTAAAATGAGCTAAAATGCCTATAGTTGAGGAATTCTACCCGTCGAGAGCCTCTGGGTCGAACGATCATATTAATAAAAAAAGATGGAGCGCAGCGAGACCATAATTTTAGGCATTTTAGATCATTTTTAATTTTAGCTCATTTGTTGTTAGCACTTTTTAAAAATTTACCATCGCGTGCTAAATGAATTTTTGAGACAGCTTCTATTCTTTGGGGATACTCGTCACGGTTAAATATTCCGTTTCACCTTCAGCGATATTATAATTCGAATGGACTTCACCCCTTTTGACAAGAACAGCCTGCCCCTGCTTAACGGGTGTCTCGCCTTGATCGCCTTTGAACATCATCGCCCCTTTTAAAACGATGAAAAGTTGTTCGGCAGCTTCATGGGTATGCGGATCACATCTTCCCGTTTTTTCCATGCGGGTATACGCAACTCTGAAATCCTTCGCACCCGTCGATTCGTCAACAATCGTCCGCCCCAGCAAATCATAGTGCTTGGGTGGTACCCGGCCGGGAATATCATCAATATCGATAAATTTCATATCAACCCTCTAAGATTTTTTATAAACGCCTTTGGCACTTTATTCCAGCGCCGTCATTTCTTAACCGATTCAATCGCCTCGATTATTTTTTTATAGGACCCACAACGGCAGAGCACACCCGATAAAGCCTGTTTGATCTCTTCTTCTTCGGCAGCGGGATTCTGCGCTAATAACGCCTTGGCTGAAAGAATCATGGCCGGCGTGCAAAAGCCACACTGGACGGCCCCTTTTTCGATAAAGCCTTTTTGCACAGGATCGAGATCCCCCTCTTTGGAAAGACCTTCAATTGTCGTAACCTGGCGCCCCTTGGCGTCGATTGCAAGCATCAGGCAGGAGTTAACCGGCTTTCCGTCAACAAGTACGATGCAGGTTCCGCAATCACCCAGGCCGCAACCTTCCTTTGTGCCCTTCAGGTGAAGGGTCTGCCGCAGAAATTCAAGCAGTGTTATCCGGGGCTCTATCTCCTTCTGAACCCGCTCTCCGTTCACCGTAACTTCCAAAATCACCCTGGCAGCCCTCCCCTCGCTTTTTGCAATGACTCTATGAGCGCTCTGTAAGTTAATACCTTTACCATTTCTCGGCGGTATGCCGCACTGCAGCGATGATCGCTAATCGGATTTATCTCGCCTGCAGCCGCCCTGGCAGTCTCTTTGAGGCGTTCATCATCAAGCGGTCCGGACATCAGCACCTCCTCTGCCTTAAGCGCCCGTACCGGCGTGGGGCCGACAGAAGACAAAGCGATTCCAACCGCTCCGGCCTCGTCATTTTCCACGGTCAGAAGTGTGGCAACGCCCACCAGGGCACAGTCTCCCCCACCGGTCCTGCGACCCAGCTTCAGGTAGGCCGTTCCGGTATGCGGCGATGGTTCGGGAATATAAAAAGCCGTGATGAATTCGGTTTTTGAAAGGGTCGTCGTGCCGGGCCCGGCAAAGATTTCATTCATGCCGACTTCCCTTTTGCCCTTCGGACCCTCCGTAAGGATCCGGGCTTGCAGGATCATTAGAGAAGGTGACATATCCGATGCCGGTGAAGCCCTGCCGATATTGCCGCCCAAGGTTGCAAGGTTTCGGATGGATGGCGCTCCGACAACACCGGCGGCCTGGACTAAAAGCGGGTGCTTGGCCCGGATAACAGGCGAGCCCTGAATATCTGAAATCGATGCCAGCGCGCCTATCGTGGTGCCGTTTCCGCTTTCGCTTTTAATCTTTTTTAGATTCCGGATGTGTTTGAGGTTGACCAGAGCCGCCGGGTGAATTTCACCCCTTTTCATGCGTACCAGCAGATCCGTGCCCCCTGCCAAAGGAAAAGCCCCATCTTCCTCGGTCAAAGTTTCAACGGCCTCTTTGATTGAAGCGGGTTCAAAATACGCAAAATGTTTCAGCCTTTTCATCGAAATTCTATCTCCGGCGACATGTTAAATGAATTTCATATATAATAAATTATATATTTGTCAACAGCGGACCGAGCTGCGATCGAAAGGGGATCTTCGGGTCTTGAGAAGCTTCGTTGGAACGATTGTCCTTATCCACGCTTGCCCCTGAACAGGTGAGAGTCCCTTTGCCGCTTCGGAAAAAGCGAATGATGCGAAGCCCATAAAAGGTATATTAAGTGATGCTTTGCAGCCTTTACCAATAGCTCAATATGGCTTAATCGGTTATTTTTCGCGTTCATAAAACAACTGCAATGCTTTAAGATGTGAATTCATGTGCTGAATCACCAGTTTATCCGCCAGGCTTTCATCTTTCTTTTTTAGCGCCGCAACGATATTTGTATGTTCGTCGACAGCTGCCCGGGCCCTGTCGGGCATAAATGAAAAAATGGCCCGGGCCCGCAGAGACATATCCCACAAATCAAAGATCACTTTGATCAGGTATTCATTATCAGAGGCGGCATAGATAACATGGTGAAACTCTCTGTTTAAATTTGACAGCAACACGTAATTTTCGGAACCAACGGCTTTAATCATTTTGGATAGGATCGTTTCCAGTTTCTTCAAACCATTTTTATTGATCCTGTCAACAGCCTGTCGCGTCGCCAGCCCTTCCAGTACGGCGCGTATTTGATAAATTTTCCGGATATCGGCCAGGTCAAAATTGGTTACAATCGCGCCGACATATGGCTTGCTTTGAATAAGACCGTCAGATTCCAGATGCCGCATGGCTTCTCTGACCGGTATATCGCTGGCACCGAATTCGCGGGCTACATCGGATATAACAATCCGTTCATTCGGTTTGTATTTTCCATTAATAATATCCTCTTTGATTTCCTGATAAATGATCTCGCTTTTTGTCTGATAAATTCTTCTTTCCATTTAATCTCGCCAAACCGATTTGGTGTTGTTCTTCATACCGTAACTGAAATTTGCAATTTTAGATCCGAAATTCTGCCCAATTTTACCAATGAAATAATTTATGGGCAGCCCGAACAGTGTGTTAAAAACCGATATCCTTAAAAATTTAGCTATCCGATAGGGGGTTTTTTGTCAATCAACTTTGCTTTTTGGGTCTAAAATTCAGACCCTTTAAGGAAATCTTGTTATTTAAAAAGTTTGTCCCCAACCGATTTCTTATGTTATGGATTTATAACCTATCTCAAAAAAAGGGAGAATTGTTAAATGGGGAAAGTGCGACTGGGCATGGTTGGCTGCGGCAATTATGCGGACAGCCTTGCCGCTGCTGTCCAAAAATGTGAGGGTGCCGATCTGGTGTCCTGTTTTGATGTGATTTCCGAAAGAAAACAAGAGTTCAGCAACCTTTATCAGTGTGATCGGGAAAGGAGTTACGAAAATCTTTTAAAAAGAAAGGACATTGATGGTGTTCTTCTGGTAACACCGAATGCTGAACACGCCGCGCCGGCGGAACAAGCGGCGAATTACGGTAAACATGTTTTCGTGGAAAAACCCATCGCAAATACGATTTCCGATGCCAAACGCATGATCGCGGTTTGTC
>JAQYWI010000228.1 GCA_030145015.1 Desulfobacterales bacterium
ATACTCGTAATTAATCAAAGATTTTTCATCACTCAATGCACCTGTAATATCATATCGTCCATCCGAATTTTTTCTCGCTTATAATTTTGCAGATTAGCCAGGGCGAATATACACTTTTTTCAGCTAAAATTTTTGTTGGACTTCGTGCCTGCTTCAATCATTTGAGATATTTGGAGATTAGCAAATCACATACGAAAATACGCTAGACCGAAAAAATTTAGATTTTTGTGAGAAATATTAAATTGTATTTTAGAATTTATCCGTAAACATCGTCTTCATCGTCCAAATTGTCCATCAGAAGAATATATTGATCAGATTATGTTGAGGTGAAGAATAGGGTAGGGGGCAATAATAGATTGACTTGTGCCCAAATTGTGCCCGTCAAGGTCAAAGTTTTCCAAACATTTCCAAACGAAACCAACAGTCATTTGAAAAAGTGGTCTATAATCAACTGGTTGTAATTACAATATTTTTGAATTCTCAGAATCTTGCTCTTCGAATCCGTAGGCCGCCCGTTCGAATCGGGCCGGGCGTACCAAGTAATATCAATAGGTTAGTCTAATCGGCTGACCTATTTTTTTGGTCAAAATCGGCAATTGTGCCCGCGGCGGATTTTAAGTACGCTTCCTGGCGCTTTGTGGCGAGTCTTAAATCTATGATGTGATATAAGATGTTAAAAATGATTCAATTATAGTGTGGGTTGGTTGAGGTAATATTATAAATTTGAAAATTGCAGATTCCATCAAATGGCAATAAAAAACCCCGATCGAAATGATCGGGGCTGTTAAATTGTTAATTTGGTCAACACTTGGTCAACGTTTTGGTCAATACTTGCGACCGATTTCGCAATTTGATCATCCAGCCAGCGGGTATATTTGTCCATGGCCTTTGTTAAAGCTTTCTCACTTCGCCACGCCGCGTTGCCGAGGTCTTTAATGCTTTTTCGAAAGTAATTTTTCTTAGGTTTGTTAATGATCGAAGGTTTGGATTTCTACACATTGCGTTTTTGGTTTTGCCAATATTGATCCCGGAGCTCTCGTTTTAGAATTTTGCCGTAGTTACTTTTGGGAAGATCGTCAACAAAATCAACTGACTTGGGTTTTTTGAAGCCAGAAATATTTTCCCGGCAAAAGTCGATCAAATCCTTCTCAGTAGCTGTTTTGCCCGGCTTCAGAGAAACCACCGCCTTGATGGCCTCACCCCATTTCAAATCCGGCACACCGATCACTGAAACCTCACGAACTGCGGGATGCCGTATTAAAACTTCCTCGATTTCCCGGGGGTAGATGTTCTCACCCCCGCTAATAATCATATCCTTTGAACGGTCCATAATGAACAGATAGCCGTTATCGTCCAAGTAACCAACGTCGCCGGTGTGAAGCCATCCGTTCTTGATTGTGTCTGCAGTTGTTTCTGGGTCATTCCAGTATCCTTTCATCACCAGATCGGAGCGGGTGGCGATCTCGCCAATATGACCAGGCGGAAGCTCGTTTTCTTCTCTATCGAAAATCTTAATCTCCACATCGGTTCGGGCAAAACCAGCTGAACCCAGCCGCTTGATTTCCTCCGGGTTCCCGTTTGCTTTGTGGGCCCAGTGGGGTAGGTAGGAGATGGTCATCGGAGATTCACCCTGACCGAAGAGCTGGACCAGACAAAAACCGAACCTTTCGATGGCCTTTTTGAGATCTTCCACCAGCATTGGGGCCCCGCCATAATTAAGAGATCGTAAAGAGCTCAAATCGTAATGATCCACTGCCGGATGATCGATGAGCATCTTGATCATGGTGGGTGCCATGAACGTATTGGTTACGTGGTACCTCTCGATTGTTTGACACACTAACTCTGGGTCAAAGGATTTGGAGGCCAGAATGACGTTTGTCGCCCCTTTCCCGATGTTGGGCAAACCGTAAAGCCCGCTTCCATGCGACAAGGGAGCCGCGTGGAGAATCACGTCATCCGGAGTAAAGCCAGGAGCGATGTCCGCATAAAAATTCATGACCATTGCCAGCAGGTTCCGGTGAGTCAACATGGCGCCCTTTGGCATACCGGTGGTTCCAGAAGTGTAAAAAAGCCAGGCCAGATCATCGGAAGAAACGTCCACGTCAGTAAACTCGTCGGCTGCATCGGCGAGAATGGACTCATAATCGAGAAGATCACCGCTCGCACCCTCCAAGGCAATTAAGTGTCGGGCGTTGGGAATTCGATCGCGCACCTCCATGATTGAGTAATTGAATTCGAGGGAAAGGATCACCGCCCGGGACTCGGAGTGGTCGATGATGAAGGCGAACTCGTTGGGATGGAGCCGGAAGTTGATCGGCACTGCGCCCAATCCGCTCTTGAAGCAAGCAAACAATGATTCGTAGGTTTGCGGATAGTTGTATTGGAGTATCGCAACGTTTTCACCCTGTTTGAGGCCTAACCGCTGAAACGCATTCGCCAACCGGTTTACCCGTGCATTAAACTGAGCGTAGGAAAGCTGCCGGTCTCCGTATATGAAAGCTGGCTTATCCGGGAAAATGCATGCAGTTTTAGTTAGCAGCATACCAAGGTTCATATGTCCACTCCTTCGTGTCTTCGGTGGGCATTTCGATAAAAGGGTATGTCAATCTTATATACATTACTCCATCTGTTGATTCTTATTCCCATTGTCCATAAGATTCAACTGTTTGTTTTTGATACGTTCGATAATTGGTTTTAACTGCCTTTTTAAATGGTGGACAAGATTTGATGAAACTGAAGAAAATGTAGCATCAGATTATGAAGAAGAGAAGATTAGGGTAGGGGGCTATTTTAAATAGGATTGTGCCCAAATTGTGCCCGCCAAGGTCAAATTTTTCCAAATGTTTCCAAACGAAACCAAAAGTTAGTTGAAAAATTGGTGTAGGATCAACTATTCGTAATTATGACCTTTTTTAATTCTCAGCATCCTGCTCTTCGAATCCGTAGGCCGCCCGTTCGAATCGGGCCGGGCGTACCATAAAAAGAAAAACGGGGAAGGGCGCAAAGTCGTCTCATCCCCGTTTTATTTTGGATCAAAGTAGGATTCGAACCAAGTTGGCAGGTTGAACGTCAGCGAAATCCCGCCGCAGTTCAGGCGGGTGTTCGAACTTGTTCTGAGTTTGTCGATGGATCCTGGACCCGCAAAGCGAGATCTCACGGCTCGATTACAGGAATCAAAGAGTTAAACGGGCTTACCATAATAAATACAGGAACTTACGATCCAATCGTGAGTTTTTTTTATTTTACACCATAGGATGAAATTAATTATTGTGTAGGTACCCATTGATCCTCCGCTATGGTCGAGATGCAATCACGACGTGAACCCCGATTTTCACGATTGCGTCATACAGTATGTTTATTTATGAATGGTTAAAGAGTTTGGTCAGGCATCTGTTACCAGGCTTGCCGGATCAAAGTCGGGATTTGTCGGTTCAACACCCCATTCTTTTTCCACTTCAGTCACAAACCTTCTTAAATCACCGGCCACGGAATCAGAAAGAGGTGTCGGTTGATGGTTGACCAATATATCCTTCACCTTTTCTTTGGCCAAATCATAGGGGTCTGGTTTGCCGGCATTTATCCAGGCAGTACGATTCATGCGCTCAAAAAATTGCGGTCTGCTTTGTGATCGCATATATTTCAGGGTCACAGGTGACATTAGAAAATTGGACATTTGGCCTCCTTCCTTGATTTCATCCACACATAATGTTTCATCACTGACTTCGACCCCCCCAAGAAAATATTTTATCATATCAATTATGTCGCTATCCAATAACAATTGAGAAAAATCCACAACCATGCCACACTCTAACATTCCTGCTCCGTATAAGACATTGTTCCCTGACATTGCCGCAATGAGAGCTGTTAGCGTTTTTTCGTGACCGGCTTGTGCGCTACCGGCGATATTGCTATCCGTCTACGTCCCGCCGCTCCAGGAAGGTACTCCGTAAAATTGAGCCATTTGGGCGTTCATGGCCGCAAATAACGCCATTTCCGGAGAACCCACCGCAGCTTCGCCGCTTTTTAGATCCATCGAAGTCGTTGAACTGCTGCAAATCACAGGAGCTCCTGGTCGAACAGCCTGGTGCATCACGACGCAGGCAAGAAATTCGGCATTTTGAACAGCCTGAGTGCCTGCCAAGGTAATCGGACTGGTAGCGCCCGACAGCGCCATTGTTGTAAAACGGACCGGAATACTGAGTTCGGCAGCTTTCATGCCAATTTCACAGCAATGTTTGACCAGGCGTAACGGGGTTACCGGGCAGGTAGAAGCGCATATTAGGGGATTATCCACCAATGTGTCTTCTCCGCCGGCAATGATGGCCGACATTTGATAGATTTTTTCCAGACACCTGCCGTCACCAGGTCCTAAACTAACCGGTTTGTCTGTGTTATTCACAAGCGCTTCATAATTGTGGAGCGTATAGGCGATGGGGTCTACATCCAGTGAAGAAACAGGTCGATGGCAAACGCCATAGGCATCCAGTGCATCCATTAATCTTGTTCCTGCAGCCAGATCCTTTTTGGTCGAGTCCCTGATTTCACCGGTATTGATATCGACAACACTGACACCTTCCCCAAATGAGGTGAAAGTCACCCTTTTACCTTCCATGATGTAGCTTTTATCATGATTGCGTGCCCCCAGCACAATTCTGGACGGTGCTGTTCGTATGGATTTTTCTACAAGGTAGTGAGGGATTTTGACTATTCTTTTATCGTTATTTACACGGCAGCCGATGGAATGGAAGAGATCAAGGGCATCATCATCTTCCACATAAACACCGGTTTTTTCGAGTATTTCAAGGCTGGCATAGTGGATATCGGCAATCTCATCGTCGGACAATACTTTGAAATCAATACCTTTAATTTGAATTTTACCGCTGCAAATGGCACGATTCATTTCATTTCCTCCTTTCATATGGGTAATGGTTTTCGGTGCACGCTTGTAAAGCTAAATGCTTATCTCACGCGAGCCGTGCCATAACTTCCTAATTAAACCTATGGGTTAGCAAAGAATCCCGGCACGGATGCCAAGATCTCTATGCTTATATAACCTTTATAATAAGGATAAAAGATTAGAAGTTGCTTTTTCAAAGCGGGTGAATCGAAAATGGTGAGTTGTATGTCGGCCTCAGCTGCAACCCAACATATTGAAGCGCCAATCAATGTCAACAACGATTATCCGATTAACCAAAGCAGGTTTTGTTGTCAAGATTAATTTTTTTTGTTGGCAATGCAATTTTAGGACGGTTTGAGCATAGATCACCGTTTTGCCCGCGGCTGGATTTTTCCGCCTTAGGCGGGAAAAGACAGGGGCGCGAAGTGCCCCAATCGTTGCGGGTGAAACCGGGTGCGAAGCACCCGGTTTGGAAAACTCAATTATCTTCGTGGGTGTCATCGCGGCCCAATGAGAGGACACCCTGGAAGTTGTGGTGGCCGTCGTAGAGCACGGTGAAGCTTGTCGAGATACAGCGTATGCCTTGCCGGGGGTGTTTGATATCAAAAACTTTTTCTTTGGCTGAATAGCGCCCTTGGACCTCTTTTAAAAATTTTTTGTACTCGTCCGGTTTTGTGTAGATTTCATCGACTTTGGTGTCGCGCATCCGGGGCCAGTCCCGCCCATAGAGTCTTTCAGCCGCAGAATTCCAAACAAGGATGCGGCCCTCCTTATCCGTCATTATAACGGCGTCCGGCAATTGATCGCTTACTTCTTTTAAACCATAAAGCATTTGGGTTGCTTCACTCAGCCATTGCGACAGACGCTGGATTATCTCCGGTCCCGCAGTCGGACATTCTTCTAAAAAGAGCGCGATCTCTTCTTTGGGAATGCAAATAACCGCCACCTCAGTCTTTGCTTTTACAGAGGCTGTGCGCCTGTCCCCTAAAAAAAGGACACCTCACCGAAGACAGAAGCTTCCTCTGAGATTTCCCTTATTTTCTTGTCACCCTTGAAAATTTCAACCTGGCCGGCCGCCAGGATGTAGAGGTCCTGCGAATCATCACCTTCTAAAAAGATTGTCTGGCCTGAAGTAAAAGTGATGCGGTATTTGGCTAAATCAGGATTGCGGATAATTTCATCTATTCTGAGGCATTCCATATCGTAACAATCTAGTCCAACGCTATTGAGCAGTCAATTTATAAACTAAAGGGGCCCGGCTGTCTGAACATGAAAATCGCTGGCGCCCAAAGTGAACGTTAGGTAAGGCAATCTTGACATGCAGACGCTACTGATATACCAAATCTAATACATATGAAAAAAATATCTTATCAGGGAGATGTTGAAAATGGGTGAAGATTTCAGAGGGTTTTTAAATGAAATGGAAGAAACTCAAGAAGGCGGATTTATTCGAATAAAAAAGGCGGTCGATCGCCGCTACGAAGCAGCAGCAATTGTGAAGAAACTGGAGCGGGAGCGCAAAGTTCCGCTTATCATATTTGAAAATATAAAGGGCAAGTCATTCCCGGTGGCGGTCAACTGTAATGGAACCCGAGGTCGTGTGGCCAGAGCACTGGGTGTTCCTAAAACAGATTTAGAAAAAACAATCCTGCATGCCTATAAAAATCCCATTCCTGCGGTTGAGATTTCAGATGGACCTGTGCATGAGATTGTTCTTAAAGGTAACGATATTGATGTAACCCGTCTGCCGGCAATGGTTTACCATGATACGGATGCGGGTCCATACATCACCGCCGGAATTGTATTTGCGAAGGATCCGGAAACAGGTGATTACAATGTCAGTTATAACCGACTGATGGTCAAGGGTAAAGACAAGCTCGGTATTTTTATGACGGTGGGAAAGCACCTCAACGCGATTTATTCTAAGATGGAAGCGCTCAACAAACCCCTCGAAATCGCCATTTCCATCGGCAATCATCCGGCCTGGGCCATCGGGGCACTGGCGATCGGGCCCTACGAAGAAGACGAGTTGGGTGTCATCGGCGGGCTGAAGGGCAGTCCTTTGGAGATGGTCAGGTGTAAGACGGTTGATCTGATGGTGCCGGCAGGGGCGGAAATTATCCTGGAAGGTGTCATTCAGCCTTTTGTTCGTGAAAAAGAGGGGCCTTTTAGCGAGTTTACCGGATACGCCCTGGGTGAAGGACAAAATCAGGTTGTAAACATTACCGCTATAACCCATCGGCAGGACCCCATCTATCAAGATATCTGCGGCGGGCAGGGCCGGGAGCACCTGATTATGGCGACGATTCCCATGGAAGCCAATTATTTAAGAGCTGTCAAATCATCCGTTCCGGAAGTGCAGGCCGTAAGGGTAACCGCGCCTTTTACATTAATTATCCAACTGAATAAAACCTATGAAGGCCAGGCACGCCTGGCCATTATTGCGGCTCTAAATGCGGATTTGTATCTCAAACATGCGATTGTGGTTGATTCGGATATAAATATAAACAACCTTCAACAGGTAATGTGGGCCATTGCGACACGGTTTCAAGCCAGCCGCGATTTGTTTATTATTCCCAGGGTGCGGGGCTCGTCACTTGATCCCTCGGCCGAGCAAGTCGGGGTAACCGATAAAATGGGAATAGATGCGACTGCAAAACCAAGTCTCGATCAGTTTGCTCCGAAAAATAAGATTCCCGCAGACGTAATGGCGCGCATAAAGCTGGAAGATTTTATTTAAAATATGGCAGGATTCGATAACGTAGAAGTGGTTTCAAAGCCTCAGATTGTGTTCGACGGCCCCGCTGAAGCGGGATTACATGTCTAATCTAAACAGATTAATGTATGCATCAAGGCGCAAGCCGAGTCAAAAGCGCAGCATACACGGTAGTATGTGAGCATTTTGAGTCGGTTTGATGAACACCTTGATATTCATCAAAACAGATGTGAAATCCCGC
>JAQYWI010000229.1 GCA_030145015.1 Desulfobacterales bacterium
ATGCGTGGGCAGGGCGCTGATATCCTCCCCGTTGAAGACAATCTGCCCTGAACGCACCGGGGTAATCCCGAGGATACTCTTGAGTGTGGTGGTTTTGCCGGCCCCGTTTCGACCGACCAGGGTCACAATCTCGTTCTTATCCACCTCTAAAGAGACATCCTGCAGGACATGGCTTAGTCCGTAGTATGTATTGATATTTTCGATTGTCAGCAACATCGGGACTCCTATAATCAGACTTTTACGCCGCCGAGATACACCTTGCGCACGTCTTCGTTGGCACGGATTTCATCGGGACTGCCCTGGGCAAGAAGCTGGCCATAGTGCAATACCGTAATTTTGTCGGATACCTCCATGATGACCTTCATCTTGTGCTCAACCAGAATAATGGTCAGGTTCCGGGCAATTTTTTTGATAAGTTCGATCGTCTGGCGGGTCTCTGTCGGTGCCAGGCCGGCCGTGGGCTCATCAAGAAGTAATAGTTTGGGCCGGGTCGCCAGGGCAATGCCGATCTCCAGGCGCTTTTGATCACCGTGGGACAAATTACCCGCTATTTCATCCTTGAATTCTGCCAGGCCAATATCTTCCAGAATCTGCGATGTCTGGTCAAGAACATCACTCAAAGAGAGGGCCCGCGACCAGAAATTGAATGTGGTTTGTCGGGACTGCGCCGCCACCCGGACGTTTTCAAAGACGGTTAGCATGGGAAAAATATTGGTGATTTGATAAGCAACGGCAATGCCCAAATGGGATATGGCCGTCTGGGACAGGGCGGTAATATCTTTGCCGCCAAACATGATCTGGCCGGTAGTGGGCTTGTGTTCTCCCGAAATCAATCTAAAAAAGGTACTCTTGCCCGCCCCATTAGGCCCGATGATGGATTGCAGATCGCCTTCTTGCAATGTAAAATTCACATCGTCCACAGCAAATAAGCCGCCGAAGCTCTTGGTCAGGCCGACCGTTTCAAGGATTGCTGACATGGGTTTCCTGCCTCTTAGGTGTTTCCCTTGCTTGTTAGTTCTTTAATCGTGCCCCATATACCGCTCGGAAAAAACAGGACGCAGAGAACAAAAACCGTTCCGAGGAATATCATCCAGTTTGCCGTCAACGCGCTTAAGACGTCTTCCAGGAAAAGGAACACCCCGGCCCCGATAAAAGGCCCGATAAAGGTGCCCATACCACCCAAAAGGGTGATCATGACAACCTGGCCTGATGTGATCCAGTAAAGCGTTTCAATGCCGACAAAGTGTAAATACAGGGCATAAAGGCCTCCGGCCAGGCCCGAGATGGACCCGGATATGATGAATGCCATCCAACGCACATTGGAGGTTTCGTATCCACAACTCAGGGCGCGATGCTCATTTTCCCGCACGGCCTGCAATACATGCCCGAAGGGCGATTGCAAAATTCTGTTGAGCGCCAGGAGCGACAACACAACGAAAAAAAGCACAAAAAAGTAATAACGCAGCGGCGTAGAGATATCTATGGAAAGCCCGGGAAGAGACAGGGGCACAAGTGGAATGTTCCTCAAGCCGTTATCCCCCCCTGTCAGATCCACCCACTGAAAACCGATGAAATAAACAAGCTGGGCAAAAGCCAGGGTCAGCATCGCAAAATAAATGCCGCGGCGTTTAATGCACAAATATCCCAGAATAAAGGCGGTGACCGCCCCCATAAGTAGGCCGCAAAAGAGTCCAAACCACACATTTTCCCAGAGACGGATAAGCACAATTCCGGTTGCATAGGCGCCCACCCCGAAATAGGCGGCGTGACCGAAGGAGAGCATCCCGGTGTACCCAAGGCAGACGTTGTACCCCAGGGCGAAAAGCCCCCAGATGATAATCTCGGTAGCCAATGCCCGATAGGGAACGGTAAAGGGAAAAATAAAGAGGAACGCCACTGTGAAAAAAAGAGGGTAGCGTTGGATGACGCCTACCATTTTCTGCCATCGGCTCTGATCTAATTCCAATTGCATCATTGCGCCGGTTACATTTTCTTCATCGACCACTTGCTTCCCCTTTGATGCCATAATTATTCAAGAAGGCCTGCTTTGCCGAAAAGGCCGCTGGGCCGAACCAACAGGACGACTGCCATCACGAGAAAGATAACGATATCCGCCATCGGGGGATAAAAAAGAGTCGTGATGGCAATCGCCTCTCCCATGATGATGCCCGAAAGGATGGCGCCTTTGAGACTCCCCATTCCCCCGACGACAACCACAACAAAGCATTCCACCAACATGGCGATCCCCATCTCCGGGAATACGCTTCGAATCGGGGATGCCAGTATACCTGCAATACCCGCCAGTGCTGAACCGATGCCAAAAACAAGCCACCATATTCGATTCATATCAATACCCAGGGCACGCACCATAAGTGAGTCTCGGGTTCCTGCCCGAATGACCAGCCCCAGGTTTGTCTTTTCCAGAAAAAACCATAAAACCGCACATATGACAAGGGTCACGCCAATCACGAATAGACGGTAGGAGGGGAAATAAAAGACGCCAAACATCTCGATCGGCGCGGATAGAATATCCGGAGCACTGAAGGGTTGGTCGGAAGTTCCCCAGAAGATACGGACAATCTCTATCATGATGAATTGAAGGCCGAAGGTGAGCAATAACGGGTAGTTAATATCGCGCCCATAAAGGGGACGAATAAGTCCTCTTTCAACGACCAGACCGTAGCCGCCCATAACCAGCGGGACGATGACCAGTGCAAGCCAAAAGTTCCCGGTGATGGCGACGACCGATACGCCGGCATAAGCCCCCCACATGTACATGGCCCCATGGGCAAAATTGACCACCGTGAGCAGTCCAAAGATGATGGACAGACCCAAGGCGAGCATGACATAGAGCATGCCCAGCGATAACCCCGTAAAAAGCTGCATCACGATGACTGTCCAGTCCATCTGCTTTTATAACCCCTTTCGCATGATCCCGCCCCGAGACGGGGCGGGATCAGAATATATGTTGGTTATTTCTTGAGCCCGTGTCGAACCGGTTTGTTGGGGTTCATCCCCACCTCGACACAAGTCCGCAGGAGTCGCTCATCTGCTCCTGATACCGTCGCAACATGCTCGAAAACATCATATTTGGCCGTGTCTTTTTTGGAACGAACGATGAAGACATCCTGCTGCGACTGATGGTCGCAGGGCCGCCACCATTGTTTGCCCTTGTAATTGTCGTAGCTCCGGTTCTCAATGGTCTCGGCCATGCCAACAGGATCCAGCTTGCCGGCCCGGATAACGGCCATTAGGATTTCCTTAATGCCCCCATAGGCGTATCCCGCGTAATCAATCGGAGGACGACCATGCATCTTCTGGAAGGCACCCACAAATTGTTTGGCCGTCGGATTGTCCAGACCCCAGTCGAAGGAAGTGCCGCCTGCGACCCCATCATAGGCCGCCGCACCGGCCCCGATACGAGCGGACATAAGAATGATGGGGCATATGAGTTGCATTTTTTTCTTCAGGCCAAAGGCGGTAGCCTGCTTGATGGAATTGAGCTGATCTTTTCCGAAGTTGTCAAGCAACAGCACATCCGGCTTTGCGGCCAGGATGCGCGGCATATAGGAAGAGTAGTCACTCGTACCTAAGGGATGCTTGGTTTCCCCCACATCAACAACGCCGAACTCTCTGCCTTTACGTTTGAAACCGTCTGTCATCTGCCAGCCATAGGCATAATCAGAGGTCAGGTAGTACCAGCGCTTGCCGAAATTCTTCGCGACCCATTCTCCCACAGCCTGTGTGGTCATGTGCGGATTCATCGCTTCATGATAGGTATAGACGCTATTGTCCTGTCGCTGGGTAATCTCGTTGGCCTGGCTTACGGAAACATAGGGCACACCGTGTTCCTTGGCCAGCTGGTTTACGGCAAGCTGGTTGGAAGCCGAAAGGCATCCTGACATAAGCTCAACTTTTTCAGCTTCCAGGAGTTCCTTGGCCCGTCTGGCCGCTTCAGCCGCCTTGAGCTTGGTGTCGCGAACAACAAGTTCCACCTTACGCCCCAGAACGCCGCCATTTGCATTGATTTCAGCGATCGCCAGTTCGGCACCTGCTTGTTGATCTTTAGCCTCGGTCCCATAGGGCCCGGTCAAGGGGATTGGAAAGCCAAATTTGAGGGGGCCTGTGGCAGCTTGAGCACGGCGAACAAAATGAAAACCTCCGGATGCCATTGCACCGGCAGCCATCCCAGTCGTCTTGAGGAAGGTGCGCCGATTAATCCCTTTGCCATCTTTTACCTTTTTCTTTTTGATCTCGGACATAACAAAACCTCCTGTCTTTTAAGGGTTGATGATGAGAGTCGGCCCAAACCCCAAATCTATAAAGAAAACCTCCGTCCACAACACAACATGTCCACTAAGAAATCAGATGCTTGTTTAAGGGCAGACCTCGTTAGAAGTGGTTTCAAAACCCCATCTAAGGCCCAATGGCTGCGTTGCAGACCTCCGATAAATGCTCACATACCCATGTATGGTGCGCTTTCTCGTTCAGTCTGCGCCTTGCCCTTGAACCTGATCTGAGGTTTTTAAACCACTTCCAACCTCCGTTTTATCACGCCAAAGGCCGTTACGGTCGCGGCCTTATGTAGTTACGAACGAAATGATGAAATGGATATTATCCGGGATGAGATTTATGAGCTGCGCTCAAACAACCGTTTCCAAGTGCGATTCGATAACCCAGAGCCCGTTTCGCAAGTGTTTTCGTAATACTTTTTTTGCTTTAGCTCGATCACCGTTTCTGAATGCATCTAAAATCAAGGTGTGTTCTCGGTTGGCCCTGGTCACGGCTTTTTCAGATTCTGAGAAAATGCGCAGATAAGGCCCCGTGCTGTTCCACAACCCTTGCAGTATTTTGCACAGACGCGGTGAGCCGGACATTTCAAATAAGGACAGATGAAAGACTCGGTTGAGATTAAACCATTTGGAGCCGTTGATACTTTTTTTTGACATCTTGCGGTTGAGCTCCTCCAGATGCTTAAGGGCCTGTTTGTCGCAACGGTCAAAGCATTTCAATAATGCCATGACTTCCAACGGGATCCTCAGATCGTAAATATCATGAAGTTCAGTTCGGGACAATCGACTTGCCACGATGCTTTTGTTGGAATTAAAGCTGACCATGCTCTCGACTTCAAGTTGTCGAAGTGCCTCCCGAACCGGCATGGTGCTGACATTTAGTTTTTCAGCCAGCTTACTAATTTTGATTACCGCTCCAGGCTCGATTTCACGTTCCAGAATAGCTTGCCGCAGGCTTTGATAGGCCATTTTTTGAAGGGATTGTTTCTTGATGGGTGTGTCCAAAATCATCGCTTATTCCAGGTTTCCCGTGTCACTGTCTGAATGCGGAGGGCGTTGTTTTCGTTCCGCACGGATTGCGCGCAGGATTAACAGAGCAGAAATCGATTTGGATATCAAATATATTTTATATTTCATCGTTGTCAAGAAAATTCTTCTCAGCTGTCAGAAGCACGTAAACTTTCGTGATGCTTTAGCAATAAAGAAAGTTTTAGCAACAGGGCCCTGTCATCTGCAAGCGCCGCTTCTACACCATATTTTTCCATAAAAAAAACAAGGTCCATACCCAGGGCGATTCTGAGTACAGCAAAATTACCCAATTCGACCGGCTGTCCGATCAAAAAAGAACGTTGCAAAACGGCTTTTTCTGCATGACTGAGCCTAATGTCAGCGGGAAAGCGGCAACGCATATCTTCGTAGAGCCAATAATATAAACTTTTCAGGACTTTTAAGGGCAATACGTCACCCTTTGATAATAATTTTAGGGAAATAATTGTATTTCTTTCTCCGACGGCCCCGGCCTGAGTTTCTCCGCCGTTTAAAACTTCCAACTGCGGATATTGCGCAACCAATTTCAAAATCGCGTCTACCCAGTTTTGAATCAATTGATTGCGCGTCTGATCTTCAATATGGCGATAGTTTTCCCAGTTGGTCAACGCGCTGGTCCAGCGCATCATCAATCCCCAGTTCATCCAGCCGGGCAGATAGGGCCGGATCATCTCCATATCCCCGGAAACATCATACGGATTAATAAATTTTCCAAGCGCGGGAAGAAAATTTATAAAACTATTGGCAGTCAGCGATCCAGTTAGCCGGTGAGGCACAATGACGGCTCCGCTAAACGGAGGGCCTTCTTCAAACTTCGAACCCGTAATCATGACCATATAACCATGTTGTAAATAGTTACGCGTACGACTAATATCGGTTCGGCTCTGACAGCTGTCTATCGTAACCAGCAGTCGTCCTGAATATTTTGCTCTCAAGCGTTCGACTTCATCAATTACATCCATTCGGCGACCCAGTTTGGATGAATCCACAATATGCAACAGCGCCAGGGTTCCTGGTTTTGACAGGCTATTGTGCACATGCTTTATCCATACATCCTGGTTTGGCGTCTGCTGACCGGTTAAATGATGGTGTTGTGATATGGTTATCACTTTGACATTATCACCAATGCCGATCAATCTGTCCGCGGAATCAACTTTCTCCCCACAAGGTGTTAAGGATGAGTAATATAGACCATTTGCCGCGGTGGCTGAATGAGCTCCTATCTCGCCGGCACCGGTGACAATACTCACTATTTTATCACCGTCTCCTGTATAGGCCTTCGAAATCAGCAACGGGATGTATTCTGCATCTGTGCCGCAAGATACGGTTATGATGCTGTCTTTTGAATCAATTGTCAGTATGCGCCGCATCCGATCATGAACCTGTTGCATACATTCCGGAAATGAAACCTTAGCGGCGCGGATATCCCTGTATAGGTCATTAACATATTTATAGTTGTCTGCGGATATAAAAGAGCCGCTGCAGCTCGACCGGGATACTAAATTCTTCGAAGCAGGTTTGGGCGCGATTTGAATATAGTTCAATCCCTGCTCGTCTAGTTGCAGACGATCATCTCCGCCGGAAATCAATATTTTTGAAAGGCTGGATGATAAAATTTTGCCTAATGATTCTATTATATCCAGTATTTTCTTTATGGATTCGCGTGTCAGTTTAGGGCCGGTTATAAATCTGATAAACGCAGGGTAGTTTTTTATGCTGGAATAATTGACCAGGATTTGCCCATCTTTCTGCATGCATTCATATAACCGGACAGTCAATTTTTCTAACTCGGCTTTATCCTTCTGCGAGCACTGGTCGATATTGCCTAACTTGCGCAGATGCCCGGGTACGTACCAAAAACACAGGTTCCAGAAATCAGGCTGATCGTCATAGAGCCAAAAACAAGGCCGCGCCTGTATCATATCAACAGCTTCGGCCGTCTTTGCAAACCGTCTCTCCACCTCTCGGGCAAAATAATCCTTTCCCCTCATTTTCCACATCAACCAAAATTTAAAAGCATCACCGCGACGCCCACACTGCGGAGTCTTTTCTCCTAAATGATAGGTTTGTATTTCCTGACTGCCATGAAACAAATAAGACCCATCAAATACAAAACTGTTTTTTAAATGCGAACCATTTTTGACCAGCAAAGCCGCACATAGAAGCGGAGACCGCATGGCCTTGTGCAAATCCCAGGCTATGGAATCCGCTCGCTGGAGCCCTTCTATCATTTCTCTTCTTTTATTTGACATGAGAACAGCGCCGCCCCAGGCCGCGTCTGCATGCAGCCAAATTTTGCGGGAAGATAAAATGTTTTTTATTTCAGTTTGCGGATCAAAAGCGCCTAAAACCGTCGTGCCCATTGTCATGTTGACAAAAAAGGGCCTTTCTCCTTGATCTTGTGCGGCTTCAATTTTTTGTCTCAAATCGTCGGGGACCATTCGTCCATGCCGGTCACATTTAATCTTGCGGACTGATTTTGCGCC
>JAQYWI010000061.1 GCA_030145015.1 Desulfobacterales bacterium
AAATGCGGGTACGGATACACCTATTGAGTCAACGACCACCCGCACAGCGGGTGGCTTGGATTTTACCGCCAAAGGCGGTAAAAGACAGGGGCGCGAAGTGCCCCAAATCGTTGAAAACAACGCGGTTTGGAAAACCCAATCGTTTCTATCGGTCAATTCTTTTTTCAGCTTTCATAGTGACGTGGGTGGCCGGATCTATTTTGTCGTCCTGGGCTTTTCAGGGGGTTCCTAAACCCGGCGAGATCTGGCAGGAGCCTGTGACCGGCATGGCATTTGTCTGGGTACCTGGAGGGTGTTTTGAAATGGGGAGCTCTTCAGGTGAAGCCGGACGCGACCCGGACGAAGGTCCGGTGCATGAAGTGTGCGTGGACGGCTTCTGGATGGGCAAGACCGAGGTGACGAATGCCCAATATCGGCAGTTCAAAACCAATCACGTCAGCAATGACCACAGGGGCTTCTCGCTGAGCGCAGACGACCAGCCGGTGGTATACATGAACTGGAATGACGCCAAAGCTTTTGCGACATGGCTCAGCGGGCAGAACAAGGAACGGTATCGTTTCAGGCTTCCCACCGAGGCAGAATGGGAGTATGCCTGCAGAGCAGCAACGCGTGCGGCCCGATTCTGGGGCGATGATGCGGATAAAGCATGTGAATATGGCAATGTGGCGGATCTTACGGCAAAGCGTGAGTGGTCATATTGGGAGGTTAATAACTGTGATGACGGGTACGAAGTGACGGCACCCGTAGGCAGGTATAAACCCAATGCGTTTGGGCTTTATGACATGCTGGGCAATGTGTTTGAATGGTGTGAGGATATCTATAACGAGGATGCCTATCGTCATCATCAGCGTAACAATCCCAAATTCACAGGTGGCGGCCCGTACCGGGTGATCCGGGGCGGATGCTGGTACAGCTGGCCGGCGGGCGTGCGTTGTGCCGGTCGCAGCGACCATCCAACGGCCGGTCGAGACCGGGACTATTTTCTGGGCCTGCGCCTTGTGAGAGCACCTTGATCTTTCAAAAATCGCAAAGGAAAAAGGACGTTGGGGAAAGAAAAGTTAGGTTGATCCGTGATTGTCGGCCTTGCGGTGTTAGGTCATGCCGGTGAAATCAAAACTTAATTTGCCCTGGAATTTTTCGATGCGTTTAAAAATCTCTTTGAGCATGGTCTGTTCGATCCGGGAAAGTCTTTTGGGTGTGATGTAATTGTCCGGCGCGGCGTTTTCCTCGACGATGGCTTTTACCTGGCGCACCAACCGTTGCTGCATCAAATAGCTGTAGGCCGTTTCCAGTTCATTGTGCTGCTCCCAGCTGATCTTTTTCATTACCCGCAACTGATTTATCCGCTCCAGGGTATTGGTTTCATCGATCTGGTTATGAAGGGCATATATTCGGGCGTAATCAACAATCGGCTGCATGGCGGCTTTGATGTCAAAAGCATCGCGGTGCTCGCCCTTGGATTCCACAACAAAATTACGGAAAAAACCGATGGGCGGTGTAAAATACAGCGCATTTTCAGCCATGTGGCGGAAAAACCCCGGCCAATCACTAAGCGTATCAAACAAGTATTGGCGCAGCTGCGTGATAAGCTCCACATCACCGTATCCCGCCTTGAAATCAAAGAAAATGCTGGCCTGCAGCAAAGCTTCCGGCTCGGCGGTGTGAATCCAGCGCTTGAAGTAGCTTTTCCAGGTGGACAGCGGCTGGCACCAGTTGGCATTCTTTGCCATCACCCCGCCTTTGCAAAGGGCGTAACCGGCCTCATCCAATCCGTTACACACCCGCTCGCTGAACTTTAAAAAATATTGGGTGGCTTTTTTTTGAGAGCCGGGCGGTGTATCTTCAAATACAATGGCGTTGTCCTGATCGGTCTTGAGGGTCTGCTCCATTCGGCCCTCACTGCCCAAAATCATAAACACAAATTTCACCGGGGGCGGTCCGAATTCCTCGAGGGCGAATCCAATGATTTTTTGCAGGATCGCATCTGAAACGGTTGTTAAAAAGCGATTCACATTTTGCGCTTTGGCGCCGGTGTTGATCAGCGTTTGGATCAAGCGTGGAACCTGTTGGTGAATCTGCACAATCTGGTTGATAAACTTGGCCTGGGCAATCTCGCGGACAACAAAAAAGGGTGACTGCCCCTGGGCTCGCAATAAGTCCCGGTTGGTGACCACGCCAACGACTTTATCATCGCTGTCGGTGACCGCAAGGTGTTTAATATTTTTTTGCATCATCTTCATCAAGGCCTCGAATATGAGGGCCTCTCGGGAAATCATGAACAAGGGTGACGTCATGATATCGGAAACCGGCTTTAAAATATTATAGCCGGTGGCCGTAACTTTTTTTCTTAAATCATTGTCGGTCACCACTCCGACAAATTCTCCTCTGGGTTCGCGTACAAAAATGGAACTGGCATTGTGCTCGCTCATCACCGCCGCTGCCGCCTGGATCGGCATGTTCTGATCGCAAAAAACCAGGTCCTTGCTGTAGATGCTTTCAACCGGCAAATTAAATAATTCGGTCGTCTGTTCGCTGGGTCTGCGATTGACGGCAATAATTTCGGCATAGAACCGATCCAGCATCCGCTTGCCGAAAATGTCGGTAAAAAAATCTGAAAAAGCCTCATGTTGGTTGCAGGCATCTAAAAACATCTCCTTGGGTAAAATATAGAAATAGGAATCCTCGGTAACCTTTAAGGAGCGGATGGCGATTCCATCGTTCACCAGTAAGGAAATCCCGCCATACATATCTCCCTCGCCGAGCATCCCGCGCAGGGTTTTTTTATCTTTTTCCTCAAAATAGCGCTCGGCCGCCCCTTTTTGAATGATATACAGATAATCGATTTTAGAGCGTCCCTGGGCAAACAGGATGGTATCTTTGGGATAGTTGATAATAGAAACCGCGGCAGCCATTTTCTCCACATCTTCCCTGGGTAGGAACGAAAACGGTGCCAGCTCGAAAAGAAAATGAAGCACCTGTCCTGCAGCAACCACCGATGCATATGATTTGTTCATCATTCGTTTGCGGAACTTCTCTGCGAAAAACTCGTAAACATCCGTATGCTGGGTACAGACATCCAGAAACACCTTTTCCGGCAGCACATATAAGGTGGCATCCTCCAGGACGTTGACCGAACGAACCGAAATACCGGCATTCATTAATATGGAAATGCCGCCGAAAATTTTGCCCTGTTTTAAGAGCCCGCTCATTTCCTTTTCGCCGTCGGATTCATAAAAAAGCTCCAGCACGCCATCTTTTACGATATAAATGTCCTCGAGATTCGTTCGGCCCTGTTTGGATAAGTTGTGCCCACCGGCATAATTTTCAGTGGTGACCGATTCACTGATGCGCTTGAGTTCAGGTTGAGGCAGTTGTGAAAATGGTGCCTGTTTCGATAAAAATGTAAGTACCGCGTCCGACATAAATTCTCCTGGTGGTTGCACGCTGATGGTTCGCAAATCTTAGCGAACGGCAAACCGCTTCCCGTCAAAGCGGACAGGGAATGAAGCAAATTATCGATTCTACCATACCACAACTTGGCCAAGGTGCCAATTCAATTGGTTATTTGCAAAAGGCAACGGCACGATAACCCGGGACGCATTTGACACCGGGACCCAATTCATCTATAGTGGCGTGCTATAAAATAAATGACCCTTTCCTTTCTTTTCCGTCTAGCGAGCGGTGAGCCGTGACTCCCAAAGATCGAAAAAATAAACGTTTGTTTGGTTTATTTCTGCTGGGTTGCGTTCTATTTAATTATCCTCTGCTGTCGCTATTCAACCTGAAAACCATGATATTCGGTGTGCCCCTGCTTTTTTTCTATGTCTTCACCGGTTGGACACTTTTAATTCTGCTGGCAGCCATCGCGACCAAAACCCGCAGGCGCTCACCTTCAAAACCCGATGATAAAACAGAGCGATAGGCGATGTTAGAGACCGGCGTCATATTATTTGTTTCATTTGGCTACATGGGCCTGCTTTTTGCCATCGCCCATTACGGTGACAAGCGCGCCGATGCCGGCCGCAGTATCATCAGCAACCCGTACATCTACGCCCTTTCATTGGCCGTATACTGCACGGCCTGGACATTTTACGGCAGCGTCGGGCTGGCGGTCAGCAGCGGCCTGGGGTTTTTGCCTATTTACCTCGGGCCGACCCTCATGGCCCTGCTGGGCTGGTGGATTTGGCAAAAAATTATCCGCATCAGCAAGGTTCACCGCATCACCTCCATCGCCGATTTTATTGCTTCCCGCTACGGTAAAAGCACCACCCTGGGCGGGCTCGTAACCATCATCGCCGTCATCGGTGTCATCCCTTATATTGCCCTGCAGCTTAAAGCCATTTCGACCGGATTTTTGCTGATCAACCAATATCCGGAAATATCGGTTTCGTTCAGTTTTTCCGAGATTCCGGTACTGGGAGACCCCGCGTTTTATATCGCCCTGCTGCTGGCTTTATTTGCCATTCTGTTCGGCACCCGTCACCTGGACGCTGCCGAACGACACGAGGGACTGGTTGCGGCCATCGCCTTTGAATCGATTGTAAAGCTGGCCGCATTCCTTACCCTGGGCATTTTTGTCACCTACGTCATCCATAACGGCTTTGGTGATCTGTTTCAAAAAGCCGCAGATCTGGCCGAATTGAAAAACACCGGCAGCAACAGCCATGGCGCACTCGGCAGCTATCTGACGCTCAGCGGCCGCGGCGGCAGTTATACGGACTGGGGCATCTATCTTTTTATATCCATGCTGGCCATTATTTTTCTGCCCCGCCAATTCCAGATCGCGGTGGTGGAAAATGTCAATGAAGAGCACCTCAACAAAGCTATCTGGCTTTTTCCGCTCTATCTGCTGGCCATCAATATTTTTGTCCTACCGGTGGCATTCAGCGGCGTGCTGCGGTTTCCGGACGGCAGCGTCGATGCCGACACTTTTATGCTCACACTCCCGATGGCCGAGCGCCAGCAGCTCCTCGCCTTGTTTGTCTATATCGGCGGCATGTCGGCCGCCACCGGTATGGTCATTGTTGAATCCATTGCCCTGAGCACGATGATCTGCAACAACCTGGTCATGCCGGTGCTGCTGCGATTGCCCATCGAAGCGCTGGGAGGGCTTCGAGATTACAGCGGGCTGCTGCTTACCATCCGCAGGGTCAGTATCATTTTAGTTTTGCTGCTGGGTTATATCTATTTTCATATTATCGGCGAATTCTACGCCCTGGTTTCGATCGGGCTGAGGTCCTTTGCAGCGGTGGCCCAGTTTGCCCCGGCCCTGCTGGGCGGCATTTTCTGGAAGGGCGGCACCCGCACCGGCGCCATCTGCGGCCTGCTGGCCGGTTTTTTGGTCTGGACTTACACCCTTGTTATGCCGACACTGGTACAGGCCGGCCTCATCGCTCAGGATTTCGTTACCCGGGGACCTTTCGGCATCGAGTTGCTCAAACCGTTTCAATTATTTGGTTTGCAGCACTTCAACGAAATATCCCATTCGGTTTTCTGGAGCATGCTGGCCAATATCGGCTTTTATGTCGGTGTGTCTATTTTGATCCGTCCACGGGCCATCGATCATACCCAGGCGGCCCTGTTTGTTGATGTCTTCAGATATTCCGGTGAAACCGGCGAATCCCATTTCTGGCGCAGCACAGCCAACCTGCCGGACCTTAAATCTCTGCTAGTACGTTTTTTAGGCCAACGCCGCACGGATAGGGCCCTTGCCAACTACGCCGATAAGCACAAACTCAGTTGGAGCTACCTGGTAACCGCCGATGCCGACCTGGTCAGCTATGCCGAAAGATTGCTCGCCGGCGCCATCGGCTCATCATCCGCGCGTGTCATGGTCGCATCGGTTGTCAAAGAAGAATCTCTGGGTATCGAAGAAGTTTTGAACATTCTCGACGAAACCCAGCAGGTGATTGCCTACAGCCGGGAGCTGGAGAAAGCCACCGCCGATCTTCAGGATGCCAACCGCCGCCTGCAGGATCTGGATCGTCTCAAAGACGAATTTATCTCGACCGTCACCCACGAATTGCGCACCCCGCTGACATCGGTACGCTCGCTGGCTGAAATATTACATACCAATCCGGACATCGATGAAAATCAGCACAAGAGCTTTACCGGTATCATCATTAAAGAAAGCGAACGCTTAACCCGTCTGATCAACCAGGTACTGGATTATGAGAAAATCGAATCCGCCCAGATGGACTGGGTCATCACCTCGATCGACATCACAGAAATTATCCAGGACGCTATCGCCAGTACCCGGCAGCTGGTTGCAGATAAAAACATCACCATTGATTATGAGCAGAACGATCATCCACCGCCGATATCCGGCGACCGCGATCGCCTGGTTCAGGTCATCGTGAATCTGATATCAAATGCCGTCAAATTTTGCGACACCGATCGCGGAAAAATAAGCATCCGATTGACGGCCAGTGCCAAACAGGTGCAGGTTGATGTCGAGGACAACGGTATCGGAATCAAGGCCGCGGATCAGAGCAAAGTTTTCAAAAAATTTCAACAGGTAAAAGACCCCGCCAGGGGTCGGCCATACGGCACCGGCATCGGCCTGACCATCAGCAAACGCATCATCGACTTTCACCATGGGAAAATATGGGTTAAAAGTAAGCCCGGCATGGGTTCTACTTTTTCATTTTCGCTGCCGACCACCCGCGAGGCCGCCCTCACCCACTAGTGTTGTGTCCCACAAATATCAAGCAAATGGTTCAGGGTTCTGAGTTCAGGAGTTCAGAGTTCAAAGGTCACTGGTCGCTGCCATCTATTTGCTGAACATCTAGCATCAGATTTCAAATGCAAGCCAGCGCATCAATTCCCCAAGCTTTGAATATCCAATATCGAACAAGGAATTTCGAATGACGAAATTTTCCTATCCTTCGATATTCAACATTCGATATTCGATATTCTGCGGTTCTCTTTTTACGGCTAAAATTGTTTTCTGGCATAAAACGTCTTCCGGGAAGCCGCCAAGGCCTCCTTGAGGGTAAAAATCTGCTGCTGGGACAGCAGCGGTAAAAATTTGAGCAGCATTTCACCGGTAGCCACGGCATCTCCCATGGCGGTATGCCGTGCCAGTATCACAACCCCCAGCCGTTTGGCGATGGTTTCCAGATTATGGTCTTCGTGGGACGGATGGACAACGGCCGATAATAATAATGTATCCAGCACCGGGTTTACAAACCGCACCCCGGTCTGTTTCTCTTTTAATTGCAAAAAGCGCATATCAAAAGCCGCATTGTGAGCCACCAGAATGGTGTCTTTTACAAAATCATGGAACATCGGCAGAACCTCATCTATCGTCGGCTTTCCTTTGAGCATCTCGGGATGAATTCCATGTATTTTCACCGATTCCCAGGGTATCGATCGCCGGGGGTCAACCAGTTGTTCAAAACGGTCATTTTGCAGTAAACGGCCATTGACGATTCGAATCGCCCCAACGGAAATGATCTCATCGCCCTCATTGGGATTCAAACCGGTGGTTTCGAGATCAAATACGGTGTAAATCAGCTCTGCCAGCCGGCGGTTCTCAAGCTCGGGATGTTGATCCGCTTGCAGGAACATATCAAAATCATAGAACTCGGGACGGCTTTCGGGTAAAATCGTTAACGATCGAGATTTTTCAGGCCTAATTAGGAAAAGAACCGGAAGGAAAAAGCGCACATAAGATGTGTCTTTCAAACTCCTGGACACATATAAGCCGATTTCACCGTTGTGATGATCAATCACTTCCCGGAGGGTTAATGCAAGGCCTTCTTTTTCAAACACCAGCCGCTGTGTTTCCCAGGCCTTCAGTAAATCCGCCTTTATCGGGTGCCCCGACCAGAGCAAATCCAGACTGACAAAACGCCTCAGCCGGGTCAAACGGCAGGTGAGCTCACGCACACCGGTGGCTGCCTGGATCTGCTGAATGACGTATAACATGGCCAGCAAAATGGAAGAATGGTCGACATTGACGTAATGTTCGGCGGTCAAATTCTCCGATCGGACGTGGAGATTTAAGCTCTGGCGACACCGGGCCCGCAATATTTCAAACAGGTCGCGCACCGAAACCCGCACCAGGGGCCACTGATTAAAGCTGGGCGATGCGGACAGCGTTGGATCACGTTCTAAAATGTCACCGATATTCAACGCTTCTTTGTGGATTATCTCTTTAAGCGTTTCAAGGCGCATCGCATCCATATCCGGATAGTCCAAAATGCTTTCGATCGCCGAGCGAATTCCGGCAAAGGACGCCCGAATTCCACGGGTAAAAGATTGCATGGTAAGGTTTGAATGACTTTGAGATTCGAGCTGCCGGGTGATATCATACAGGATCAGAATAAATCCGGAATATTGCCTTGTGTGGGTCAAAACCGGGACAGCCTCGACCCGCAGCAGGGTTTCCTCAGCCCCCGGGGAAACAAAATACGAAACGACATCCGGTTCGTCACGTTTTAATTTATCCGTTATTTGATCAATTGTATGCCGGATAAGATTTTCGTTAAAAACCTCATAAATGGAACGCCCAAGCCCGATATAGCGCACGGGTTTATCGACGCTGTCATTGCCGGTCACCGACAGCAAAAGTTTGGCACGGTTGTTATATAAAAGAATTTGACCTTCGGGGTTGCATACAATCACGCCCTCGGGCAGCTCCGACATAATGGCCGCCAGGATACTCTTCTCTTCTTCAGATTGGGCTCTGGCACTATTCACGCAGCCTTCAATATCATTTAGCAGGGATTCGTACTGCGCCGCCCCTTCGTTTAATCGATCGCAGAGCTGCTCAATTTCCGCGGCGCCTTCGATCTCAAAGCGGTGGGAGGGATTGGTGGGGTTAACCAGTGAAATCTGTTCGGCTATTTTTCGCAGGGGCCGGATGTATTTGCGCAAAACACCGTCCAGAAACAATACGCCAACCAGCGTCAGTAGCACGACCAGGATGAGAAGCGGGCCGAAATGATCTTTGAACAGGCCCATTAAAAAGGTATGCGCTTCGGGGGATAGTTGAGTTTTAAACCAGACTGCGAAACCAACGCATATGATTAACCAAGCTGCAAAAGATAGTGCAATCGCCTGCCAAAATTTATGTCCCCATCTTTTCATGCGTATCTTCTAAAAGCTCTTTGACCTTGGCGACAACTTCTGCATTCGAAAACGGCTTGATAATATAGGCGTCGGCCCCGAGGGCCATGCCCTTGGCAATTTCGACCTCGCGGCCCTTGGCTGTCAGGAAAATGATCTTAACATTTCTAAAATCAGGATTCAAGCGCACAATTTCACAGATCTCATAGCCATCAATTCCAGGAAGCATAATATCCAGCAGGATGAGATCCGGTTTGTTTCTTAGAATAATATCCAGCGCATCTTCGCCGTTTTTAGCGACTTGGACATCATAGCCCTGTTGCTCCATCAAAAACTGGATGGGAACGACAATGCTGGGCTCATCATCCACGATGAGAACTTCTTTCGGCATGCACAGTACTCCTGTTTGATCACCGTCTGGCGATATTTTTTTTACAGCGCCGGATAAACGCTATAAAATCGAATTCATGCGAGCGGGAGTTCGCCCCTGCGGCGTTCATGGCAATAGGTCTGCAGAGGGCATCATTCTTTTTTGGCCTTGGCATATCCGATGCTGATCAAGGCTTCTTCCATCTCATCTAAAATTACGGGGTCATCGATGGTTGCCGGCACTTTATACGGTGTATTATCGGCAATCTTTTGGATCGTGCCCCGTAAAATTTTACCGGAGCGGGTTTTCGGTAAGCGCTTGACCACCGTGGCGGTCTTAAATGAGGCCACCGGACCGATGCGCTCTCTGACCATCTGGATGGTTTCCCCGATGATTTCATTCGACTCCCGGCTGACGCCGGCATTGAGCACCACAAAACCAACCGGCACCTGCCCTTTTAGTTTGTCGCCAACCCCCAGCACCGCGCATTCGGCCACATCCGGATGATCGCATAAGATCTCTTCCATAGCGCCGGTGGAAAGCCGATGCCCGGCGACATTGATAATATCATCGGTGCGGCTCATGACAAAAACATAGTCCTCATCATCAATAAACCCGGCATCTGCCGTTTTGTAATACCCCGGGAATTCTTCCAGATAGGCCGCCAAAAAACCCGGATCATTGTTCCAGAGCGTGGGAAGCGTGCCCGGTGGAAGCGGCAGTTTGGCCACCAGCGCGCCGATTTCACCTCTCTTAACAGGGGTGCTATTCTCGTCGACTACCTGCAGGTTCCAGCCCGGCGCCGCTTTGGTGGGCGAACCTTCTTTGACCGGAAAATGGTGCAGCCCGATACAGTTGCCGGCAATCGCCCACCCGGTTTCTGTCTGCCACCAGTGATCGATCACCGGGATATTCAGGCTGTTTTCGGCCCATTTGAGGGTGTCCGGATCCAGGCGTTCACCGGCCAGAAAAAGAGTTTTAAAATTAGACAGATCATAATTTTTCATCAGTTCGGCCCGGGGATCTTCGCGTTTGATCGCTCGAAATGCGGTGGGGGCGGTAAACATGACCTTGACGTTGTGTTCGGATATCACCCGCCAGAATACACCGGCATCGGGAGTCCCCACCGGTTTGCCTTCAAACAGAATGGTGGTACATCCTTTCAGCAGCGGAGCGTAAACGATATATGAATGACCCACCACCCAGCCGACATCAGAGGCCGCCCAGTAAACATCACCGGCCTCCACATTGTAAACGGCTCCCATGGTCCATTTTAAGGCAACCATGTGCCCGCCATTATCGCGCACCACCCCTTTGGGTACACCGGTGGTCCCGGAGGTATACAGGATATACAGCGGATCGGTGGCGGCCACCGGCACACAGTCATGCGGCTCAGCGGTTGCCATGACCGCGTCCCAATCCAGGTCCCGCCCATCGATCATAACGGCTTCTTCCATGGGCCGCTGCTTGATAATGCAGCGCTCCGGTTTGAATTCAGCCATATCAATGGCCGCGTCAAGAAGCGGTTTGTAGGCGATAATTCGCGCCACCTCGATACCGCAGGATGCGGAGACGATCACTTTGGGCTTGGCATCATCAATACGCACCGCCAGTTCCTTGGCGGCAAATCCGCCAAAGACCACAGAATGCACGGCGCCGATGCGCGCGCAGGCCAGCATGGCCATGACGCCTTCGGGAATCATCGGCATATAGATCAGAACCCGATCGCCCTTGACCACGCCCTCAGCGGCAAGGGCTCCGGCAAAGCGGGCCACTTCATCGCGAAATTGGTTATACGTATATTTTTTTATCGTATCGGTGACCGGTGAGTCATAAATCAGGGCATTTTGCTCGCCGCGGCCGTTTTCGATGTGAAAGTCCAGCATATTGTAGCAGGTGTTCATCTCCCCGCCGCTAAACCAGCGATAAAACGGTTTGTTGGAGTCATCCAGAACCTTGTCCCACTTTTTGTACCAGTGGCAGTCTTCGGCTGCCGCCCCCCAGAAACCGTCCGGGTCTTCAATGGATTGTTTGTGTGCGATTTCATAAGGGTTTGCCATGAGTATTCTCCTTTGCTCGAATTGTTAAGCGTTAGGTTTCAGGTGTCAGGTGTCAGGTGTCGGCAAAATGTGATTCGGTGTCAACGAACTGCGTCGAGTAGAAGTTAGATTTGGTACTTAGTTTTCAATTTTTCAGCATCTGTCTTCCAGCGCCTGAGCTCTGTTCTCTGAAGCCTGACACCTGACACCTGAAACCTGAAACGGGTTCTCCCGTTTCAAATGAGATCGGGTTTATCCGGATTCGATTTCCGATTATGAATCCTTCACCTTTTGCTTTAAAAATTCTAAATGTTCACGGATACCTTTTACGGTATTGGGATCATTGCTAAACAGACGTTTAAAAAAACTCGGTTTATCGTCAATCTCGGGATCCAGCTCCAGCCCTTTTTCATAATCGGCAATCGCCTTTTCGTATTGGCCCAGATGACTGTAAGCAATCGCCCGGTTGACATAGGCCTTAGCCAGGGTCGGCTTGATTTCAATGGCTTTATTATAATCCTCAAGGGCCTCTTCATAGCGTCCCATGACGTTGAGGGTGTCGGCGCGCCCCAGATAGCCATCTTGATGCGTGGGATCAACTTTAATGGCCCGGTTGAAATCTTCCAGGGCTTTTTCGATTTTGCCTCTGTTGAGATTGGAAGCACCGTCTAAAACAGCATCCGTAAATTCCGACGTCCCAAGGCCGCAGCCCCAAACCAGGAAAAAAGAAACTGTCAGAGTAAAAAATAGTCGTTTCATTTTGGGAGGTTTGATTTCCCTTTAGATAAAGGATTGGATGAGGAGGCGCAAGCGCCTCCTCATCCTTATTATCATCGAATTAATCAGGGTTAAACGTCTGAATGTTAAACGCCCGACTGTCCTCGCGAGGATCCCTCGGCAACTACCGGCTCCTCTTCGTAAATATCGTGCTTCAAGGCCTCGAATTCCGTGGTAATGTTGGTCGACATTTGAAGCTTGTAGGCCAGAAACCACATCATCCCGATACCCAGGATCCACCAGATAATCTGCCAGATCCAGATCGACGGCATCCCATTCGCCCATGAAGCGGGTGCCGCGGGACTGCCGAAGAGTGAGTTACCGATCACACAGCCGGGGCCGATGGCAAAAAAGAACCAGACCACCGTAATGATCCAACCCCATTTGATCAGCGGTTTCTTATCCGCCGGCAGGGCGGTATGTTCTTGGACGAAATTGTGCCACGTCGTTTGTTTTTCGGCCAACTCTCCGGTCGGTTGGGTAAATACACTCACCAGAATGGCGACCGGCAGGTTGAAAAGGATGCCCCAACCGGCAGCAAAGATCGTGAGCGGGTTGTAACCCCAGGGAAGTCCGAGATCGAACCTGAAGGTTAAAAATACCGCAATCATGCCGCAGATCAGGCCGGTGACCACTCCCTGGCGGGTAAGGAATTTCCAGTAACAGACCGCAATCAGAGACGGGTACATCATAAACCCGTAGGAGGTCGCAAAGGCACCCAGCATCACGATGGCTCCCGGTACCAATGAGGAAAAAATCAAGGCCATACCGACCACAAATGTTACGGTGATACGTCCCCATTGGGTTTGCTGGGTTTCGGACATGTCTTTTTTGATGAAGCGTTTGACGATGTCGCGGGTCAGCATACCGCTGGCGGTGGACATGTAAGCCGCACCGGTGGACTGCATGGCTGCCAGCGCACAAATGGCCAGAATACCTACGGCAAACGGCGCCGTGTCTTTCATCAAATGAATCAGGAAGGGCACCAGATCGTTCCCCCCGCTGCTGATGAGCCTTTCAAGCGGCAATATGGTCCCTGATCCGCTAGCTCCAGGCAACAGGGCCAGCACCCAGCCGCCCATGGACTGCATGGTGGTGAAAATGATAAGGGCAAACCCGATCCCCAGGGTGGAAGCCCACACCTGCTGCAGCGGAAAGGGTCTGGGGTTCTTGTTGGCAAAAGCCCACATGGAAAACGCCGGTGAGGCATGAATCCCCATCAGAGCAAACATGTAGGTCAAAATCATGACACCGGTCCAGGTGCCGCCTACGGCTGTGGCCTGGGAGGGCACAAACTGCATCACACCGGGTACGGCCACTAAATGGCTATAGCCAGCCGGTGTAATTTTGAAAATCTTCGCTTTGGCGGCCATAAATGTTTTGACGGCCTCCGCATCCGCCCATTGGGGTACCGCCGATCCGCCGCTGTTGATCCAGGCAACCACGTCCCCATATTTGGATGTCAGCGCATCGAAGCCCCCGGCAAAGCTAGCCGAGATAAATCCCAGGGCGACAATCCCGCTCCAGAGCAGAATACACTGGGCCGTGTCCACGTAAGCCACCGAGCGCAAACCACCCAGGCCCACGTACAACAGCACGATAATGGCCAGCATCCACATGCCGACGTTAACCGAAAACAGCCCGTCGGTTAAGACGTTGAACAAAATGCCCGAAGCCCGCAGCTGAATTCCCAGGTAGGGAATGCTGAAAAAAAGCGCCACGATGACGGTTAATATCCGCATGGCCTCAGAGTTAAAATAGCCATGATACATCTCCCCCGGGGTGACAAACCCATAGCGTTTGCCGATCAGCCACTGGCGTTTGAGAAAGAGCACGCCCGTAAACGGGATGGTCAGCACATAAAAAGACGCATACCCGTAAGGTAACCCGTCCCGCCACATCAAGGCCGGGTGGCCGACAAAGGTCCATCCGCTAAACGAGGTCGCGGTGGCTGCCAGCACAAATACCCAGATGTTGAGCTGACGGCCGGCGATGAAGTAATCGGTCCCTTTCTTGGCCTTCAGGTAACCCGTAACGCCGATGGTAATGCAGTATCCCCAGTAGAGGAGAACAAAAAAGAACAGCCAATATACATGAGATCCCATATGTTCTTCTCCTTTCACAAATTAGTAGACAACGTACGATTCATTTCCTCGATCAACTTCTGTGGGCCAGTATCACCTCCTTTGCTTGGCACTTTAGACGGATGGTCTGATCGCATTCAATCCAGGTCATTCGGATTCCGATTCCACTTTCCGTATCCAGCTCAGATATCGATTCTGTCGAGTTTCCCGCAAACTATCTGTAAAATGACGCTCAGACCTTCCCTATACAGACACAAAAATGTTTAGTTTTTGGCCATCTCTTTAATTTCTTCAACGATTTCAGGATTGGCCAGGGTGGTCACATCACCGACGTCCTTGTCGTTTGAAATCGCACCCAGCACCCGGCGCATGATCTTGCCCGAGCGGGTTTTGGGCATGTCGTTGACTATCCAGACTTTGCGCGGTTTGGCGATCTTGCCGATTTCCACACAAACGGTATCCGAAATTTTCTTAGCCAATTCGTCTGACGCTTTTAGACCGGGTTTCAGGGCAATATAGAGATCCGGCTCTTTGCCTTTAATTTCATGGGCCACCGGTACCACCGCCGCCTCGGCGACTTCTTCAACCACCAGGGCGGCCGATTCGATTTCCTTGGTTCCCAGGCGGTGACCGGAAACATTAATGACGTCGTCAATGCGGCCCAGGATGCGGTAATAGCCGTCTTCGGATTCCACGGCCGCATCACCGGTCAGATAGGGCCAGTCACGCCAGTCTTTGCTTTTGGGATCCTTGCAGTAGCGGGTATAATAGGTATCGACAAACCGCTCGCGGTCGCCCCAGATGGTCTGAAATCCTCCGGGCCAGGGATTCTGGATACAGATGTTGCCGGCCTTGCCGGCACCCGACGGAATGACCTTGCCTTCATCATCGTAGATGATCGCATGGATGCCCGGCACGGCCGGTCCGGCACTGCCCGGCTTCATGGGTGAAATCGCCGGAATAGTACTGCACAGAAACCCGCCGGTTTCGGTCTGCCACCAGGTATCCACGATGGCCGCTTCACCCTTGCCGACAACCTCGTAGTACCATTTCCAGACTTCGGGCTCGATGGGTTCGCCGACGGTGGTCATGTGTTTGAAGTGGTAATTGTATTTGGCTGGCTCGTCCGGGCCGATCTTGCGCAGCGCCCGGATGGCGGTCGGAGCGGTATGGAAGATGTTGACATCAAGGTTCTGGGCGATACGCCAGGGGCGTCCGGGATCCGGATAGTTGGGAACGCCTTCGAAAACCACCGTGGACGCACACAGCGACAGCGGACCATAAACGATATAGGAATGACCGGTAATCCAGCCGATATCGGCCATGCACCAGTAAACGTCTTCCGGGTGAATGTCCTGCACGTATTTAGAGGTCCCGGCAACGTAGGCCAGATAACCGCCGGTACCGTGCTGACAGCCCTTGGGCTTGCCGGTGGTGCCGCTGGTATACATCAGAAACAGCGGCGCTTCGGCCGGCATGGGCACCGGATCGACGCGTTGACCGTAGTAGTCTTTTAAGACGTCATTGACAAAATAGTCGCGCCCTTCCACCATGGGTGTCGGGCTTGAATTTTTCCCCGGATAGCGCTGCCAGACGAGCACCTTGTCCACCTTCTGACCGTCTTTTTCAGCCAGATCAACCGCAATATCCGCATTTTGCTTGTGATCCAGCAGTTTGCCGGCCCGGTAATAGGAATCCGCCGTAATAAGCACATTGCTGCCGGAATCGACAATGCGGTCGGCACAGGCCCGGCCGCTAAAACCGCCGAAAACCTCGGAATGAATCACGCCCAGTCGTGCACAGGCCAGCATGGTGATAGGCAGCTCGGCGATCATGGGCATGTGCAGGGTCACCCGGTCGCCGGCTTTAAGCCCGGCAAAATCTTGCAAAAGGGCCGCAAATTCGTTTACCCGGACGAAAAGCTCCTGGTAGGTAATATGTTCGACTTTTTCGTCTTCAGGTTCCGGAACATAATGGATCGCGGTCTTATTTTTGTTTTTGGCCAGATGCCGATCCACGCAATTATAACTGGCATTTATTTTGCCGCCTGCAAACCATTTCCAGCAGGGTGCATCGCTTGTATCCAGGATTTCGTCCCAGTATTCATACCAGTCCAGAAGATCGGCGTATTCTTTAAAGCAATTCGGGAAGTTGTCCAGGCTGAACCGTTCAAATATGCCGGAATCGGTCAAATTGGCCTGGGCAATAAATTTAATGGACGGATGGTAAAATTTTTCTTCACCCCAGTGTACAGCAATTTCAGCTTCGGAAGTTTCGACAACCTCTTTTTCTGCCATAAAATCCCCCTTTCTTCTATATTTCTTTAATATGTTAAACCCAAAAGGTGTCTACTGGTTCAGAATTTACAGAGCAGGCGAAATCAGCAATATGCAAATGAATAAAATTTATTTATTATAGTTTATTGGAAACATTGATTATATTATATAAATTACTCTTTGCTAAAAGATTATGGTTGGCTGTAAAAATTTTAGCTTTTTATATCGCTTTGCATGTGTTTGTCAATATGATTTTTATTCATTTATACGATTTTCTAAGATTTCAGGTATTGGCGCTATTTTTGGGTCTGAAATTTATCGATTTTCAGGGTTGAAAACCTCAGACTGGGTTATGAAAGCTGCGAAACAGGGCATCAGACCCTCCGGATTTCTGCGCCGGTCTTGCTTTCTTGCATTTGTTAACCGGCATGGTTATAATTTAATATTATGAAAGCACATGACGAAAACATACCGGATCCCAAAGAGCTGGAAAAAGAAATCGGCGAATTTTTATCCAAAAAATTCGGCGATAATGTCAAAATCGTAACCCCCATGGTTTTGCCCAAGGAAGGCGCCATTGATAAGGTCAAAGCGCCGCCCAAACGCAAGCAAGAAATTAACTTTGATCTTAAACCCGAGGAGTTAATCGCCTATCTTGATCAATTCGTCGTCAAACAGGACAGCGCCAAGGCGATTTTAGCCACAAAAATTTGTACCCACTTCAATCGTGTCAGACGGGGACGGGACGGGCGTGAAGATGCCGGTCCGGCGACCCGGGTCGGCAATATTAAGAATAACGTGCTGATGATCGGGCCGACCGGTGTGGGAAAAACCTACATCATCAAACTGATTGCCAATAAAATCGGTGTGCCGTTTGTTAAGGGGGATGCCACTAAATTTAGCGAAACCGGCTATGTGGGCGGTGATGTCGAGGATCTGGTGCGCGATCTGGTCAGGGAAGCAGACGATGATATCGAATTAGCCGAAAACGGCATTATCTATATCGATGAAATTGATAAGATCTCTTCGAGTCGCAATATCATCGGTGCCGATGTATCGCGCACCGGTGTGCAGCGCGCCCTGCTCAAACCCATGGAAGAAACAGAAGTAGATCTGAAGGTCCCCCATGATCCGATTTCCATGATGCAGGAAATCGAAAGATTTCGTAAAACCGGAAAACGCGAAAAACAATCGGTCAATACCGCCAATATTCTCTTTATCATGAGCGGCGCCTTTACGGATCTGGTGCCGATCATTCAAAAGCGCCTAACCAAACAGGAAATCGGTTTCGGTGCGCGCATCAAAGACTCACAGGAACAAATCGATGTCCTCAAGCAGATCAAATCCGAAGATTTGATTCAATTTGGATTTGAGTCCGAATTTGTCGGGCGGCTGCCGGTGCACGCGGTACTTGAACATTTAAGCGAGCAGGATTTATATAATATTTTGAAGAATCCCAACAATCCCATCCTGCTCGGCAAAAAACTGGATTTTGCGGCTTACGGAATCGAGATCAAGTTTGAAGACCAGGTGCTCCAAATGCTGGCCGAGCTGGCCTTTTCTGAAAACACCGGTGCCAGAGGGTTGGTAAGTGCCGTTGAAAAAACATTGCTCGAATTTGAAAAAAGGTTGCCTTCCACCCAGGTTAAAAAATTTCCGGCCACAAAAGCCATTATCAATAATCCGGAAAAATCCATCGAAAAAATGGCAGCCGACCCCAATGATTCCAGTACCGGCGACAGTTTTGAAAAGCTGGCCCGGGAAGAGCGGCAGCGAATCAAGCAATACTTGAAATTAAATCAGAAGCATTTAGCAGATAAGTACAACCTCACCATGACGCCCTCCAGGATGAACATCGTGGCCCTGTCCTATGCCAAAAACATCATGGATATTGAAAACCTTGTGAAACATATTAAGGCCAATTATGATGAAATCAAACAGATAGAACTGCACTTTTTTAAAAATCATGATATTAACATTGTCCTGGAAGAAGATGCGATCGATTTTATCATGGAGCAATTGATCGAGGCGCCCATCGGTTTGAAAGACATTTATCATAAGGTGAATACGGATTTTGAACACGGCCTTAAGTTGGTCCGCGAAAAGACCGGCCGCAGCCGTTTTTTTATTACCCGACAAGCACTGCTGAACCCGGAAGATTACATCCGCCGGATGATCCAGGGTAAATTCGACCCTGATTCAGCTGAAGGTCAAACATAAGATGATTGGAATATCCAAACTTTACTGCGGCACGGTTGAGCCTTCTGATGCCCTGCGCTACGGGCGTCATTCGGGCAAACTGCCGTCGCATCTGTTACAATTCTCCAAAGATAAGCGCCCGGTGGTCGTCTGGAACGCAACCCAACGCTGCAACCTCAAATGCGTGCACTGTTATGCACATGCCAAGGCTCTGGCTAATGATAATGAACTGAGCACCCGCGAAGGCAAGAAACTGATTGATGACCTTGCCGGGTACGGTGCACCGGTAATTCTTTTTTCCGGCGGTGAACCGCTGGTCCGCAAAGATCTTCCCGAACTGGCAGGCTATGCGGTCGATAAAGGTATGCGGGCGGTGATTTCAACCAATGGCACCTTGATCAAGGCCAAACTGGCCCGAACCCTGAAACGCATCGGGTTGTCTTACGTCGGCATCAGTCTGGACGGCATGCAGGAAATCAACGATCGCTTTAGAGGTGTTAGCGGTGCATTTCAGTCGGCGATGGACGGCATTAAAAATTGTCAGGATGCCGGTATAAAAGTGGGGCTGCGCTTTACGATCAACAAGTTTAACGTTGATGAGATCCCCCATATTTTTAACCTCATCGAAGAAATGGATATCCCCCGGGTGTGCTTTTACCACCTGGTTTATGCCGGCCGCGGAACCGAACTGGTTAAAGAAGATCTGACCCATGCGGCAACCCGTTCCGCTGTCGATCTGATCATCGATCAAACCAAACGCCTGCACGACATCGGCAAGCCCAAAGAAGTTTTGACCGTCGATAACCATGCCGACGGGCCCTACCTTTATTTAAGGCTGCGCAAAGAAGACCCGCAGCGGGCCAAAGACGTAATGGAGCTGCTACAGTGGAATGAAGGCAACAACTCCGGACGGGGTATCGGCTGTGTCAGCTGGGACGGCGAGGTCCATCCGGATCAATTCTGGCGCCATTGCAGTCTCGGCAACGTGCGCCAGCGACCGTTTTCCGAGATCTGGGCCGACCTCTCCAATCCGTTGCTGGAAAAACTCAAAGAGAAGAAAAAGCATGTCAAAGGCCGCTGCGCTGACTGCCGCTGGCTGGATATTTGTGGCGGCAATTTTAGAGTCCGTGCTGAAGCCACCACCGGAGACGTATGGGCTCCGGACCCGGCCTGCTATTTGACCGACGATGAGATCGGTCTGACGCATGGATCCTAAAACGTAATTGAGCACCAAACAGATTTATTTTTCCTCTTATGGAAATAAAGTTCGAAATTCGAATCCCGAAATTCGAAACAAATCCGAATATTAAATGACAGAAATTCAAAACTTTATCAGATCCAGCGTTTCTCATTTTGCTATATTAATTGTGTTTTGAACATTGGAACATTTGAATTTTGAATTTGTTTCGGGTTTCGGCCAATTCTATTAGATCAGGCGTGTTTCGAATTTAACAAGTATGGCAATTGTATAAGATTTTTTACATAGTTAAATCAAATTATAGAAGGACAGTCATATGTTATTTCCAGACTATCGCCCCCGGCGACTGCGGCAAAATGAAGCCTTCCGCCGCATGATTCGTGAAACCAATTTATCGGTCGATGATTTTATTTTGCCTTTGTTTGCGATTAACGGCAGCGACGTTCAAAATCCGATTCCGTCCATGCCCGGGCATTTTCAATTATCCATAAATAATTTGTTAAAAACGGCCGCTTCCGCAGTTGAACTGGGTATTCCGGCGATCATGTTATTCGGGATACCGGAGGCCAAGGATCCCCTGGGAACCCACGCTTACGCCGCTGATGGGATTGTCCAAAAAGCAACCCGGGCCGTAAAAGACAAATTACCGGATTTGGTTGTCATCACCGATGTGTGTCTGTGCCAGTATACCGACCACGGCCATTGTGGAGTTGTCGAAGGGCAAACGATTGATAATGACGCCAGCCTGGATCTTTTAGCGCGCACGGCCCTGTCGCATGCGAATGCCGGTGCCGATATGGTGGCCCCCTCGGACATGATGGATGGCCGCGTGGCTGAAATCCGCGATAGCCTTGATGAAAACAACTTCAGTCATGTGCCGATCATGTCCTATGCGGCCAAATACTGCTCGGCGTATTACGGGCCCTTTCGAAGTGCCGCTGAGTCGGCCCCACAGTTTGGCGATCGGCGCACCTATCAAATGGATCCTGCAAATGCCATAGAGGCCATCCGCGAAGTTTCGATGGATATTGAAGAAGGGGCCGATATCATTATGGTCAAACCCGCTTTAGCCTATCTGGATATCATCTGCCGGGTAAGGGAGGAAATCGACCTGCCGGTGGCAGCTTATAACGTCAGCGGCGAATTTTCGATGATAAAGGCGGCCGAAAAAATGGGCTGGATCGACGGTAAAAAGGTGATGCTGGAAACGCTCACCGCCATCAAGCGTGCCGGTGCCGATATGATCCTGACCTATTTCGCAATAGAAGCAGCTAAAGCGCTAAGGACTTCATAACATAACATGAACGCAAAGCATCCTCACGCCCACACCCCAAACAAACCAAACGAGTTGCGCCTGGTGGCCTGGGAAACCACACGCAACTGTAACCTGGCCTGTGTGCACTGCCGGGCTTCAGCAAGCATGGGTCCCCACGAAGGCGAGCTGGGTAGCGCCGAAGCCTTGCGCCTTTTGGACCAAATTGCCGAAGTGGGAAAGCCGATTATCATTCTTACCGGCGGCGAACCCCTGCTGCGCTCCGACATCTTTGATATCGCCCGCTATGGTACGGATCTGGGGATGCGAATGGTCATGGCCTTAAACGGCACCCTCATTACCGAAACGGTCGCCCAGGAGTTGGTCGATGCCGGCATTCAACGCATCAGCGTCAGCCTCGACGGTTCGAGCGCTGAAACCCATGACCGTTTTAGACAGGTCGAGGGCGCCTTTGAAGGCACGCTGCGGGGCATTGACCTGCTTAAAAAGGTTGGCATGGAATTTCAGATCAACACGACCATAACCAAAACCAATCTTGAACAAATCGCCAAAATACAGGAACTGGCCATCGATCTCGGTGCCGTTGCGCATCATATCTTTCTTCTGGTGCCCACCGGCCGGGGCAAATATATTGTCGATCAGGAAATCGATGCCGCCGAATATGAAAGTACCCTCAACTGGTTTTATGACCAGAGAGCCATAACGCCTTTGCAGCTAAAAGCAACCTGCGCACCCCACTATTACCGCATCCTCAGACAGCGGGCCAAAAAAGACGGCCTATCCGTCAGCTTTCAAACTCATGGACTCGATGCCGTCACCCGCGGCTGTCTGGGCGGTATCGGTTTCTGCTTCATATCCCACCGCGGCATTGTACAGCCTTGCGGATACCTGGATCTAAATAGTGGTGATGTTCGCCAATCTTCATTTGCCGAAATATGGAACCATTCAGATATTTTTTTGGAGTTGCGTAATTACGACAAGCTGAAGGGCAAGTGCGGACCCTGTGAATTTAAGAGGGTCTGCGGGGGCTGCCGCGCAAGAGCTTACGAGGCCACCGGTGACTTTATGAACGAAGAACCCCTTTGCAGCTATCAGCCCCGTTCAAAAAAGTAACCATCCTTTAAACATCATTCTAAAATCTATAACGAAACCCTTTACTTTTTCCCCAATGCTGATATCATTTTAATAGGTTACCTTAAAGGGGAGAAGCTATGAAAATCCAATCGCTGATGATTAAAAATCCCATCACCATCGGGCCGCGTGCTTCCGTCAGTGAAGCCATTGAGCTAATGAAAACCAACTCCATCCGACATCTACCGGTGGTTACCAAAGGCAAAAGGCTCTATGGATTCTTAACTCTGGCCGATCTGAAACAGGGATTGATCCCTTCCATGCTGAGCGATATCTCTCTTGACGATTTAATGATAAAAGCGCCCATCACGGTAAGCCCCGATGACGATATCGAATTTGCGGCCCAACTGATTTATAAACATAAGATCGGCGGAATGCCGGTGCTTAAAGGTGATCGCCTGGTCGGTATAGTTACCGCTACGGATATGTTACGAACCTTTATCGATATGATGGGTATTTTATCGACGACATCGCGCATCGACGTGGTCTTGGGGGATAAGCCCGCCGCTTTTAAGAAGGCTATGCAGATTATTAACGACAACGGCGGCGATATTATTAACGTCAGTATGACGCCTCAACGAAAGGGTAAACGGGTCTACTATTTTCGACTGTCGGTGTGCAAGACACACATTATTAAAAAGGCTTTAGAGAGCGAACGCTTTGAAGTAATAGCCGCAATGGACTAGAAGTGGTTTCAAAACCCCATCTAAACATCAAACCAAATATTTTTTAGCCTCTCGCCATTTTCGCTCGATTCCCCTGGCAATCGCAGATTTGGCATCGATAGACTCAATAACGTATAGCGGTTTGCTGTCGATCAAGTTGAGCGACGCGCTGGCAAGCCAGCAGCGACCATTAAAGAAAATGTAGCGATCATGAATCATGACATGGCGTCGGATTTCGACATCAGGGCAACTGGCACAATAGCCCTTTAAAATTTCATCGAATCCACTGACCAGCGCATCCGACTCCCGACTGGTCAGCAGACGCAGAGGTGTCTGTACATTCTTAAGGCATTCGAAGGTGGTGTTACCGAGCTGAGTATCCACCAAGGTAACCGCGGTTTTAGCGCTGCTAAAAAATTTTATGAGCTCTGATTTGGTTTTAAATCGGTAATTTTTAGGCCCTGCGACTTTAACCGGCCCCTCTTCTTTGGCCAAAAGAAGTTGAAGCTTCTTAAGCTGGGGTTGCATCTGCTCGTCAAAGACATTGCTTTCCCAGGTTGTGTTTAAAATGCGATGATTGCAGCGCTGCACTAGATCCTCAAGCAGCTTCAATAACAATTTTCGATGGCTGTAATCATTCTTTTGAACCAGCTGATTTGCAAGCTTGCCGTGATTGAGATTTACGCCTAAATAGTCCACGTCGACATTGAACTGATTGCAAAGCTCCTCGAGCTCATAGTTGCCGTAGTATTCCTTTATGGCATCGCTTAGAATTTCAATGGCTTTGGTGCTCATGATAAACATGCCTCCAAATGTGATCCCGCTCTGACGGGATTTTCAGACCCGACCCTGGGCCCGCCTGAACATAATATCGGCAAGTTCCGGTTAAACTTTATATTTTTTATTATAATACAAATAGTTAGAGTAAAGCAAACGGATTGAGCGCAAAGCGCTCAATCCCTTGTAAATGGTTATTGGTCATATGTTATTGGTTATTCGTTTAAGAGAAATAAAATCTGCCTTTATTCATCAGCATGCATCAAATTCTAATAACGAATAACAATTAACAAATAACTACCGACATGGGGACTAAGGGGAATCAGCTGCTGTAATGAATGGCTGCGCTCTCAGACGATTCCCATCGGTTGTGAATATAATGGCGCCGTTGTGATCGGTGCGCAGTATCCGGCATCCTCTTTTCCGGTAAGCGTCCAATACGGTTGCATGTGGAAATCGAAATCTGTTTTTCCAGCCCGCCGAGATCACGGCAACATCCGGTTTTACTTCAGATAAAAAGATTCGACTGCTTGAAGTTCGGCTGCCGTGATGGGGGACCAGCAAGACATCGCAGGCCAAATCCGCACCGGATAGACGAACCAGTTCCTTTTCAGCTTCAGCCGCTATGTCCCCCGGGAAAAGAAATGAAACCCGGCCAAAGGACACTTTGATGACCAGGGAATTGTTATTCGTGCTGCGCCCTTTTTGCCCGACCCTTTTTTTATCCAGAAAATCGGCCGGGGGGTATAAGAATAAAAATTCCACCCCGTTAATCAGCTGTTTGCGGGGCATTTGTTTGAAAGCCGGCAGGTTTAGATGTTTTGCGGCAACGATCTTGCGAAGGCGTTTATAACCCAATGTGGTTTTGGATTCGCCGTTGGTCCATATTGTTTTTACATTGAAATGTTGGGCAATGAAGATAAGACCGTTAAGATGATCGCTGTTGGGATGCGAAAGGATCAGCGTATCAATGGTCCGAATTTTATGACGCCACAAAAAAGGCGCAATCACGCGCGCGCCCATATCAAAGACCGAATTATCCGAATAACCGCCGCCATCGATCAAGGCCGTATAGCCGCCCGGCAACTCTAAAAGCGCTGCATTGCCCTGACCGACATCAAGATAGGTGACGCGGAGGTCATCATGCCAAAAGCGCTGATAAAGCCAATAGCCGGCATCTCCGGCAAGGGCCACAATCACCACAATGGCCACAATGGCGTCTCGTTTTTTTCGAAACCCGGCCTTCATATCCCTAGCACCGCCCCGCATCCGGGTGCGGGTCGCAACCTGATCCGGCCGGGCACTTACATCACCCTGGCGCTCAGTCGGATTCAGTTTTGCCCTTAAAGCGTTGAGCAGGACCCCGCCCAATATATAGTAGCACACGATTTCAAAGACGCTGGGCGTAATAGTTTTAAAGGCGGCAAACGGCAGCTCGGCAAAAAATTTTATAACAACCAGCCCATAATCCAGCACAAAGATGCAGATTTGCACACAGCCGTAGGCAATCTGGCTGCTGATCGGATATATAAACAGGGCCAAAAGCCCGCAGGGTATAACAAAAAAGCCCACCAGCGGTACAATGACCGCATTTGCCAGGAGTCCGATGACCGATATCTGATTAAAATAAAACATCACCAGCGGC
>JAQYWI010000230.1 GCA_030145015.1 Desulfobacterales bacterium
GGGATAAAATGGAAAACATCAATACCATTGTAACAATCGGTATTGTCATACTTGTTGTCATTACCGTTATTAAGGCCGCTCGAATCGTGCCCCAAAAGTCGGCTTTCATCGTCGAGCGACTGGGGAAATACGCAAAGACGCTGGAGGCCGGATTTCACATCCTGTTTCCATTTATAGAACGGGTTGCCTATAAGCATTCTCTAAAAGAGGTCGCGGTGGACGTTCCCTCACAGAGTTGCATCACCCGGGACAATATTGCCGTGGAGGTTGACGGTGTTTTATATTTGCAGGTAATGGATCCCGCGAAAGCAAGCTATGGTATCGACAACTTTATGTTTGCTTCAACGCAGCTGGCCCAGACGACCATGCGTTCAGAAATCGGGAAACTCGAGCTGGACCGCACATTTGAAGAGCGCGAGGCTATAAACGGCGCCATCATCCAAGCGGTTGATAAGGCATCTGATCCCTGGGGGATAAAGATTACGCGGTACGAAATCAAAAATATAGAACCCCCGGAGAGCGTAAAAGACGCTTTAGAAAAACAAATGCGAGCCGAACGTGAGAAACGGGCGGCCATAGCTGAATCCGAGGGACAGCGTCAGGCCATCACAAACGTTGCCGAGGGCGACAAACAGGAAGCCATAAAGAGATCCGAAGGCGAAAAATTGAAAAGAATAAACGAGGCCGAAGGTCGCGCCAGGGAGATCGAACTGTTTGCGATTGCAACTGCAGAAGGGATCCGCAAAATTGCTGAAGCAATCCAGGCACCGGGCGGGGGAGACGCGGTCAATCTGCGCGTCGCTGAACAGTACATAAAGGAGTTCGGAAGACTGGCAAAGGAGAGCAATACCGTGATCATCCCATCGAACCTCAGTGATATTGGCGGTATGGTAGCTTCGGTTACAAGTCTACTTAAATCTTCCGCCCTGGCCTCAGAAAAGAAACCCGATAAAATGGAGTGAGAAATTTTAGTTAACGTCCATTACCTGTATATCAAATTTTGCGTCAAACGGAGGGAAAATGAGGTGTGATTAATTCTAAACGATAATCACAAATCAAGATGTGAGACCATTTTTTAACAAAATAAGAGGCGGAAATCAATGGCAGACAAAGAAGCAGACCTGGCAGGCCCCGGAATAGGCAACTATGCTGATTTAAAGAAGGAATTACCCGAAGACTATGAGCCCCTGCTTTCTCCGAAAGAGAGAATGCCGGCAATCTTTGCAGTCAAGAACTACATCGAGGAGAATCTATGCAAGGAACTCAATCTGCAGATGGTTCAGGTTCCTCTGATCGTTGACAGAGATAGCGGCGTAAATGACTACCTGGATCGTGATGGATCGCGGACACCGGTGGAATTCCCGTGTGGATGGGGACTCGATACTCCCATAACCGCCCAGGTCGTTCAGGCGGCCACGAAGTGGAAACGTATGGCGCTAAAGCAGTTTGACTGCGATGTCGGCGAGGGCATATGTACCGACATGAAGGCCGTGCGCAAAGACTACTTTTTGGATCATGATCACAGCTCGTATGTAGACCAGTGGGACTGGGAGCGCGCTATTACCAAAGAAGATCGCAACCTTGACTTCCTCAAGGACATTGTTAGAAAGATCTGGAAGGTGATCTGGGAAGCAGGCCGGATGTCGCAGGAGATGTTCCCGCAGCTTAAGACTTCTAAATACCCCGACATCCCCGAGGAACTCAAATTTCTGCACGCCGAAGAAATTCTGGATATGTACCCGGATCTACCACGCAAACAGCGGGAGACCCGCACCCTTCTGGAGCATGCCCCGGCGCTGTTTATCATCGGCATCGGCTGGGTTTTAAAGGATGGATACCCACACGAGATGCGCGCTGCGGATTACGACGACTGGGCCACCGAGACCATCGTTAATAACGGCGAAACTTACCATGGGTTAAATGGTGATATCTTAGTATGGAACCCGGTGACAAAACGACGCCACGAGCTGACTTCGATGGGCATACGGGTCACCAAGGAGACGCTTAAGATCCAGCTAAAGATATCCGGCCAGGAAGATTTCCTCGGTCTGCCTTACCATCAGGCCATCCTCAACGATGAGATTCCATTGAGCATCGGGGGCGGCATCGGGCAATCCAGGACCTATATGTACCTGCTGCGCACGGCCCATCTGGGGGAGGTTAGCGTAACGGTGTGGCCAAAGATCCTCAAGGACATCTGCGCGCAGAAGAACATCCATGTCTTAGATTAACCAGATGAAGGCTAAAAAATGAGTTAACTTATTTATACAAACCCGCTCCTGTAAATTAGGAGCGGGTTTTTCTATTAGAGGTGGGACACGGAATGAAAGAATTCCACAGTGCTGCTCTCTTTTTTATTGCTTCATTTTTGATCTAAGCTCAAACACCAGATCATCATATTTTTTGCTTTCAGGTTCCAATCTAAGAGCCTCTTTGGCATCCTCTAATGCTCTGGGCAAATTTCCCAATTTATACCAGGACGATGCCCTTCCGAAGTAAGCCGGCGCAAATGCCGGATCAATTGCCAGGGCTGCATAATAATCTTTTAGTGCCTTTTGATAATCTTCCTTATTTTGCCAGACCCATCCGCGATTGTTATAAACATATTTCATATTTTTGTGTTCTAGATTCAGTGCGATCGCATCTGAAAAATCCTTGATGGCAGCATCATTCTTATTTAAGGCATGATAAGAATTGCCGCGGGATTCCATGATTGAAAATCGGGTTGCCTTATCCGTTTCCGGGCAAATTTCAAGGGCTTTTGTGAAATCGTTAATGGCCTGATCATATTGGCGATTTTCTAAATAGGACCTGCCCCGCATGTAATAGACTTTGTGATTTTCCTCATCTTTGGGGTTTATTTCCAGTGCTTTTGTAAAATCATCAATTGATCTGTCATATTCCATGCTTTTATAAAAAACCAAACCCTGGGCATAATACTCATCTGCATATTTTTTATTACTGTTTGCGCAAGCTAAAAAAAGCAGCACGATCGCAGCCATGAATAGTATGAAAGATTTTATGGAAGAATTTTTTAACATGGTATCTTTTCTCCTCCTGTGGGTTCCGCCGATTTTTTCCGATATTTTGCCCGGATAATATTCTACAAAAAATAGTTTAACAGTTGGCCACTATCATTTTCAAGAAAAGGCAAACATTGAGTGCATTTAGAAAATAAGCGTTCTTTATCCTTATTGATTGGCTTCAATTACAGAATACGACAGCTCCCCTATAATTAAATCCGCATCCTGCAATTCCTGAATGATACCAATCTGCCAGTCACCGGTCTTATCCGTTGGAATTTTTTTCCAGATTCTGTAGCGCAGGGCGCCCGGCAGCCCAAAGTTTGAGACACTGCGGACGTTGTTATTTCTTTTGTAGTGAATGATAATGTCGGTTTGGTCTCCTGCAGGTATTAGATAATTCATCCATAAAAAGACTTCCCGGTCTTTTTGGATTTGCCCGCCGGTAATTTCCTCCCGGCATTCAAATTTTAAGGGTCCTTCTTCATAGATTTGGGCGCAAAGTTTATGGGCCATTAAAATAACACCCTGACCTTTGCCCTGATAGTAATATTGAATGACCTTTTGGGTCTCCGCCGGCGTCGGTTTGTCTTGTGCCAGAATAATAGCCGGTAGACAAACCAGCAAACATACCCGCAGCCCGATCTTCATCATCTTGGCTCTCATTTCGCCTCCTTATAAAGTATGGATGAATCGCTATGATCAACATCCTGTTAATCCCATATATCCGATGCAAGTTTTGTGCGAACCTATATTTTTCAGTATTTGTCGTAATTTCAAACCATTAATAAAATCCTAAAATGGCCGCCGGGGCCTCGAAGTTAAAAAAGTAGACACGGGTGTATAATTTATTGCATTTCATCCCTTTTTCTTGCAGTTTAATAAAACTGAGAATATATTGGAATCCACTTTTTACGCGTATTTCCAGTTCCGTTTTTCAGGGGTAAACGCCATGGGTATCAGCAGGATAAAATCGTATTTTAATGACAAAATCAAAAAGCATCGGGATTTTTTCCGATTGTACACCACCGGGCTCAACCGCAGAGAGATCGAGCGACTGCTGAAAAAAGATACGCTGGAGGCCTTGACCTATTACAAAGACAAAACCGCGCTCAAAGACAGACCGCCCGAGGAAAAATCGTTAAAATCAAAAATCATCGTTTTTAGAGAAATCTTTGTAAGCTTTGTGATGCAACTGACCCCGGCCCGCCGTTTTTTTTACGGTCTCAGTATCTGCGGTTTTGTGCTGGGGATGATAGCGGCAAAGGGTGTGTGGATTATATGCGCTTTTATTATCTTAAATTACCTGCTGGCACTGGAACTTTCCAACAAGCTGACCACTCGCGACGAGCTGGAAATCGCCCGGGAAATCCAGATAAGCCTCGAGCCCGAGCAGCTCCCTGAAATCCCCTGGCTATCGATATCTTTTTCCTCCAAGCCCGCCAAAATCGTGGGCGGGGATTTTTTCAACGTGGTCAAACGCAATGACAACCAGATGCTGAGCATTGTCGGCGATGTGGCCGGAAAAGGCATACCCGCAGCTTTGTATGCCGCCCACATTCAGAGCATGTTTGAGTCCCTCTCGGAGCAAAGCGCCTCTCCTGCGAGTATCTTAACCGGCTTGAATCATCTGATCTGCAGACGCCTGCGCGAGGGGGATTTTATTACGGCGGTCATCGCGTTTTTCGAATCCGGGGAGAATTCTTTAACCATTGCGCGTGCCGGGCACAATTGGCCTCTTTATTATTCTTCACAAAACAAAACAATTGAGCCCCTGAAGACCCGGGGCGTGTGCCTCGGCATTGATACGGACATTGGATTTTCCTCATGCCTGGAGGAAAAATCCATGCCGGTTAAAAGCGGGGATGTGCTGCTGCTATACTCCGACGGTATCACCGAAGCCATGAATTCTGACCATCACCTGTTCGATCAATCCCGCCTTGAATCGGCCCTGAAGGAAAGTGCCCATTTTCCCGCAGAGAAAATCGTGGAGCGCATCAACCTGCGTCTGGACGAATTCGTCCAATCCGAAGAGCCCCACGATGATATTACGATGGTGGCGATAAAAGTAAAATAGATTGTCTCCTTTTTTCCCGTAGAATTAAAAAGAGTCAAAAGCAGACTTGACCCCTTTTCTGTTCATAGTACCCATCCGCATATTTTTTATTGTTTTGGATGCATGCCATAAAAAGCAGCATGATTGCAGCCATGAATAGTATTAAGGTTTTTTTGGGGGAAATTTTTAACATGATAGGGCTCCTCCTATCTGCTCGGCCAATTCCTGGTGAAAATTTTTCTCCAAACTACAGGTGCAAGTTTTGTACGCACCCCTGCTTTTCTAAATTCGTCATAATTTCAAATTGTTAATTAAACCTCTGAATGGCCGATGCGTTGTAGATGTTAAAATATTAGACACCTGTGTATAACTTGTTGCATTTTTAAAACACACCCTAAGTTTGAATAATCAAAATTTAGAAACCATAATTGCTTGACCAAGTGAGGGGCTTCTTGATAGAGATAAAACTTCAATAAAAATGCGCTAACCTAAACCCTGAGGTTGCCATGGAATGAGTCTTAGGAACCCTATTTCTCCTATTGAGAGGTGGGGTTTTTATATTTTAAGGTCTTAATTTAGCAGTGTCTTGTTGCCAGGCATAAATTACCAGAGCGAGGATTTTGAAGCCTGCCTAAATTGTAATGTGCTAATACGATATTTATTAAGGAGAAAAGAATGGGTGATATCATAGACTTAAGAAGCGATACGGTTACCAAACCTACGGCTGAGATGAGAGAATCGATGAAAAATGCAGTTGTTGGAGATGATATCTTGAGGGATGATCCAACTGTCCTTGAGTTGGAAGATCTGGCTGCCGGTATATTTGGCAAAGAAGCGGCCATATTTACAATTTCAGGGACAATGAGCAACGAAATAGCGGTGATGGTATACACAAAACCGGGAGAAGAGATCATTGTTCACCAGGATTCTCATATTTACAATTTAGAAACCGGCGCACTGGCCGCTTTGTCGGGTGTTCAGGCGAGAGTTGTGGAAAGTGTAAATGGAATCTTTAATTCCGAAGCTTTAGAAAAATCGATTCTTCAAAAAGGTGTCCAGCTGGCTGATAAATCTTTGATTTGTTTGGAAAACACATTTCACCTTAACCGGGGGTTGGCAATTAGAAATGAAGACTTAAAAGAAACGATTGAAATAGCCAAGACAAATAACATTCCCCTCTATATGGATGGAGCACGGCTTTTTAATGCCGCTGTAGCGCTTAACACAGAACCGGCAAACCTGGTAGAGTCTTGCGACTCGGTAGCGGTGTGCCTGAGTAAAGGATTGTGTGCTCCGCTCGGGTCTATCCTAGCCGGCAGAAAAGATTTTATTGAAGAGGCCCGAAGGGTGAAGCAAAGATTCGGCGGCGGTATGAGACAGGCAGGAGTTATCGCTGCACCTGCTATTATCGGACTGACCGAGATGGTAACAAGACTTCCCGAAGACCATAAAAATGCTGAAATAATGAGACAGGCGCTAGAAAAATTAGGCTTTAAAGTTGATCGAAAAGGAATTCTGACCAACATCATTAATGTGGATGTTTCCCCTGCCGGTTGGGATGCTGCATTGCTGGCTCAAAAGCTGGAAGCGTTTAATATTAAAATCAAAATATGTACTGAGAACACCAATCGAATAGTGCTGCACAACGATATTACTTGCGAGCATATCAATTTTGTTTTGGAAAAAATCAAAAAAATCGTTGGATAGTGTCCTTGAGACCTGGAATCACCAAAGAGGCGTTCATCTTAATCTTGTAATTCTTTTTTATTGGAGGGCTGAGTGTGAGATGGCATAAAAATCTCCACTTTTAACGCAACAACCAACAAAAAAAGGAGGACTTAGATGAAACAGTATTCATTGATCGTCAAATTGATTTTAGGAATTATTATTGGCCTTCTCGTAGGGCTTTATGCCGGCAATTGGGCAGCAACCAAATGGTTGCTGTATGTCGTTGTATTTTGCAAATCGATATTCAAGGATTTGATTCAGTTTTTCCTGCCGCTTATAATGATCAGCTTTGTCAGCGTTGGAATCGCTGAAATGGGACAAAAGGCGGGAAAACTACTAAAGTTTACGGTTAGTATCTCTTACGTTTACACGATTATTGCATGTGCTTTGGGCGCAATTGTTATCTTAACTTTTTTTGGTTTGTTTCCGTCCATCGCCGATGTCGCCATGGGAGATATAAAAGCACAAAAGCTTCCCCCGAACATCGTTAACATTAAAATCCCGTTCCCGCTGGCGCCCTCCCTGATCACCTCAATTGTTTTGGGGTTTGTTTTAGGAATTGGCATGACGTGGACTAAAGCGGATGCCCTTATGAAAATATTACGCGATATAAGGGATATTTCCGGCATGATGATTCAAAAAGTTATCATACCGATAATCCCAATTTATATTGGCAGTGTTTTCGCCCAAATTGCATATAAAGGTGACATTTGGCCAAAGATGAAGGTTTTGGGAATTATGTTGGTTATCATTGTTGTTCTCCAGTGGATTTGGCTTTTTATTCAGTATAGCGCTGCTGGCATTTACACGAAGCAAAACACATATCCTGCCATTATAACAATGATCCCAGCATACTTCACTGCTTTTGGGACAACTTCCAGTGCGGTATCGATGCCGGTTTCCCTGGCAAGAGGCAAGCTAATAAACGGCATGAAAGAACATATCGCGAATTTCGTATTCCCACTTTGTTCGCAAACACACCTATCCGGTGCCGCCATGACAA
>JAQYWI010000420.1 GCA_030145015.1 Desulfobacterales bacterium
GGCAGCCAGCAGTTCCTTAATTATGTTCTGGTGCCCGTTTATGGCCCCGAACATTAAGGCGGTGGCGCCTGTATTGTTTCTGACGTTTACCTTCGCTTCGCTGGTCAACAGTACATTCATGATGTCGCGGTAACCGAATTGGGCGGCCATCATAAGCGATGTCCAACCCGCCTTTTCCTGAGTATCCACACCTGCGCCTCTGACAATCAATTCCTGTACGATATGCCTGTGCCCTTCATAGGTTGCTTTCATCAACGCGGTCCAACCATCGTCGTCTTTTGCATCAACCGGCACGCCCTGATCCAGCAAGCCTTTGACTTTATCTATTTCACCTAATTCAGCAGCATTTAGCAGCGGATTCGAAACCTCTGCCGCACAAATCCGATCAGCCGATAGCATAATATAGGCGGTCAGAAATACAATAAGGAGTGAAAGTACAACAGTGAAACGTGACATATCCATTATTTAATCTGTGGTGGATTGCTCAGGGCAATATTCTTCTATCGTCGCTTCCAATTTTTGCGAATACTCTTCTAGTTTAGTTTTGGTTTCTTCAAGTGCTTCGATCATCTGGGACTTTTCAAACTCCCTGGCCTCGACTTTCACCAGCATCATGCCAAAGGATTCGGCTAATTCTGCCAGTATGGCCGGATATCGGCCTTTTTTGGAAAGCTCAAATAATCGTTCCGAATCGGATTTGTCATATTTTCCGGATGCAATTTTTTTACAGCAAGAATTCAGCATCTCAAATAAATCAAGGTAATACCGTTCAAAATCCATTTTTGTTTTCCTTTCAAATTAAAGTACCTGAGTCAACGACCACCCGCACAGCGGGTGGCTTGGATTTTGCCGCCATAGGCGGGAAAAGACAGGGGCGCGAAGTGCCCCAATCGTTGAAAATAACGCGGTGGAACCGGGTGCGCTACAATGACCATACCCCTCTGTGAGCGGGATGGTTTGGATTTCCGGCCGTAGGCCGGAAAAACAAGCGAATGTTAATTCGCAATCATTGTGTTTGTGATCGGGTGCGCAGCACCCGGTCGGAATACAAACAACCACCCGGTTTGGAAAACCCAATTGCCAGCCACCGAATCTCCGGGTATAAATATCAACTGAAAATAAAAAACCGCGAGTCCCAGATTGGATAATTTAAAATATAACGTGTTTTTCAGCGGCACGCAACACTGAAGCACCCCGTGACGGAAAAAGAAAAGATATCGTATGGATTCTTAATAATTGAGGGGTCGGGGAGTTTTTTATTCAAAGCTTGTCATGCCCGCCCCTGCCTGCGCAGGGGCGGGCATGACGGGAAAAACACCCCGACGGCTCAAATAATTAAAGGGCAGGTGAAAATGAAGCGGTTCACGCCGGTTATGTTGACTAATAGCCCCAAAGCCTGTATCTTTAATCTAATCATCCGGATTCATATCTCAGGATTATTGGAGAGTATTTCCATGCGCAAAACAATTTATTTTATCTTGCTGCTAACCGTTTTCCTGGCAGGCACTGCCAAACTGCAGGCGGCTGATTTAAAAGATGCCTTTTTCGATCTCCCCTGGAAATCCGATCTGTCAGAGATAGAGGGGTTTAGAAAGATATCGGAAAATATGAACGTTAGTTATTTTATCAATCCTAAACGCGCCTATAAAATTGGGGATATAAAAATTATGGATGTACTCTACGGCAGCTTTGCCAATCAATTTTTTGCCGTCTACATCAATGTTGAAGCCATCGATGTTTTTGCCCAGCTTAGAAGACATATCAACCAGAAATACGGCCTGCCCAAAAGAAAGATAACGAATATGGCGCAACCAGACCAACAAACCGTTTACCAGTGGAAATATAAGAAAACAAAGATCAAGCTAAAAATCTATCGGAACAAAAACAGTATGAAAATGGCGTTTTACCACACCCCTTTATCCGTGCAGGTAAATGAGGACCAGCAGGAAGCTTTTCAGGAAACCGCCAGAAAGCCGCTCTTTCCCCTGAATGAAACCCGAATGCAGCAGGCTACGGAGTTGCGGGATCTGATGAGGTTTTAATAATCCCGACAGCGCTTACCCCTGCAAGATCAAGGCCTCTTTCCCTCCTGGGATACCAATTGAATCTTTTCCGTTATTTCATTTAAAATCAGCTCGACTCTGGCCCGC
>JAQYWI010000231.1 GCA_030145015.1 Desulfobacterales bacterium
GTCGTATCCTGTCTTCCAGGTTTTCAATAATTCGCACTTTTAAAATATGAGAAACGCCCCGGATAATCGGATTCCCGACGAAACCATGGTAGACAATGTCGTGTTCTACCATATAATTCGCCACCACCGATCGGATATGCGCCATATATCGCTTGCGATCTCTGGAAAACATCTTAAGAATCGTCGGGGTGTCCTTGATCGTCCGCATCAGTTTCATTTCAGGCACCCCTAACGCCTTAGCAGTCGATAGTATCACTTCCCTACTGACACATTTATAACCCATCTTTTGTGCGACCCTCTCAGCAATTTCCTTACCCTTTGTATAACGGTCAGTAGAAATCGTAATAACACGCATGCGGTTCACCCCCTGTTTCAGTTCAAATCCCGTAAAACAAATAAAGGATGGCAACAAGCACGACAATGAAAAGAATGCTCATTATGCCACCCGCCTTCATGAAGTCCACGCTCCGATATCTGCCCGGCCCCATATAGAGGGCATTTACCTGGTGCGTCGGCAGCATAAATGAGTTGGAAGTGGCAATGCCGACAACTAAGGCTGCCATCCGTGGATCTGTTCCGGATGCAATCGCCATATTCACCACCAGAGGCACCAGCAGTACCGTAGCGCCCACGTTTGAAATAACCAACGTAAAACCGGTGGCCAACATGGCAATAACGGACAACAGAACCACCGCAGGAACATTGCCGATCAAGTTAAGGATCTCCCCCGCAATCCATGCAGCGGTTCCGGTGTTTTCCGTTGCAATCCCAAGCGGAATCAGGCCGGCCAACAAAAAAACAGTTCGCCAATCAACGGACTGGTAGGCTTCATCGATCGTCAGCACCCTGCATACGATCATTCCAAAGGCTCCCGTCAGAAGGCTTACCGACAACTGGATTTTAAAGGCAATGATCATCGTTAGCGAAACGGCCAGCCAGAAACCGGCGATAACACCCTTTTCCGGCTTAAGCGCTTCACTTACAGGTGTCGTAAAAATAAAATTGTGTCGTTCCTGAAGAATATTAAACCGTTCCCAGGTACCATGGAGTAAAATCGAGTCCCCGGATCGCAACTCCATATCCGACAGTCCGATATGAAAGACTTTATCCGAACGGTAAATGGCAAGCGGATTCACCTGGAACTGTTCCCAGAAATGCGCCTGCCGCAATGTTGTCCCTATCAGGCTCGAACGCGGTGCAACCACCGCTTCAATTGTCCCGGTAGTTGACGCAGACATCTCATTTTTAAAGACCTCTACCTGGTCTTTGATTTGAATTCCCTGTTCTTCCGCCATTTTTCTTACATTTTCAGCCGTTCCATAGGCCACCAGATCATTGCCGGATCGAATCTGCGTATCGGGAACCAATGAAAGCTGTTTGATGCCGTCTCTGCCGGCAAGGGCAACAACATTGACCAGGTAGCGGTTGCGGATGTCTTTGACGGTAATGGGATCTCTGAAATCGGTAAAATCAGGAGGTGTTTTCAGTTCAAAGAGATCTCCCAGCGCTGCTGAAAGATCCGACAACGGCTCCTCACCCGATTTCTTGCCCTCATCCCCGCCCGGGAGAACAAACTTACCGAAAAAGATAAAAAACGCGATGCCACTGCCAACGAGCGCCAACCCGATAGGCGTCACGTCAAAAAGGTTAAAAGGTTTTAATTTAAAAGGCGCAATTAAATCATTGAGCAGAATCAACGGACTACATCCCACCAGTGTAATGGTCCCTCCCAGGATCGCACAGAAGCCAATGGGCATCAGCATACGTGACAGTGAGATATTCATGGACTTGCTGACCCTTTTGATAGCGGGCAGGAACAAGGCCGCTGCACCGATGTTCTGCATAAAACTGGAGATAAGCGCCACGGTTACGCCCATTGCAATCACCACCCGCGATGAACTGTTTCCGGCAATTTTAACCACCGGCCTGACCACCCGGTTGATAACAGCGGTTTTATCCAATCCAGCGCCTATGATGATAACCGCAATGATAGAGATCACCGCATTGCTGCTAAATCCGGAAAAGGCCTCTTTGGGGGTAACCAAATGAAGCAAAGGAAGAGAGACCGTCATCAGGATGGCCACCATATCAACCCGAATCCATTCAGCGATGAAAAGAAAAATTGCGATACCGATCATTGCCATTACCATAATCATTTCTGTCGTCACTGCAGTCGCTTCCATGGTCGCTCATCCTCACTTTTTTAGAATTTGACGATGTTCACAGGCCAAATTGATATCTTCAATCAACTCGTTTAGATCAACTGGTTTCAAAATGTAATTGAACGCCCCTAATTTCATCCCTTCGATGCCGACTTTTACGGACGCATGACCCGTCAGCATGATGACCTCTGTCTCGGGTTTGAGTTTCTTAATTTCCTTAAGCGTTTCGATTCCGTCCATTCCGGGCATGAGTACATCCAGGAGCACCAGATCAAAATCATTTTTTTTTATTTCTTCTAAAGCACTTAAACCATTGTATGCGACGCTTACATCAAATCCGCGTTTGATCAAGCGCCTTGAAAGATATTTCACCATTGTTTCTTCGTCGTCAACCAATAAAATTTTACAATCCATAACCACTTCTCCTTATTGCACCTAAGAGGCAAAAGCAGTAAAGTATCCATAACCAAAGGTTGCAGTTTTGGTTCTCACCCCAAAAGGGTGTTAATGCCGCACTTTCCTTATTGGGGCATAATACCCTCCATCCAGAAACCGCAATGTTACCAGAAGATCTGAATAATAAGAATTCCCTTTTTGCGATGACGAGCATATACAAATTCAACTTTTATGTCAACGATATCGGCGCGTTAAAATGCATTGATATCTTCTATAAAGGGCAGGTTAGGCCCGTAGGGACTGGTGTTTGAAGCCAGAACATCAGGAAGCTCAATGACTTGCATCTGGCGGCGAATAATACAGTCTGATGTGGGCAATGACAGTCCGACTGTAAACCAAAAAGAGATGGGCAATAGGTCTGAGGCAGCAAGAAAGAATTCAGACAGGCTTCGATCTATGATGAGCTTTTTCGGGTAGAATCAGATTCACCCCGCTGTGAATGGACCATGTCAAGAATATCATTTCTGATTTTTGATCTGTAATAGCTTACCATTGAACTGTTGGACATGATCATATCCAGTTGCCTGGATAGCCGGTATTCACCGTTCATAAAAAATGTGGGTTGCGTATTACACAATTCACACTCCCGCTAAAAATTTAATCGAATGCGATGAATCGTGTAACAGCGGTTAGATAATTAGCCGGACGCCTCCCAATTCCCCCAGGCCATATATAAAATGCGTTCCGGGGGAACCGATAAACATCAGGTTGACAGGAATATCCCACTTTAGCGACAATTCCCGGATGAGGTCTGGGCCGAATTTTCCGGTTAGAACAACCAATTCGATCTCGATTGTGGGATAGGCTTCATTGAGAAAATTCAAGTCTTTTTCAAGTTTTGTCGGCACTTCATTTTTATTTTTAACTACGGTCACAACTTTGACTCGGTTGGTGTGTTCGTTCTGCTTTACATACAACATGGCGTTATTAAGGTTGGCCAGGTTGTCCCCCCTTGTAAAAAAGACGACTTGCTGTGAGTTAATTTTATCGATTTCGGTACGAATCGATTGGGCGGTCGACGTCATGCGTTTGATAAAAAATTTAAGGACCGAGCGTACCAGGAACAGACCGGCCTGCAACAGCGTAATGCGGCCGAGCATGACGGCTATAACCAGCACCGCCGGGATAAAATATTCCAGAAAAACAGTAAGGTAATGCGGATTCATGATGGCGTTGCCGATCAGTCCGGTCAATACTGCAGCAACGGCGATTAGCACGGCCGATAGAGGCGCCTCCATCGGCCGTGGAAGACCAGCACGCTTGGTTTTCAAGAAGATGTTACCCAGCCCAAAAAGTACCATAACGGATAAAAAGGAAATCGTGTAGACAGCGGCAAGGGCTTTCAGCTCCCCCCGTGTGATCAGTAGAACCGTCACCGAAAGAATGAAAAACGATGCAATGATCCTATGTGTCGTCCCACGCCGGTTGGTTTTCAATAAATACTGTGGGAGGCATCGATCCAGCGTCATACGCCTTATCAAACCATTGACGCCCACAAAGCTGGTCAGCACCGCCCCACTGAGCACCAATGCGGCATCGACAGATATGAGATTCGCGAGCCAAATGCCGCCGGATAAATTGCCCAAGTGAGCGAGCAGTGCCTCCTGGTGTGCGCCGACATGCCTGATTGGCACCAGAGCAAGCGCAAGCAGCGCCATGCCGGGATTAAAAAAGGTGACGGCAACCCACATATTCCGCAGCGTCTTGGGGAACACCCCTTCGGCTTGCTCTTCCACAAAATTGGCCGAGCTCTCAAATCCGGAAATCCCCAGCAAAGAAGCAGAAAAGCCAAAAAACAGGGCCGTAACCAGCCCGCCTTCCACAGGGGTGGCAAGATTCAGGTTGAAGGTGTCGAGCCCGTGCGTGATGACGAAAGCGATACCCATAACCAGTAGAAATGTCAACGTGCTCAGATGGAATATAAAGATGATAATTGCTACCCTGGCACTTTCGGTGATTCCGATAATGGTCAATAGCATGAAAAAAGCGAGCACACCGATGGTTGCAGCGGTGACCGGTAGTGAATGCCATATCGTATGCACATAATGCATAGCCTCGCTCGCGGATATCACTGCTGTCGCCATATAGGAAAGGATTGTCAGGCAGGCAGCAATAGAGGCTTTGAATTTACTCGTGGTGTTCAGCAGGGCATTGTAGGCACCACCGTTCAGGGGAAGTGCACCCACGACCTCGGCATAGATGGATCGAAAAAGATACAGCACTCCGGCGACAATCAGCAGAGCGAGAGGCGCCCACCGTCCGGCATAAATGATGGCCAGCGCGGAAACATATAGACATGATGATGTGATGTCATTTCCGCAGAGGGCCGTTGCCGGGAGTTGCCCCATTCCGCCTTTTTTGTGTTCAGTAATGCCTATGAGGGCACTTTCCACAGCCTTATCCTGCTCGGTATTATCGCCGTGTTGCGGATAATGGATCTCGGCATTGCCGTTTTCAGGTGCCATGGGCAGGGTATTCGGCTTATTATCCGAATTTGATTTCGACATATTAGAAATCAACTTTCACAGTTTATCAAGTGCCGATATATTGAGAAACTACCAACTTTCACACTAAAAGAAAATACTGCAGATACCAAATGGATATATGCAACTTCTCGCATCTTCGGTGTGCTAAAAAGAAGCCTACAAAGCCGCTATAAATAGTCAAAAGATTTAGGAACCCAAAACAATATTGCGATCAAAATTTTATTAGGATTGTTTCAATATTTTCTGTGATATTGACGGCCGCTCTGGAAATTGCCTTGACATTATTTAAGCATTGGTAAAGCTGTATTTTGTTTATCTCATCGGCAGACGAGGAAGATATTTCCCGAATCAAATCAGATTTAGCAGCACAAACATCCACGAAGGATTTTCTTACTTCTTGAGCGTATATTCTGATGTCATTCTTCTTGTGGATTCCCTTTACGCAGCCAATTATGCAATTATCAAGAGGCTGTGTGATGCCGGTTGCCTTATGGACCATTCTGGATAAAGGGTTTCTTATACTCCCCGGAATTTCGGGCCGTTGATCCAAAAACATGCTACCGCAGTCTATTGCAGTCCTCGCCAGATTATTAAGGTTATTGACAAGAATGAAAGTATCCTCACGCAATGCAGGAATCAATGCGCCTTGATAGAGATGGTCAATAATCTGGTCTCTTAAATATTCAATATCTTTTGTCATCCCCTTTGCTTTGATAGCCAATGAAACCGAATCATTTTGATTTTTTTGGAGGTAACTCTCAAGCGAAACCTTGATTATCTTCAAACACTCTTTTACTTTTTCGGTTTGTTTCACAATGAGGTCAGTAATTTCATTTGCCTTATAAAAAATCATAAAAGCCCCCAAATATAATTGGAATAGATAGAGGTCCGGACCGTAAAAAAGTCAGATTATTTCTTAAGATGCCTCGCACAGTCACAAGAAAAATTGAATGAGGTACCATTGTTAATTATTGTGGCGACGAAATTTTTCATAAATATGGGACAATTTGTGCTTTAAATTTTCATCGTACTTCTTATCATTTTCGCTTGGCCGCCAATTTGGTGATATTTCAGAGAGTGCTTCATCCAGCTGCCATTTGTGTGTAAATTTCCTGCCCTCAAGTTTTTCAAGGTCGTTTTTTTCCTTCTGGGTAATCCAGTGCGGATCAATACTTATCGTTTCAAGGTTTTCGTCAGTAATATCCATGTTGTCGATTTCTGCCGACTTCAAAATAAAATCTCGCTCTTTAGGTTTTAAATTTTTCGATTTCGACAAAGCACTATAGAAGTGCTCTGCATCAGGGAATTCTTTTCCTATAATATTTTCAGTTTCTTTGAGAGAAATGCCTTGTTTTTGGATTCGAGCCATGGCTTCTGAAGTTATGGCATAGGCTACCGGGCGATAGGATTTTTGTTCAAAAACATTTTGCAAAAAAAATAGTGAGATAAAGCTTACCAGAGCTGCTATGATCGGTGTCACTGCCCAGCTGCTTGCAATACCACCCAGAACCCGCCATCGGATTCCTCTTCCACGCTTGAGCAATCCAATGCCAATGACAGCCCCTACAATGGCTTGGGAACTGGAAACAGGAACCAGAGGAATCGTGGGCAAACCGTGACCTTGCAGGAATGCTTCCAGTCCCTGTGAAGCAAATAAAAACAACACAAGAGAATGGGCAGACACCACAGCAAGTGCTGAAACCGGTGAAAGTTTCATGATCCCTTCACCGACAGTTGTCATCACTTTTCGGGAGTACGTGAGAACGCCTACGCCAATGGCAATTCCACCAATCAAAAATAGTTGCTGTGTCGAAGTTAGCTTGAATAACCCCAAAAACGAGATGTCTGTAAAGGGAGATACCGGCACGAAAACTCCCATTACATTCGCAATGTTGTTAGCACCCAGACTGTATGACCCGAATGCCCCGATAATAAAGAGGCCATAACGTGTCATGGAATCAAGCCTGAACATGTCGAGCTTCATCCGGTAGATGCCCAAAACGAGAACTTTATATAAGATCAGCGCGATCACTGCCGAAAGTATCGGACAGGCGACCCATGTTATGACAATTTTTGTTAAGGTGTGATAGTTGGTCAAAGAGCCGCTGAAAAAGTTCCAGCCGATGATTGCGCCCACAATGGCTTGGGATGTGGACACAGGATAACCGACTTTGGTCATCAAATAAACACTTGCGGCAGCTGAAAATGCGACAATGAAAGCCCCGGCGATTGCATTGACAGAGCCAAGTTTTCCAAGCGTATGCGAAGCACCTGCTCCACTGATGACAGCACCAAGAACTATGAAGATGCTGCAGCAAATTGCAGCTGTTCGAAACCGAACCATTTTGCTTCCAACAGCTGTGCCAAAAACATTGGAAGCATCATTGGCACCCAGCGACCAACCTAAAAACAAGCCACTCGAAAGAAAAAATAGAAACATAATCCGCCTTAGAGAGAGCGCTTGATTACAAAAATTCGCAATTTATCTGAAACGTCTTCGGCTCTGTCTGCGATCTTATCAACATGTTTGACGAAATCCCGCAATTGCATTTTATGACTCAACGGAAGATCCTCTTGTCTGAAAATAGTTTGCTGGAGTCTTGA
>JAQYWI010000062.1 GCA_030145015.1 Desulfobacterales bacterium
TTACGGGTTGCGTTTTGCAAGTAAATCGGAAATCGTTTAGAACTCAACAGCTCGTAACCCGGAACTCGCAACGCGCAACTTTTTACTCCCATCTGTCCTGATGCTTTTCGTGGAAGTACTCGATCTTTGTTACCAGTTTTTCTCTTTGTTCCGCTGACAGGGTTTTGTGAAATTCGACCAGGCGGTCCATCGCCAGATTGATAAATTCATCTATCTGCGCGCGCTTCTGATCAATTAGATCTTTTAGGTTTTCCCGGCTGATTTCATCTTTGCGCAACTCGGCCATAAAGGCAGCATGCATGGCCTCTTTTTCTCCATGCATTTCCCTGGCCTTGGCGATAAATTCTCCTTTGATCCCATCGAGCTGCGCTCTCTGCCCCTCGGTCAGGTCAAGGGTTTCGGCAATATAATCCACCATAAATGCCGCCTTGCCCTCATGAGAGTGGGAACGACAGCCGGTGAAAATCAAAGCCCCTGAAATAAAAACACCAATTAATGCGATTGTTAAACCTTTTTTTAGCATGATTCCTCCTTTGTTGTAAAACAACGAATACGGGTTGATAAAAAGATGAGCCTTTGTATGGGAGAAATATAATCAGAACAAAGGAAGAATGCTTTTCCGTGGTGTAACAGTTTGTAACAAATTGTAACTCAGGGAGTGACCCATGCATTTTCAGATAGCTAATTTTTGAAAATGATTTAAGAAAATTATTGACAATATATGATAGCCTTGTTGAAAGAATCCTGTGAAACGATATTGCTTAAGGCAAAGGATTACAAAATCAGCATTATTTGCGACTCAATTAATTATTTAAGGGAGGCCTAATGCCGACGTCTGTCAAAGCGGATTTCACACTGGATCTTCTGATCCAGGGAGATATTGTCCTTCCCGACAGGGTCTTGACCGACGGCATGATTGGTATACGTGACGGTCTTATTGCTGGCATTTTTGAACCCGGCGCAATACCTTCATGCTGCGATCGAATAGATGCCAGGGGCAAACTCGTATTGCCGGGCGTCATTGATGCGCATGTGCACTGTTTCAGTGCCCTTCAGGAAGGATTTGTTTACGCCACACGTTCGGCTGCAGCCGGCGGCGTTACCACATTCATTGATATGCCCTATGACGCCGGTGCACCAGTGGTATCGGCTGATGTACTTTTAAAGAAGCGCAAACGATTGGAAAAAGAGGCTGTAGTCGATGTGGCGCTGCTTGGCACCATCAAAAAAACAGGCGGGCTGGATCAGATTTCAAAGCTCGCGGAAGCCGGCGTATGCGGCTTTAAAGTTTCGCTCTTTGAAACTGACCCGGAACGATTTCCTCGAATTCCGGATGGTGAGTTATTGGCGGCATTTCGTCTTGTAAAGGAAACCGGTTTGCCCATTGGTGTTCATGCTGAAAACGATGATATTGTAAAGAGAGAGAGCTTCAGGGAACGCTCGCTTGCATCAACCGATCCTCTGTCGCACTCGCGCAGCCGGCCGAAGGTGGCTGAGTCGGAAGCGGTACTCCGGGCCCTTGAGCTCGCCTACGCGACCGGCGTCAGGTTGCATATTTACCATGTTTCTCATCCGCGAATTTTCGATCTCGTTGATTGGTATCGAGAGCAGGGCGTAAAGGTTAGTGCTGAAACCTGCATACATTACCTCACTTTGAATGAAACAGATCTTTTACAGCTTGGTGCCAAGGCTAAGGTCAATCCACCTCTGCGGACAGAATCAGACCGGAATGGACTATGGCAGCTATGCACAGCCGGCCGTGTAGATTTTATAACATCCGACCATGCCCCATGGGAATTAGAGCGGAAACAGAAAAAAAATATTTTTGACAGCGCCGCCGGCATGCCGGGGGTTGAGATGCTTCTCCCTATAATCTACAGCGAAGGTGTGGCAAAAGGCAAAATTACGATAAATGATTTGGCACGACTCATTTCCGAAAATCCAGCCAGAATATTTGATCTTTTCCCGGGCAAGGGGCAGATTCGCCCTGGAGCGGACGCCGATCTTGTGATTTTGGATCCTGAAGTAAAATGGGCGGTTGACGAAAGCAAACAACATTCGACAGCAGGCTGGAGCCCTTACAACGACCGTGCAATACAAGGGAAAATTGTACGAACCCTTGTAAGGGGTGTAACCGTTTACGACGGTACGGTAATTGTTGTTGAACCCGGATTTGGGAAGTTTATCGAGCCCGGTAAAAAATAAGCAGGGGAAACCGATATCGCATGTTATCGATTAAACCAAATCAGACCCGCATTAAACGAGATATAATGAAATTTGCCGAGTTTGTCGACCCTGAAGAGGAGGGATTTACCCGCATATCCTTTTCGGATCAAAACCTCAAAGCCGTTGAGCACATGACCGTTTTGATGGAAACGGAAGCTGATCTATCTGTTTATATTGATGCCGCCGGAAATTTGATCGGCAGAAGAGAAGGCCGGCGACCCGATGCGCCATCCATCATGATCGGATCGCATTTAGATACGGTTCGGGCGGGCGGGCGTTTCGATGGCATTGCCGGCGTCGTAGCGGGACTGGAAGTCGCAAGAATTTTGAAAGAAATGGACGTCACGCTGGGGCATCCTCTTGAAATTGTAGTTTTCATGGCCGAGGAACCTTCTCCTTTTGGTCTCTCAACCGTGGGATCCCGGGCAATGACCGGAAAACTATCCCCGCAGATCATCAACTCATTGAAAGACGATCAGGGTAGAACTCTGCCCCAGGCGATTCGTCAAATGGGAGGGGACCCGTCAAATTTGCAGCAGGCCAATAGATCTCCTACTGATATTCTCGCATTCCTGGAACTTCACATAGAACAGGGCCCTGCCCTGGAAGAACGCAACATTCCGATTGGAATTGTCACTGGAATCGTGGAGATAGCCCGGGGTGATGTTAAAGTCGTCGGCCGCAATGATCATGCCGGCACCACCCCGATGGAAATCCGGCACGATGCGTTGGCCGCAGCGTCTGAAATCGTGCTGGCTTTAGAGACAACCTGTAAAGCTTCGGCGGGGATCGTGGGAACCATCGGCAAAATGGATGTTCTCCCGAACGCCCTCAATGTCATACCGGGTCTGGTAAACATTGGCATGGAGTTGCGCTGTCTTGACGAAGAAATCATAAAGAAAGCTATCAAAAAGTTTAAGCTCGATTTGGAAAATATTCAACATTCCCGAGGGATTGAGATTGTGTGCGACACATGGACGAGCTCTCAGAAAGTTATTTTCGATAAATCCCTGGTAGCCCTTGCATCGGCAACTTGTGATAAACTTGAAATTCCGTATTTACTGCTACCCTCCGGAGCCGGACACGATGCCGGCCATCTTGCCCGGATTACTCAGGCAGGAATGATATTTGTCCCCTCAAAGGGTGGGAGAAGTCACTGCCCTGAGGAATGGACAGATTTTGATCACATCTGCTGCGGGGCCGAAGTGTTGGGAAGCCTTGTTGGCGAGATCGATAACCGTGATGTAAATGAAAGGAATTAAATCCGTGAAGCCTAAAATTCTGAACTCCGTCAAAGCCCAACAGGGATCAACCCTAAGATGCAAGGGGTGGAAGCAGGAAGCCATTTTGCGGATGATGGAGAATAATATGGCCAACGGCGAGCGCCCGGCAGAGTTGATCATCTATGGCGGGCGGGCCAAATGCGCGCGTAACTGGGAGAGTTACTATGCCATCCGCAACGCACTGATGCAACTTGAAATAGATGAGACTTTAGTCGTTCAGTCCGGGATGCCGGCAGCTGTTTTTCGGACGCATCGTTTGGCGCCTAGCGTAATTATGGCCAATTCCAACATGATCCAGGCCAATTGGCCGGAATTCAATGAGTTACTGGAAAAAAACTTGATCTCCTTTGCTTCATACACCGCCGGACCCTGGCAATACATTGGCAGTCAGGGCGTCATCCAGGGCACTTTTGAAACCTTGGGGTGTGTGGCAGATCGTCATTATGGCGGGTCATTGGCGGGCAAGATTTTTTTGACGGCCGGGCTGGGGGGTATGGGACAGAGCCAACCCACAGCGATGAACATGCATGGCGGTGTCAGCCTGGCCATCGAAATCGATGGGAACAAGATTCGCAAACGCATCGAAGGCGGTATGGTTGATCAATTCGCCCTTTCCCTGGAAGAGGGTGTCCGCCTGATTACCAATGCCCGGGATGAAAAACGCTCCCTGGGAGTAGCGGTCCAAGGCAATGCCGCCGAGTGCTTCGAAGCCCTGTTGGAAAAAGGGTGGCGGCCCGATGTGATCACCGAAATGTGCCCCTGCCACGATCCACTGGCCTATATACCGGTGGGCTACGATCCGGAAACCGCCGCCAAGCTGCGTCATTCCGACCCGACGACCTACACCCGCTTGGCGCGGGAGTCGATGATTAGACATTTACGGGCCATGAATGGATTTAAAGAACAGGGTGTACCGGTTTTCGAATATGGCACCTTTATCCGCAGTGAGTGTATCGAAGGCGGCATGGATTCGGCGGAAGCGACGATCGTGCCCGGATACATGGTCGCATATGTGCGTGATATGTACTGCGAAGGTCGCGGGCCTTTTCGTTGGACCTGTATTTCCGGCTCCGTGGAAGATCAAAAACGATTGGACGATCTGGCGCTGGAACTATTTCCGAAAGACCATATGGTGCAGCGCTGGATTCCGTTAGCGCGCGACCTGCCCGTTGAAGGACTGCCGGCCCGGATCTGTTTCCTCGGTTTCGGGCAAAGAAAAAAGTTCGGTTTAGCGGTCAACGAACTGGTGCGCCGGGGAGATTTGGCGGGCCCGGTGGCTTTTGCCCGGGACAACCTGGATAGCGGTTCGATTGTCAACCCTCTCTCGGAAACCGAAGATATGAAAGACGGCAGCGATAAGGTGGCCGATTGGCCCTACCTCAACGCCATGTTGAATGTGGCCGGGATGGCCGATCTGGTAACGGTCCAGGCCAACGGGGCCATGGGCATCTCGGCCCATACCGGGGTCACCATGATCGCCGATGGAACCGAAGAAGCCGCTTTGCGTTTGGAAGCCTGCCTGACCACCGATGCGGGCATAGGGGTTGTGCGACACGCCCAGGCCGGTTATGAGATCGCCCGGGAAGTTGCCCTGGGCAAAGGCCGCTTGACCGATGAAAGCATCTCAATCCCTCTATGGTGGACAGCGGAAGCTACCTTCGGTCCCGATGAACAATAACTAGAAGTGATTTCAAAACCACATCTAACGATTTTAGGAGAACAGATTCAATGCGGTGGATGATTAAGGGTGCGACACCCCTGCCACAATCTGAGGCGCCGGGAAAATTGAAACCAATTGACGTTGTCATAGACGGCCACGAAATCGTTGCGCTTGGCAATGATTTGGATTCGAAGAAGCTCAAGATCGAAAAAGTCTTATCCGCACAGGACAAACTCATCATTCCCGGCTTGATTAATGCTCACCTTCATTCCCATGACCGTTTCGACAAGGGTCGCTTTGACAATCTTCCTCTGGAAGTATGGATGGTGCGATACAATCCTCCAACAGCCGCACGAAATTGGACGGCCCGGGAATGTTATTTGCGGACCATGCTGGGCTGCATCGAGATGATTAAAAGCGGTACAACCACCGTCATAGATGATTTGCACCCGGGCTTTCCATTATCGCCGGAATGTCTGGACGCTGTTTTCCAGGCCTATCAGGATGCCGGGATGCGAGCCCAGGTGACGATCGCATATGCGGACAAGCCCTATTATCAGACAATTCCTTTTTTGGAAGAACTTTTGCCGCAACACCTAAAACCGGCACCGGAACTTTCTGCCGAAGCCAGCCATGATTCGGTTCTTGCCTTGTGGCGTGATTTTGCGAAGAGATGGAAAGACCGGGTTCAGTTCATCCTCTCACCATCGGGACCCCAACGCTGCACGGATGGCTTTTTAAGAAAAGTCTGGAGCCTTTCCGAGGCGTATAATTTACCCGTTGTGGTCCACGTTCTGGAAACGAAAGTGCAGGCAATTACAGGCCGTCATTTTTACGGAAAAAGTATGGTGGAGCATATGCAGGATCTGGGCCTCCTGACCCCGCTGACTGCCCTGGTTCACTGCGTATGGATAAATGATCACGATATCGAGCTGATTGCAAAAGCCGGCGCTTCCGTCGTCCATAATCCCCTGAGCAATTTAAAGCTCGGCAGCGGTATCGCTCCGGTCGGCAAAATGCTGGAGGCCGGTATAAATGTGGGGATCGGAACCGACAATCACAGTGCAAGCGATATGGCGAATCTGTTCGAGGCCATGAAGGCCGCCGCTTTGATTCATAAGGTTTCACACCATGAATATAACAAATGGACGGGTGCAAAAGAGGCCCTCCACATGGCCACACAGGGGGGTGCCCTTTGTGGCGGCCTGTCTGAGGAGACAGGAAAAATTGAACCCGGGAAAAAGGCTGATCTTGTTCTTCTTGATTTAAAAGCACTCTCCTTCTTCCCGAAGAACAACCTTTTAAATCAACTTGTATTTTCTGAGAACGGAACTGCGGTGGATACGGTCATCGTAGACGGCAACATCCTGATGGAAGGTCGCAGATTAATCTCTGTGGATGAGGCGGAAATCCTCCGGGAGTTGCGGGAAGGGATCGAGAAGATTCAAAAAAAGATTAATGCCGGCATTCCCGCCGGCAGGGAATTGGAACCTTACCTCCGAAAAGCCTATTACCGGTCAATAGAAATGGACTCAGTATAAGGGCCCATTGAAATGATCTGGAGCAAATAAGAAGAAGGCCATCAAAAGCATTACGGCCGAAGCCAAAAATTAAAGCGCAGAAAAAGTGACCTAATCCCCAATTCCTAAATATTTCTCGAAAATGGTCTCGTTTTCCCGAACTTCGGCGGCAGCGCCCTTGTAGACAGTGACACCTGAGGCGAGCACGCAAACGTTATCTGCGAGTTCGAGCGCACGGTTTGTATCCTGTTCCACCAAAAGGATGGTGATTCCGCGATCGCGCATGGTTGTCAGGACCTCAAAACAAAGATCGACCATTTTCGGCATAAGCCCGAGCGAAAGCTCGTCGACCAGAAGCAGTTTCGGTCTCGCCATCAATGCACGGCCAATAGAAAGCATCTGCTGTTCACCACCAGAGAGGGAATATGCCAGTTGCCGGCGTCGTTCGAAAAGCAGTGGAAATACAGAAAACACCTCCTCACGCTGCAATTTTTCCTGTTTCCTGGAAAATGCATAGCCTCCTACAGTCAGGTTATCTTCCACGGTCAGGTCCGAAAACAATCTGCGACCTTCGGGTACAAGCGCTAAACCGCAACTCACACGGCTCACCGCTGACATTTGAGTAATGTCCCGACCCTCTACAAGGATCTGGCCGCGGTGCGTTGTAACATGGCCCATGATCGCCAAGATAGTCGATGTCTTTCCGGCTCCGTTTGGCCCCAGGAGGGCGAACACCTCACCCTTTTGTATGTGAATGTTCAGATCTTGGACCGCGCGTACCCGGTCGTAGCCGCAACTAAAATCCTTAAGCACCAGCATTTTCTTCCCTCGGATTTCCTAGATAAGCGCTGCGCACACTCGGGTTATCCATGACGCTGGCGGGATTACCGTCGGCGATGACACAACCGCCATCAAGCACGACAAGCCGTGAAGTGATGCGAAGAACCTGTCCCAAATTATGCTCGACCAGTATAACCGTAATGCCATCCCGGTTGAGTTCCGTGATCGTATCGGCAAGTTCGTTCGTTTCCTTTTGATTGAGGCCCGCCAATGGTTCGTCAAGTAAAAGTAGTTTAGCGTTGAGGGCAAGCGCGCGTGCAACTTCCAGTCGCTTCAAAAGGCCAAGCGGCAGAACTCCCGGATATGCATTCTTGTATTTTTCGAGACCCAGGCGTTCCAGGATGGCATAGGCCGATCTTTCCTCTTTCACTCTCGACACCTGGAACATGGCACCCAGGGCCATTCGGTTGCGTTTGAGCCCGGCCGCCAGGACAACGTTCTCAAGGACCGTCAGTGAGCTAAACGGACGCACGATTTGATGGGTCAAGGCGATGCCATGACGGACGCGCGCATGCGTCGGAAACCCCGAGATATCCTCGTTTGCGAGAATCACACGTCCTGTGTCGGGCTTTAAAATCCCTGTAATCAGCGAGAGTAATGTGGTCTTTCCTGCGCCGTTGGGCCCGATAAGCCCTAAAAGCTCCCCTTTCTCAATCGAGAGCGTGACACGATCGACAGCCTGCACGCCCCCAAAACGAATACTCAGATCATCAATACGAAGTAATTCGCTCATCGCGAAACCACCTTTTGCCAGGCAGCGCGCGCAATTCCTGCGAGACCGCCCGGACTGAAACGCATGACCACGACAAGAAGCGCACCGAAAATCAACAATTTAAAATCGTTTACGAATCGGAATACTTCGGGCATTAGCGTCAAAATGACAGCGGCCAGTAACACCCCCCAATTGGATCCGATACCGCCGATAACCACCATCGCCAATATCATAATCGACGTCGGGAAGTCGAAGGCGTCGGGAACAATGATGCGCGTGAAACAGGCGTACAGACCTCCTGCGATCCCGGCGATGAAAGTGCCGATTGCAAAAGCAGCCAGCTTGTAACGCATGACGTCGATGCCGACCGTGCGAGCTGTGTCTTCGTCATCGGCCACGGCGTTGAATGTGAGTCCCATCCAACTGCGTTTTATGTGAACACACAGACCGATGGCCAAAACGGCGAGGATGACGGTTAAAAACATAAAAGCAACATCACTGAGTCCGGAAGCGGGTATATTCGACACGCCGAGTTCGGCCCCGAGCCATTCCTGCTTGCGAACGAAACCGAGGAATAAAAATCCCACTCCCATTGTTGTTATGGCAAGGAAGTCGTGGCGCACGCGCAGGGACAGCAAGCCTACGCCTGCCCCCAAAACTCCCGCCATTATCCCGCCGGCGAACAGGGCCAGCGGAAAGGACACGCTTTTTACTGCGAGCAGTGCGTAAGTATAGGCGCCGATACCAAAAAAAGCGGCATGTCCCAGACTTACCTGACCGCAAAATCCGGTAATCAGGTTCAAGCTTATCGCCAGCAGTACGTTGGTAGCGATCACGGTTAATAAGGTGATTTCGTATCCCATAGGAGAACGCTTATCTCAAATTTCGTCAGGCCCGTTTCCCCAGGAGCCCCTGGGGGCGTATCATCAAAACCACGATCAGGAACAGAAAGGCGATGGCGTCGCGATCGAGGATATGACCAATAAATATCGTACCGAATGCTTCGATAATGCCAAGTCCGAAACTGGCAATCAACGTGCCGCGCACGCTTCCGAGGCCGCCGAGGACGATAATCGCCAGAGTCTTGTAACTGACCACAAATCCCATGGTCGGCTCCACAAGGTTATTCAAAACACCCACCATAACACCTGCGACTGCGGCCAGGATCGATCCGATCAGAAAATTGAAGTATCGGACTTTTATGGGGTCAACGCCGAAACTGGCTGCCATTTCGGGTTCGGAAACCGTTGCGCGCCAGGCGACACCGATCCGGGTGCGGCTGATGAAGATGGCGAATCCTGACAGGAAAAGGACGGAAATAGCGACCATTGCGATCTGAACGGCACTGAGCGATATCCCCGCCATATTGAATGTAGCTGACATGGGGGGATTGGTGTAAGTCTCGCCATAGGGACCGAAGATCAGGCGGTAGGCATCTTCCATGAGGATGAAAAGGCCGATAGAGGCAATCAGTGGTACGACCGGCGATTTATCTAAAAGCGGTTGATAGATAAAACGGTAAATCGCAATCCCGAGCAGGCCGCCAAGCGGAACCGCCAAAAGGAAACCCAGAACGAAGCTTCCGGTTGCGTTCGTCACAAACACACCCACAAAGGCACCCAGGACGAAAACGCCTGCATGGGCCACGTGCAATACGCGCAGCAGTCCATAGATCAGGGTGAGGCCGATTGCCATCAGGGCATACATGCTGCCGTCGATCAGGCCGAGAGTTAAAAGTTCAACATAGTACATTTACTAGAACCACCTTCACATTTTGACTCAGTGCCCTGCTTTAAATTCGGCCAACAAAGGGGCGACCCGTTTGTAGAAACGGGTTGCCCCTTGGCAACTTTGAGAGGGGCTGGGAATCGAAGTTTCAAGGTATCCTATCAAATACCCTGCGAGAGGTCTTTGCCTTTTAACTATTTTTGAGGTGGAGCGAGCAGTACGGGATCGTCGATCACGGCATAGTGGTGCCAGTTACCGTCTCTAACGACCTGAACCTGAATGGCCTTCCTCACTTCACCCAATTCGTTAAAATTGATCACTCCGGTGGACACGACAAGGTTCTTGGTTGCGGCAATCGCATCCCGGATTTTAGCCGGATCCATCGCCCCGGCCCTCTGGATCGCATCGGCTGCAACCAGGAAGGCGGTATGCACCGAAGCAGCGACCATATCGGTCTTGAAGCCGGCTTTCTTTTCGAATTCACGGATGAAGTCCTGGGTTTCCTTGGTCTTTGAATCCCGATCAAGGGAGGACGTGATGACAACACCTTCCGCGGCTCCCTTGGCGATCTTGATGAAGTGTTGCGAATCATATCCTTCCTGACCGATAACCGGTGTTTTCACGCCTGCCGCACGAAGCTGACTGACCAGCGGGCCGGCGGTGAAGAAATATCCGGAGGCATAGATGGCATCTGGATTGTCCTTTTTTACACTGGCAATAATGGGACCGAACTGCCGATCGCTGATTTTGTAGCTATATTCGCTGATGATCTCGATGCCGAACTGCGGTGCTGCTTGCTTGAAACCTTTAGCCAGGGCTGCCCCGAAATCATTGGCAAGGTTGATTAAGGTTACCCGTTTTTTGCCCATGACTTCGCCAACCAGTTTAGCGCCCCCGCGTCCCTGAACCTCGCCCATAAACGACGTGCGAAACACGTAATTGCCGGCACGGGTGATGTCGGGATGAATGGCATAGGCTGAAATGTATGGAATTTTGGCCTCCTGGAATACGCCGGCTGCAGCGCGGGTCGGTCCCGAATAACTTCCTGAGATGGCGATTTTGACCTTATCCTGCTCGAGCAGCTTCTTGGCGATGGGAACGGCCTGATTGGCCTTGGCCTGATCGTCGTAAATCACCATCGAGACCTTCTCTCCATTGATTCCGCCTTTCGCATTGATCTGCTCTAATGCCAACTCAGCGCCAATCTTTGCGGATTTACCATCTCCGGCCGCGAACCCCGTAAGCGGCGCATTGAATCCGATTATGATTTCTGCCGAAGCGCCTGTTGTCAAAAACAGGAATGCCGCTAAAAACAACCCTAAACTGAATGCCCTGCGGAACTTACTCATCGTTATACACATAACCGTATCCTCCTTATTCTCCTGCGGTTAATCTCAAACCGAGGCCCTCATTCCGACTCGCTTTTATGGATCCGCCCGGGTAAATGAAGCACCTCGACCTTGCCATGCGCTTAACGCATGGTCACCGATGAAAGGGTGTTTTAATTGTTTTTGAACTCAGCGACCACCGACCGAATCGCTTGGGTTCCGAAGTGCATTTTCAACAGCCCGGCCCTGTCTGGCAACCACCTGACCGTTGATGATAACGGTGTCGACTAAGTTCACTCCGAAACGATTGATAACCATTCCATGTTCGGGGACCGACCAGACGACAATGTCGGCCCTTTTTCCAGCCTCCAGACTACCACGATCGTGGCTGCGGTCAAGTGCTTTTGCTGCATTGATCGTACACATGTGCCAAATCTCCGCGTAACTAAGGCGATATAATCTTGCCGCCAACCACATGACTTCCTGCATCGACGGAGTCGGACAAGTTCCCGGATTGTAGTCCGTTGATAACGCGATGCAACCACCGGCATTGATAGCTCTGCGCAAGACCAGCGGCATGAACGGTTTTTCGGCGTCCTGGATATCCATGCCGACTACCCTGGGGGTCATTTCCATCATATGGTGGGTGACACCGGGCAGGAATGTCGCTACAGTTCCCGCTGCCGCCATAGCTGCAAAACCTTTATCGGTTGTGTAGTCAAGGTGGTCGGCACTTACGGCCTCCAGCTTTGCTGCGGTCAGCGCGCCGGAACATTCTCCGGTCTGGTCGGCATGCACCCGCATGCGCATTCCGAGGTCGCGTGCGACGGAACCGATTCGGATGCATTCGTTTGGCGTGAAACCCACGGGATCGCAACAGACATCACAATATTCAGCTTCGGCCACCACGTCCGGAAGCATTTCAACGATCAGCTCGACGTAATCATCTCGCCGGTCGTCGTATTCAGAGGGAAGCACGTGGGCTCCCATGAATGTGGGCACCACCTCAATGGCATGTTCGAGACCGGCGGTCAGTCTCATTAAGCGCTTCTCGCTCTCCATGGAGAGGCCGTAGCCTGTTTTGGCCTCAACTGTGGTAGTTCCATGAACCGCCATCACATCTAAATCCTTTAGGGCCTGGGTCACGAGGGTCTCTTCGTCAGCGGACCGGGTTTGAGCAACCGTATACCTGATGCCGCTTTCGAGATTCGCGGAACTGGGTCTGCCGGTGACCTTGCTTTGGTACTCTTCGTGGCGTGAGCCGGCGTATATAAGATGGGTATGGGGATCGACCAAACCGGGACTGACGAGGCATCCGCTGCAATCGATGACTTGCCGGCCGCTGTATTGCTCGGTGATCGTCGCAGATTTTCCCACAGCGACGATGCGGCCGGCATCCACCGCCAAAGCGCCGCCTTGAATGCATTCCAGGCCATCCAAATCGGGGCCGCTGACTCCCTCGACAGGACCTTTAGAGGTGATCAGTTCATGCGCATTCTTAAGGATAAGGTCGACATCTTTTCGAGCTCCCATGCGGTTTCTCCCGGTGCAAAAATTGGTTTAATAATTCTTGACGAGCCGTCGGGTTTAATTGTATGTTTCCATCACACGGAATCAGCTACCATACAATGGAAGATCATTCAACGCTTATTTTAATTTTTCTTATAGATTTTTTCGACCCAAAAATAAACCCAAAACGCTTGTCGGGGTAACTATTAGACGAATAACAGTTTCCACTTTTCAGAAACGAAAACCACGATATGGAAAAAGAAAACAATCCGGGCGCCATTCGCGCCATCCAGCGCGCGTTTGCAATCCTCTCTTGTTTCGGCTCCGAGAATTCCAGTGCGACGCTGACCGAATTGGCGCGGCAGACCGATCTGCCGACAACGACCGTTACGCGTGTTTTATCAACTCTGAAATCGATCCACTACGTTCGTCGTCAGAAGGACGGGCGCTATGCGGTCGGCTCCCAGCTGGTTCGCCTGGCACTTACAGCGCTCCAAAGTATTCGTCTTTACGATATTGCATCAGTCTATTTAGAAAGACTCTCCCAAGAAACGGGTGAGACCGCAAATCTGGCGATTCGAGATGAAAATGGACAGGCATTCTATGTACACCATGTACCAAGCCGGCAGGCGATTCGGCACGAATCCTGGCTGGGGAAAAAGCTTCCATCGAAAGGGTCGGTTAATGTGGCAGCATTAAGGGGAGAGGTGGGAATAGAAGGTTTTGTATCATCACGCAAGACGATTGAAAAGGATGTTACGGCAATCGCGGCTCCGGTTTTCGGACCGGACCGAAGTATCCAGGGGTCATTCTGCGTCACGGGCCCGTCTTTTCGGATCAGCGACGAAGACATAAAAACCATTGGAAAGTGCGTCGTAAAGGCCGCCCGCGCGGCTTCGCTCGAGCTCGGCGCACCCTTAGACGATGACCGCTAAAAAAAGAAAGGATTTTTAAATGAATCACGTCATAGAACCTGCTGTCGGCAACACGCTGCGCTGCAAGGGATGGCGCCAGGAAGGCATCCTGAGAATGCTTGAAAATACACTGGCCAACGCTGAATCCCCGGAAAAACTTATCGTCTATGGAAGTACCGGACAGGCCGCTCGCAATTGGGAAAGCTATCATACTATTGTCAGTGCATTGAAACAGCTTGGCGATGATGAGACCCTGGCCGTTCAATCCGGAAAACCGGTCGCGATTTTCCGGACCTTCAACAACAGCCCGCGGGTGGTGCTCGCCAACAGCAATTTGGTGCCGCGCTATGCCACGCCCACAGAGTTTGAGAGACTGCGCCAGGCCGGCTTAATCATCCATGGGCAGTATACCGCCGCCTCCTGGGCGTACATCGGCAGCCAGGGAATTATGCAAGGCACTTATGAAACGTTCGGTGCCTGCGCCAAACGCTACTTCGACGGCGATCTTGCAGGTCGAATTGTCCTGACCGGGGGGCTGGGTGGGATGGGATCCGCACAAGCGCCGGCAGTGTCCATGAACGGCGGTGTGGTCCTCGTCGTTGAAATCGATCCCAAACGCATCCAAAAGCGATTGCAGACAAAACATATCGACGAGAGCTACGACGACTTTCAAACCGCCTGGCGGCGGTGCCGGGAGGCTGCAGATGCCAGGGAACCGCTCGCTGTTGCGTTAAATGCCAACGCGGCGGACGTCATGGAAACCGTTGCGGCGTCCGGCGATTTTCCCGACTGCATTACCGACCAGACTTCGGCCCACGATCTACTGCGCGGGTACATCCCCTCGGGACTAAGCGTCGAGCAGGCGGCCGTTTTGAGAGAAAAAGATCCCAATGCGTATCTACGCCGTTCGGAGGAAACCGTGGTGCGTCACCTGTCGGCGATGCTCAAGCTTCAGGAGCGGGGAATCGTCGCCTTCGAATACGGGAATAACCTTCGAGGAGCCGCTTTGGAGTGCGGCGTGGAAAACGCCTTCGATATGCCCGGATTTGTACCGCTTTTCATACGACCCAGCTTCGCGCGCGGACGGGGGCCGGTCCGATGGGTGCTGCTGTCCGGTAAGGTTGAGGATCAAGCTGTCGTCGACCAGGCGGCGCGCGACTTGTTCCCAAAAGACGAACTTTTACAGAAATGGTTGCAACTCGCACCGGAGCGGATTCCGCTGGAGGGGCTGCCCGCCCGCACCTGCTGGCTCGGATATGGCGACCGCAGAAAGATGGTGACGCGTATTAACGAAATGGTTCATTCGGGTAAAATATCGGCGCCCGTCGCCATCACCCGCGACCATCTGGATTCCGGGGCCTGTGCATTCCCGCGACGTGAAAACGAAAAAATGCCGGATGGTTCCGATATGATCGCCGACTGGCCTTATCTGAATGCGTTGCTCAACACCTCGGCCGGAGCGGACCTGGTAGCCATCCACCAAAACGGCGGCGATATCGGAGGTTCGGTTTCGGCGGGCATGACGGTCATCTGCGACGGAAGTGACGAAACTGCCGAACGCATTGCGCGCGTCTTTGATACCGACCCGGGTATCGGCATTGTGCGCCACGCCGACGCCGGTGTCCCCGAAGCGGTCGAATTTCTGGCCACATCGGGAATCATGAGGCCCTGAGGCCGCCACAGGGCTTTATTAGACAGGAGAAGTTAATTCTATGAACCTTCCGCTTGTACAAATTTCAGAGCAGGATTTTACGAGTTTTCTCAGAATTCCCATTGTTACCGACCTTGCGACGCTCGAGGCCGACTTCGCCATTGTGGGTGTGCCGTTCGGCGTTCCTTACGATATGAAAGGCGTCGCCTCGGGGGCCTCGGAAGCGCCTACGGCCATCAGGGAGTGCTCGGCACGCTATGGCCGATTTCTCAACCATTACGATTTCGATCTGGGAGGAGAATTCCTCAACGGGAGCGCCGCGCGGGTTGTCGATTGCGGGGACGTGCCGGCCGATCCAAGGGATCTCGCAGGCAACGCCGCCCGGGCCACCGCTGCGATTCGGTCCATTGTTGATCGCGGACCCGTCCCGATTGTCCTCGGCGGCGATGATTCCATCCCCGGCCTGGCATTGAAGGCCTTTGAAGGCGCTCACCCCATTCATGTACTCCAGATCGATGCCCATCTCGATTTTCGCGACGAAGTCGATGGGATCCGTAATGGTTATTCGAGCCCGATGAGACGGGCCTCTGAAATGCCATGGGTGCAAAAAATCATTCACGTCGGTTTACGCGGTGTGGGCAGTGCCCGCCCTACAGATGTTGCGGCTTCGAAAAAGGCCGGCAACACATTGATTACAGCCCGAGAAGTCCGCGAAAAGGGCGTCAAGCGCGTTCTGCGGGAATTTCCGGAAGCAGCCAATATTTTTATAACCATAGACTGTGACGGGCTCGACCCGTCAGTGATGCCGGGCACAAGCTGCCCGATGCCCGGCGGCCTTTCATTTCACGAGGTGGCCGATATCATTCAGGGACTGGCCCGTCGAGGCAAAGTCGTCGGGATGGATATCGCCGAGTATTTCCCTTCACTCGATATTCAAAGGGTGACCGCCCTGGCGATCATGAGGCTCATCGTCATCTTGATGGGCACAATCGTGCGCGCACGCGGATTGGCTTAACCCCGCAGGCAAACCCAGTTAGCCTGAATTACCGCGCTTCGACTGGTTGTCGGCTGCATTCAGCCGACACATTTCCCAAAATTGAATATTTCATTTGCCTATCCTAAATAAAAATGTACCGGCTAAGTTTCAGGTATGGGCATAAAATATCAATGGGTTGTAAGATTTTATAGAAAAATCAAAAAAGCCGGGAAGAAATCCCGGCTTGGTGTTTTAATCGGCAGTTGGATGGCCGGATATGGCCGCGGTCATGGTTTTAATAAATTCAGGATCCGTACCGCAGCAGCCCCCAACCATATCCGCACCGGCCTGTGCTATTTTCTTGAGGTCCAGAGCAAACTCTGCGGGGGTCTGTTCGTAGTAAGTTCGGTCTCCGTCCGCAACCGGCTTGCCTGCATTGGGCTGGATCAATATGGGTTTGTCGGTCGCAGCCCGTAGCTCCTTGGTCAACTCGATCATCTCCGAGCTTCCTAAGGTACAATTGGCGCCGATGATATCCGCACCGGCCTCTGCCAGAGCGGATGCACACTGGCCAACGGTTTCCCCCATAATCGTATAATAGCCCATTTCCGTATTGTTGTACGTCATGGAAGCGATCAGCAATATATCGCCCGCCTGTCGCGCCCCATGCACGGCCGCAACGGCTTCTTCGAGGGAATACATGGTTTCAATGAGGAGCAAGTCAACCCCACCTTCCACCAATACTTTTGCCTGCTGATTAAACGCTGCCTGCATTTCTTCAGGAGAGCTATCTCCAATTGGCGGCAGTGTTTTCCCGGAGGGGCCAATATCCCCGGCCACAAATTTTCCCGCGGGGCAGGCTTGCTTTGCCAGTTTTGCAGCTTCCCGGTTCAGCACTTCCATCTGGGTATCAATGCCTTCAGCTTCGAGCTTTAGCGGATTTCCGCTAAACGTATTGGTAAGCACTACATCCGCCCCGGCGGCAAAGTACTTTTTATGGATATCTGCCACCAATCCCGGCTTTTCCACATTCAGAAGCATCGGAGATTTGATGGACTCAATCCCCGCGGCCATAATCAGGGTTCCCATAGCGCCGTCAAAAATGATGGTCTTTTCTTTAACTTGTTCCAACAATGTTTTTGGCATCACATTTTCCTTAAGTTGAAAAGTGGAGTCAACGACCAACCGCAAAGCGGGTGGCTTGGATTTTACCGCCATAGGCGGGAAAAGACAGGAGCGCGAAGTGCCCCAATCGTTGAAAATAACGCGGTGGAACCGGGTGCGAAGCACCCGGTTTGGAAAACCCAATTAATCTTTTTTAATATTATTACTCACGCAAAGACGATAGGCTGCAAAGAATGATAAACAAAATAAAAAATCTCTTGGCGCCTTTGCGTCTTTGCGAGAGGCTAAATTCGCTAACCCGCAGCATCACAGAAAATCGTGCTGGCGCTAAAAGCTTCTGCCAAGGGATTGGTTATCTCACCGAATTCCGCGGGTTCGATCATAGCGCATCGAAAATTCACGGTCAAGGCGCCATTAATCATAAAAAACTCCTAAAGCTTTACAACAAAATGCCGATAAGAAATCCGGTAACTTCTCGGATGCACGTGCATCTTTTTTGTCGGGCTCTCAATGAAAATTGGGGTAGGTACCGGGAAAAATAACGGCATCGGGAGAGGATAAAACCCAAGCGGTTCAGTCAGCCCTTGCCTTTTGCCGGGCAAGGGCTGTACCGCACCTCATATCCTGTTAAGCAATTAAAACCCGGATATCTTGATTAAAACGTCATGCAACACGAAAGGCTTTTTTGGGGGGGAGATGCATGCAAGCTAATCCAGTCAAACGAGCACTGTTCCTGATAAGTATCGCCTTATTTCTTTCCCTGGCCGCCTGTGCATCAAAAAGTATCATTAACGGGCGGGTCGTAGACGCTGAAACAGGTCAACCGATTAAAGACGCCGCCGTTGCCATCCGCTGGCTCGAAAATCAATCTGAAGATAATTCCAGCACGGTCCATACCTTTGATGCGGCCCAGGACCTGTCCGATAAGGACGGCAATTTTTCGATACCGGAATATCGGAACAGAAAATATGTGATGGGGGTTTATAAAAAAGGCTACATCTGTTGGAGCAGTCGCAGTGATTTTTCAGGCAGCGCTCCGGAAAAAGCAAGCCTCAGACTTCCTCCGAATGTCGAAAACGGGATGGAAATTCACTTGGCGCGACTCACGGAAGGGCATTCCCGGGATGAGCACGCCGGTTTTACCGTACTGGTTGCCGGAGAAGTTACCGAATCTAAAAAAGGTCCTTTCTACAAGGCAATTATGCCGCTCTTTCGTAAATGGCGCGATAATCTTCGCAAGGAATTTCAAAAAAAAATGGGGCCTAAAAATATCGAAGAACCGCATTAAACCCGCAATAACAGTAGATCACGCTCAAGAGCAAGGCACCGGCCGGCGAAAAAGCGCAGCATACATATAGTATGTGAGCATTTTGAGGAGGTCGGTAACGCAGCTATTGAGCGTTAGATGCATTTTTGAGATGGGTTCTAAAGATTTTAGCGCCCCGATACACAGCTTTCGGAACCGAAAACGTCCGGCCTATTCATAGGCGATGACGCGGATCAAACCGATCGTTGCGCCATTGTCATCAGAGGTCGGCGCATCACTAACGGAAATAATTCTTTGCACCTTATTTCCCTCGATAAATTTATTCACCATGGTATCGAGTTCTTCAAGTTCCTTTCTCGCATGAAATATTTTTAACGGACTTGCAAAAGTTTTGACCTTGATCATAGCGTTTCCTCCTTAAAGACCCTTTTGTAAGCTTATAAACGGCTTGTTTTGATAAGGTTCTATGTGTAAGAATAATACCCCAATAAGTGGCGGCAAGGGTTAACGCGAACAAATCTGCTTTACAAAATTAGAACTTGCGTTAATTTGAATTAGTCTGTTTTAAAATTTTGGGTTACTTACCACAGAAGGCACAGCGCGCGCTGAGGTTGTATCAATAAGTAACCAAGGGATAATATTCTTTTTTAAAATTCTGTCTATGCGCTCTGCGGGCGCTGTGGTGAACCGCAAGTTCCAGGTAATGATTATGAAATGCCTCCTGGCTTTAATTGTGACAATCAATCTTATGGCATGCGCCGCGAACTTATCCCCCGATGTTGCTCAAACCGAACCTGGTTCGGCCCAAAAGACAGCTGCTGAAAATAAGTCAGATACAGCTGATTCCGCAAAACCGATTAAATCTCCCCACGGCTATATCATAACGAAAGATTACGAGCCGGGTAGATTCGGCGGTTTTATCGGTGATTGTGCCGATGATAAGAACTGGCCGTATTACTGGCAGTGTATGAGTGAAAATTCAGGCAACGGCTTCAAATAAAGGCGAATCGTACCAACCGGAAATTCAAATTCTCGCCGCCGCCATAGGCTTTACAGATAGACAATCGGTTTAAGGTTTTTGCGTCTTCGCAGGGCTTCCAGCAGTCCGACGGTTCCGGTCATCATATTGTCGCCCCAGGGTGCTCCAAATTGAATCGGCAGACGCGAGCTTGCAACCAGTTTGCGTTTAGGACCCGTTGCGATGATGGATTCGATGGCGTTAAATCCTACCGCCCGGCGAACGAAGGCGCCATGGCCGCCTTCGGCTAAAATTTGCCGGTGGCTTAATTTACCCTCAGCCAGATCATGTAACAGGATTTCCAGCTTCTCTAAGGTAATATCCTGGGTATGATATTCAAAAAACCCCGCAATTTCTTCGCCGGCCATTGCGGCCCCAACCGTATGGGAGGTGGCGATATCCAGGAGCAAAACCGGTTTCTTTCCCCGCGCCAGGCTATCCATTGAGGCTCCGAGAATGGCCGCCATGCCGCTGTCCATGACATAAATTTCTGCGGCAGGTAATTTCAAAGCGCTTTGGGCAATCGATTTCAAGCGATTCATCGTATCCGGAACCTCCCTGTCACGGTATAGCAAGGTATGCGGATAGGGATTGTCCGCCAGACAGGCCTGGAACAAGTTATGGCGAAAGTCCAGATGCGATATCTCCGGTGGAGGTACCCCATGGTCCTGGGCACAGATGGCAACAGCATCAAACTCAAATGGAACACCAAAGCTTTTTACGATCTGCTCCAACCGCGCCGGTTCAAGATCGCCCAGGGTGATGACCGTATAGTTTTGACTCCGGCGCAAATCTTCCGCGCGCTCATCTTCAATCACTTTTAGGCCCCATGATCTTACTTTGTCCAGGTTGTGATTAAGGGTTGCCGCCGCTGAAACCGACATGACCACTTCGGTCTCATTCGCTCGCGCAATCAGGGCTTGCGTAATCGGGCCGCCTCCCATTTCATTACCCACAACCAAAAGATTCCCGGCAACGCTGCTGGCCCTTTCGGCCAAATACCTGACCGGCGATTTCACCACGGCCTTGTAGTGCAAATCGGTTTCGGTGTCGTAGTGCAAAATATCCATTGTTCCGGCACCAACATCGATCATCAATAATTTACGCATTCATCATCCTCTCAATCGATTGCAGATTTTCGATTGCGGATTGCAGATTGAAATATCAAACATATCGTATATTCAAAATCCGAAATCCGCATTCCGCATTCCAGAATCTTAAGTGCTCCACAGCCGAAATTTTCTATACCTTTTGGCATCCTTAAAGCCACCTTTTTATTCGTCATGTTGCGACAATTTTCTTACCCGGCTCATTAAAAGCAGGGCCATAAACGCCATGACCGCCGAGATGATAAAGGCATGGTTGTAAACGCCGGTGGTATCCCGCAGGGTCCCCGATATCCAGTGCGTTAATATAGCGCCGAAACCGTAAAAAGGCGTCCATGCGCCAGCAACCGTGGCAATCGCCTCGCGCGGAAAATAATCTCCGGCACAAAGTCCATAGATCGGAAAGGTTGTCCCATAGGCAACACCCACGCACCCCACAAAAAAATACAGTAAGAACAACTGCTTTCCAACCACGAGCAAGGCGACCATTGCAACGGCAATCAGCGCATTTGAAATCAGGATGGTCTTTTTCCGGCCCAGGGAATCAGAAAGCGGCAGCACGGTTAAAACGCCGATAACCTGGCCGATGCCGTGCACGCTGGCCAATCGGCTTGACAGGGCCTTGGTCAATCCGAGCTGATATTCAGCATAGTCCACCATAAACGTGGTGATACAATAGAGGCTATAAGCCACCGCAAAATAAGAAAGGCCGATTAACCAGAACCGGCTATCCTTAAACAAAGCACTCAGGGGTATTCGTGTTTTTGGTGTGTTTATATCTGTGTTCGGATTGGAAGGGACCTCTTTTTGGCCCCAGGGCTGAAATCCGGCAGATTCCGGATCGCTCTTTAATAAAAGCCCGTTTAACGGCACGAGTGCCAGTGCCATGCCCCCTAAAAAATACCAGGCATACCGCCAACTGAAATTTTCAACCACCCAGGGGAATACGGCCCCCATCGTGGCCAATCCCAATCCGAAACCGGTTGAGACCATACCCAGGGTAATGCCGCGCCGCTTTATCGTTACCCAGCGCTGCACCATAGCAACCACCGGCACCCACATACCGGTCGCTCCCAAACCGGCTATGGCGAAGAAAAAACAAGCCGACCACAGGGAAGTCACGCTGCCCATAAAAAAGACGCCCAGACTGAGAATCAGCAGGCATATGGTAATGACGCGGCGGGCGCCAAATCGATCGGTCAGGAAGCCGGTGAAGGGCGAGATGGTGATGTAGACGATCAGGTAAAAATTAAATATCAATCCTACCGCTACTCTGCCAAAACCGAGGGTGCGGATCATTTCCGGAAGAATAACGCTATAGCCCAACCGAGCTGAATAATTTACAAATAAATTGATCCAGCAAATCCCAAAGATAATCCAGGCCCAGTGTACCCTTTGCTTTTCTTGCACCGGATCCCTCCTTTTTTAGCCGCCGATATGATTTAAACTATTTATTTTGGGTGTTGCAAGAAAATTGCAACAACGATCGATATGATTTTGATAAATTCGATTTATCTTTTGACATGCAAAGTGGCTTATGCCATAGAGGGCCTACATTCAGGTCTGACCGTTATTGATTTAGAACGTAAAACAAAAAGAGGAATTGCGCTTTGGTTTTCTAATAGAGAGGCAGATATGAATTTAAAGGGTCTTTCTGGCGGCATCTACGCGCCGCTTTCACCGAAAGATATCGAAACCATTCACGATGCATCCCTGACCATACTCGAAAAAACAGGATTTCGGTTTGAGGATGGGCTGGATGAAACCATTGACCTACTTGAAGCAAATGGTGCAACCGTAGACAGAAATCCCTCCATAATTTTTCTACCCAGAAATCTTGTAATGGAGCAGACCCGCAAGGCACCCGAGCAGGTCGTGCTTTACAGTCGGGATGGGAAAAACAATTTAGACCTGACTCAACACCGGGTTTATTTGGGCACCGGCGGTGCTGCAATTAAAATCCTTGACCTTGAAAGTGGTGACGCCCGGCCGTCCACACTCAACGATCTATATCAACTGGGCAGACTGGTTGATGTTCTGGATAATATCCATTTTTTTCTGCGCCCTTGCGTACCCACAGATATTTCGGAGACTGCATATGACGAAAATTCTTTATTCGCCTGTTTGAAAGGCACGGCCAAACACGTCATGTTCGGTGCAACCGATGAACAGGGCTTTCAAAAATGTTTTGATATCGCTGCAATGGTCGCCGGAGGAGTTGAAAAGCTGAAAGAAAAACCTTTCTTCTCTACGATAGCCTGTTTTGCCATCAGTCCCTTAAAGCTCTGCACTCAGTCGACGCTGAACATGCAAGCGGCCGTGCGCCATCAAATCCCGGTGGTCCTTTCCAGTGCCCCCATGGCCGGATCGACAGCGCCAATGACAATGGCCGGCACATTGGCCCAGCTCCATGCCGAAGAGATGTTCGGAATTACCATTAGTCAGTTAACCTGCCCGGGAGCTCCGGTACTTTACGGCGGTATCCCCGGAATGGCCAATTTGCGTGATTTGGGGTATCGGGGCGGCGCCGTTGAATGCGGCATGATGAATGCAGCCATTCATCAACTCGCCCGCCACATCAAGGTGCCCAATTATAACTCATCCGGGCTTTCGGATTCAAAGATTCCCGATACCCAGGCAGGCTGGGAAAAGGCAATGACGACCCTGCTGGCAGCCATGGGCGGCTCGAATTATGTTCACCATGCTGCCGGGATGCTGGAGTCCATGTTGACCGTCGCTTACGAACAATACGTCATCGATGATGAAATCATCGGAATGTGCTGCAAAGTGCTGAACGGAATCAAAGTGGATGACGAACATCTGGCACTTAAGGCGATCGATGCGGTCGGCCCCGGCGGCACGTTTATTACCTCAGCGCATACACTAGATCATATGCGCACTGAATTTTTTAGCGGAAACGGTGTGACGGATCAAAACAGTCGCGACAGCTGGATTGAAAGCGGCGCGCTTGACGCCCGGACACGGGCCCGCGAAATTGCCCGAAAGATTCTAGCTGAAGAAGAAAGGCCTTACCTTTCGGCTAAAGTTGAACAGGCCATTCGCAAGAAATATGAAATACGATTATAAAAACAAATGAACTAAAATTAAAAATGATCTAAAATGCCTAAAATTGTGGTCTCGCTACGCTCCATCTTTTATTATTAATAGGGTAGAATTCCTCAACTTTAGGCATTTTAGATCATTTTAGTTATTTTAGGCACTTCTAACTTTAGAGCACTTTTTAACTTTTATCTCTGTTTTCGGAGATAAACTGCTAATTTTGAGATAACTTACAATGGAGAATCCGAAACAGAAGGTTCAAATAATGTTTAACGGGCAACCCTATCTCGCTGAACGCGGGCAAACTGCGTTGGAAGCGCTGATCAATAACGGTCGTCTGCTGCGTTCCGATTGCGGCGGCAAAGGTCGCTGCGGCAAATGTCAGGTAAAGATCCACGATCCGGATCCGGAGTCCCTCTCCCCGCCATGCGACGGCGAAGTAAAAATATTAGGCCAAAAAGGACTTGCCGCCGGTTATCGACTGGCTTGTTGTACCACACTCTTAAATGATATTTCACTGGAAATTCCCGCCAGTGCCCGCTTGAGCGCCAGCGTATTGGAAAAAGCCCCGCCCCTGCTTCTTGAAAAGCATGCCGTCTCAAAAGACCGCGGAGACGATCTAAAAGAGAATTATGGTCTGGCCGTTGATCTGGGTACAACGACGATCGCTGTTTATCTTTGCGATCCGGCAGCCGGCAAGGTCATCGCTTCAATTGCCATGCGAAATCCCCAGGCCATATTCGGAGATGATGTGATGAGCCGAATCAGTGTCATCAGTTCGGATCCGACTCTGCTCAGGCGTCTGCAACGCATGGCCGTAAAAACGATAGAGTGGGGTGCACAGGCTCTGATTGACTCAATGAAGATGGCGCCGGCCCATATTAAGACAATGAGGGTCGTGGGCAACAGCACCATGATTCACATCTTTGTGGGTCAAAATCCGGCATCGATCGGTGTGTATCCGTATGAGCCCCAATTTGTGGAAGAAAGACAATTTGCAGCCGACAGCATTGGGTTCAGCTTCAACCCTAACGCTGAAGTTCACACCCTGCCCTTGATCACCGGTTTTATCGGGGCCGACACGGTGGGCGCTGCGGTGGCGGCCGAACTGGAAGAAACTCCAGTCGGAACCATGCTGGTGGATGTGGGCACAAACGGGGAAATCATGTTTTTAGGAAAGACGGGGCTCGTGGCCACTTCCTGCGCGACCGGCCCGGCGTTTGAAGGCGCCACCATTCAACATGGCATGCAGGCCGTGACCG
>JAQYWI010000063.1 GCA_030145015.1 Desulfobacterales bacterium
TGGTTTGGGGTTAACGTATTGGATTGATTGCAAATAAACTCTAAACGAACACGGAGGAAATATCAAGCACAAAAGTAGAATAAAAAATAATTATTTCAGTTATTTAGAAAAAATGCAGGAAACAAAACCACAATAAGAAAGGAGGGTAAAATTTCAGGGAGAGGTTCGGGTGTGACCATTTTACTAAAAGCCTTGCAGAATTGTCCATTAACGTCATCATTTTTAAAGGTGACCTAACCAAAAACGTATTTTTAAAATGCTATAAAAGGAGGGTGGGAAATGAATTGTCTAAAAAAGTTTGCTTATTCCGTTTTAGTTATTACCATGATCGTCTGTTTTGCTGTATCCGTCCAAGCCGCAGAATGGAAGGGCTGGAATATTCATGTGGCGGGCTACCCAAACACGATAGCATTGGACAAATTTGTTGAGTTGTTGAGCCAAAAGTCCGGTGGCAAAATGAAATTAAAGATGTACCATGCGGGTACGCTCGGCAGTCAACCGGACGCCATTGAACAGGTGCGTATGGGTGGTCTGGAGATTGCTAACTTCAGTTTGGGTCCCGTTGGGCCAATTGTTCCGGAAGCCAATGTGGTTTCTCTGCCTTTTATCTTTAAAGACCCGGATCACGCTTTCCGTGTTCTTGAGGGAAAAGCGGGCGAAATGATGAATGTGGGTCTGGCAAAAAAAGGCCTTATTTCCCTGGCGTGGTATGATGGCGGAGCGCGTTCGTTTTATAACTCCAAGAAGCCCATCAAAGCACCTGCCGATGTTGTAGGCATGAAAGTCAGGGTGATGAACAATGATTTATACTCCGGTATGATTAAAGCCCTTGGTGGAAACCCGTCTCCGATGGCGTTTGCTGAAGTCTACCAGTCTTTGAAAACCGGGGTTGTGGACGGTGCAGAAAATAACTGGCCGTCCTATGAGTCGACGGGTCATTATGAGGTTGCAAAATATTATTCCATCTCTCAACATCTGATCATTCCCGAGACGTTGTGTATAAATGCAGGCGTGTGGAAGAAGTTATCTGCAGATGATCAGAAAATTCTGAAGGAAGCCGCCCAGGAATCTGCGCTTCTTCAGCGCAAGCTTTGGAAAGAGAGGTCAAAAGCAAGTGAGGCGAAAGTTCTGGCCGGCGGCTCTGTCGCCAATGCGATCCCGGACAAAAGCGCTTTCCAGGCCGCTATGAAGCCGGTTTACGACAAGTTTCTGGCCGATAACCCGAACCTGAAGCCTTTGGTCAAACTGATCCAAAATACACCTTAGTTTCGTTCTGAAAGCTTTGCGGTCACCGGTATTCTTTTTCAAAACCAAATACCGGTGACCGTTTCTCTGTGTAATCCACATTGATGAATTTGAAATTCTAGCGGGTATTACGAATGTCCACAGGAAAATCATTGGAGAAGAAATCATTATTTGACAGGTTATTAGATCTCTTCAGCTATATCAATACCATCATTACCGGTATTGCCATGGTTGTCATGACGGCCATTTTCGGCTGGCTTGTCTTTGGTCGTTACGTGCTGAATGCAACCCCCACCTGGGTTGAACAAGTTTCCTTGTTATTGGTTGTCTATATCGGCTTTTTGGGCGCATCTGTTGGAGTCCACAAAAAAACCCACCTGGGTGTATCCGTGTTCCGGGAAATAAGCCCGAAACCGGTTCGTCGTTTTTTCGATTTCTTATCCCATAGTATTTTGGCCGGATTTGGCTTGCTGATGACCGTCTATGGCTATAAGTTGACCATGTTCAAGTGGACCGCTGAGATTCCCCTCATCCACGTCTCTGAAGGGATACGATCTTTGCCGATTATGTTGAGCGGTGCCTTGATTTTTCTATACTCCATCGGGCATCTGATTCACTTTTTTCAACGTACCCATCAAGAAGATGCCGAATAAATTAGGAGATCTTTGATTCATGGGCCTGCTCATCCTAATTGTTGTATTCGCAATTTGTGTCATCATCGGTCTTCCGGTGGCATTTGCTCTGGGCGTTGCCTCGGTTTCCGCCTTTTTTTATGAGGGGTTGCCGATGATGATCGCTTTTCAACGGATTATTTCAGGTATCAGCATTTTTTCCCTCATGGCGATTCCGTTCTTTATTTTTGCGGGTGAGCTGATGTTTCACGGGGGTATCGCCATACGGTTGGTTCGCTTCGCATCTTCCGCTGTTGGGGCCATGCGGGGAGGACTTGGCGTCGTTAATGTTTTCTCATCCATGCTGTTCGGTGGCATATCGGGTTCCGCCATAGCAGATGTTTCCGCTCTGGGCTCCATCCTGATACCTGTCATGAAAGAGAAAGGCTATGATGACGATTACGCGGTCAATGTAACCGTAACCTCATCCATTGCCGGAATCATTATTCCACCGAGCCACAATATGATTATATATGCTATTGCGGCCGGAGGGGGTCTTTCCATTTCCAAATTGTTTCTTGCCGGGTTTATTCCCGGTGTCTTGATGTGCCTGTGCCTTGCCGCCGTTTCCTACGTTGTTGCCGTAAAGCGGGACTATGCCTCCGAGGTCTTTCCCGGCTTTGTTACTTTATTCAAGGATTTTATCATGGCGCTTCCCGGGTTGATGACCGCCATTATTATTGTTGGCGGCGTACTCAGCGGAATTTTTACGGTTACCGAATCAGGCGCGTTTGGAGCGATCTATGCCTTTATCGTTACAATTATTGTCTATAGGGCTTTGCCGTGGGAGAAATTCAAGCTGGCTGTCATCAATTCAGTCAGAACCACCTCGATGGTCATGATCCTGATTGCCTGTTCGGGCGCATTTGCATACCTGTTGACGTTTTACCAGGTGCCAACAAAAATGTCGGTTTTCCTGACGGATATTTCAGATAACCCGGTCGTTATCTTGTTGATGATCAACCTGATGCTGCTTTTTCTTGGCATGATAATGGATATGGCCGCGCTGATTCTCATTTGTACGCCGATATTTTTACCAGTTGCCAGTTCCATTGGTGTCGATCCATATCAATTCGGCATGCTATTAATGATGAATCTGGGGCTGGGGCTCTGTACGCCTCCGGTGGGATCGGTTCTATTTGTCGGTTGTGCCGTCGGCGGTGTCAGGTTGGAGGATGCCGTGAAAACGATATGGCCCTTTTATCTGGCAATATTGATTGCTTTATTATTCGTTACATTCATTCCCGCCATATCGCTGACGTTACCAAATCTTCTTGGGTAGGGAGATGATCGATTGACCAACGCCGAAGCTTGATCAGACCCGGCAGCTGCGGTAGAGGTCGAGGGCCGTGCGGGTGTCTGCGGCAGTCTGTTTTTCGCAAACAATATACTTTCCAATCTTGGCGTGAAAATCCGCCACCATGCCGCATCCAACGATTCCGAATCCGTACCCGCCTCCACTTAGGATGGAATATTACATCCGCAGGCAAATACGGCTCTTGCATATCTATTCTCCCCGTTTAGTAAACGGGGTGGCCTTCATGCACGCGATGCTTAACCTTTGGTAAAGGGTCCGATATGGGGCAGTTCATACACCGATTTCCATCCTTCGCTAAACGGCTCCTTGAGAAACGGCTCCAATTCCTTGGGGTCCCGGAGAGAGACTTTGTCCGGCGGGGGGACTGTTCCAGGAGGAAAAGTTTCCAATATCTGTTCATTCAGCAATGTTAAATACTTTAAAATTGCAGCGATGGGACGCTTGGCCTTTTTGGCGGTGCCTTTACTGGGCGCTCCAACGACACCCTCCGGGGTCGCAAACCGTTCGATGGTGAAATGGCCTTCGCCCTCGGACCATCGATGGGGCCTGCGGTATGGATCGACTGAAAGATCAAAATGCCCCTCCGGCAAAAATGTTTCCCCTTCCGCATCTTGAACCACGCTCATATCTATCATCTCATTAAATAGCAAAAGCCCCACCGCCGTTTCGCTTTCATCCGCATGAATGAAATTGGTCTCTATACTGTCGTCTCTTCCCACCGGCATGAAAAACTCTCTGACCGCCCGATGCCAATCCAGCACCTGGACCAATGCCGGTAATTGAAATCGCTTCATAAATTCCTGGATGGCCGACTCCAGCATCCAGAGATGACCATGGTTGTTCACCAGGATCATCTTGCGGTACCCGTCGTTCCACAGACCCAGCAGGGTATAGATCAGCATTTCTTGAACCGTCTCCTGGGGGATAATCACCGTTCCGGGCATTCCCATGTGATGGTACGGGTGTCCGCCGTAGTTCAGCGGTGTAAAGGCCAGATTGACCTCACAGCCCTGTTTGGCCGTGTACCGTCGCAGCCCCTCAAGAATCTGGGTAACCATGAACGTGTCCAGGCCTGAGTTGGCATGGATCCCATGGTTTTCAGTACAGCCGATGGGTATAAACACAATATCGTTTTTCTTGCGCTTCTCAATACAGTCAACCCGTGGTGTATTTTGAATATAGCATCCGGCTTTGCCCAGTTCACTGGGGGACGGTATCTGATATGCCTTTAAAATCGCGTCGATTTCTTCTTCCGATGCATCCCAGACCTCTTTTTTTAAACGACCCACGGTATTGTCTTCAAATATGATCTCCGGGTATTCCGTTGTCAGCCATTTCTTTCTTTCCATTACATAAGCCTCCTTCTAACTGATTAGATTTAAAGTACTTGATACGATTTCGTTGAATCGACCGGTTGCTTCTTGGAATCACTATCCAGCAATCAAATCTTTTTTTTCGCAGAAAGGGTCTCCAGAGATTGGGCCAATCCGGCCGATACCATGCCGCCGTCAGCACCGATGGCGACAAAGGAAAAGCCAAGGCCTGTTACCAGATCCAGCCAATCAGCTTTGGGCAAAAAGATTCCGGCGGCCTTGCCCTTTTCTTTTGCAGCGCGACTGACCGCTTTGAGCGCCTCGATAAATCGCTCGTCTTCGAATTGATTGGGTGTATTCAAGCTTATGCTCAAGTCAAGGGGGCCGACAAAAAGCACGTCGACGCCGTTTACAGCAGCGATGTCATCCAGGTTATCCAGCGTCTTGCCGGTTTCAATCTGCACGACGGTGAGCAGGTTGTCGTTGGCGGTAGCGAAGTATTCCTTGAAATTTCCATCAAAACCGGTCGCTCTGGGGCTGCTGGCCACACCCCGCAGACCTTCCGGAGGGTAACGCATTGACGCCGCTGCATATTCGGCCTCCTCACGGGTCTGGACATAGGGTACGATAATACCGCAGGCGCCTAAATCGAGGGTTCGTTTGAACCGCGGCATCTCGTTCCAGGCGATTCGCACCAAAGGCGCAGCCGGCCAGGCTTCGACGGCCTGGATCTGGTGCAAAAGGGTTATCGAGTCGCCGGGGCCGTGTTCCTGATCGAACAGGATCCAATCAAAACCCATTCGGGCCGCCATTTCGGCCGTAAGCGAGGAACCCAGGTTGCACCAGGCTCCGGCCATGAATTCACCGCTGAGAACTCTACTCCTTATGAATTTCATCATCTTTTCGAATCTTTCAGGGCTAAGTATTCAATCCATAAACAAGCGTTTGATATGCCGTTCAAACAGGTTTTGACAAACATGTTCGGCGATCACCGTTTCATATTCTTTAAGGGCATTCAGATAACGATCACCTAAATCGGCTGCGATCTTAAACCCGATGTGCAATAATTGACGGAAGTGCAGGTTGTAAAGTTCACAGGATTGATCATGCCGAAGGGATGCTGCAAAGGTTTTTCCATCCCAAGCAGACACTTCTTCCACTTTAGGCAATTTCAAGGGATCGATATCGATTACGGTTGCGTAAGGCCTGCATAGACCTTCCCTGCGTTCCAGGGCGCTTCGGTAGACTTCCTTAGCAATCTCTAATCCTTCCCCACCGGCTTCTGCCAATCCGATGAGCTCCTCAAGCCAGGTCGTGCCGGCTGTTTTTACATGCACCCCCGCACCGCTGCGGCGAACGGCGTCTCCAATGGGTTTGTAGATGGAGAATTTATCACTGCCGGAATGTACGCTCAGTTTCAAATTATCGGGGAGTCCCAACTCCTTTATGGCATATGCAATGACGGCGATATCGTCGTTAAATTCTTTTTCAAACTGTATCACATCCCCCACATAGTCGACACCCTTGTTGAAACGGCCCGTAAATTTAAGGGCGATGGTCTGGGCCGGGATCTCTTCGTCGGCAATGGCTGCCAAAATGAAGAAAAGCTCCACCGGCGTTTGGGGGTCATCGGTTTCATCCATGGATACTTCGGTGATGAAATTGCCTTTCCCTTTTGATGCTTCTATATGACGGTAGATTTTTCCGGCTTCTTTGACCGCCAGCAAATATCTGCGGGCTAGGGTCGTTAAACGGCCCTTATCGATTTCAAAGGCGGCATCGATTCCGGGGATCTCAAGGGTTCCGGTATAACCGCAAAATTTGTTCACAAACGCCTTTAGATCCTCATCGGAAGCGGGCTTTCCGATGAAATCCGCCACATCCAGGGTATAGAAATCGCTGGAAGCAACGAACTGATCGACGATGGCAAGACCAATGTGATCTGCATCCACGAAATAGGATCCGGTCCATCCCCGGGCGTCCACAGCCGCATCTGCCTCTACCCGCACCTCATCAGGAGAGGTATGCACAAACTGGTGTTCTCTATATGATTTATTCCAGACCGGTATGATATCGATGTGCGCCTGCGCGGCTCGAATTATGGCTTGCAATTGGGCTTTGCCCTGATGCCCGAAGCGATCGCCGATCCCGAAGCTAAGTCGGCCTAACTTCATATCTAACTCCTTTTTCTACCCTACTTTATCGATCAGCGTCTCACGCGCGCATTCCCCTGCCAGATACTCCAAATTTGCTCTTCGTCGGCCGGTTGGGCGTAATCGGTCAGGAGCGTTGTCGCCAGCGCCCCGCTGGCCCAACCGAATTGAACCCACTTCTCCGGTTCCCAGCCCTTTAAGATCGCGTAGAGCATTCCGCCAACGAAACCATCGCCGCCCCCGATCCGGTCGAGCACCGTGATTTCGCGTGGTTCCACGATATGCCAGTGATCACCTTCTGACATGATGGCCCCCCAAAGATGGCAGTTGGTGTTGACGACCTGACGCAGTGTGGTAGCGAAAACTTTAGCATTCGGGAAAGTTTGTCTTGTGTTATTGATCATATGCTTGAAGCCGTCAATTTTGGCTGACAGTTCTTCGCCACCCGCTTCCGGACCTTCAATTCCAAGGCAGAGCTGGAAGTCTTCCTCGTTTCCGGCCAGAAAGTCGGACACGCCTGCGATTTCCGAAAAAATCTCGTGAAGTTCCTTCTCGCGATTTTTCCAGAACGTCGCACGATAATTGAGATCGAAGGAGATACGGGTTCCGTATTTCTTGGCGGCTCTGGCGATTTCCAGGCAGAAGGCGCCTGTCTCAGGAGACAGCGCAGCTATCAGTCCTGAGAGATGCACGATTTGCACGCCCTCCTGACCAAAAATCCGATCCAGATCGAAGTCATTTGCGTTCAGCGTCCGGCCGACCTCGCCCGCGCGGTCATTGTGCACACGCGGCCCGCGGGAACCATAACCACTGTCGGCAATATTAATCTGGTGACGATAGCCCCAGGGGCCCCCCTGCTCGACTTCCTTGCCCTCATAATCCATGTGCCGGTTTGCCAGATTGTCTTTGATGAGCCGGGCAATCGGGCTATCCTTGACAAATGTCGTCAGAACTTTCACGGGAAGCCCAAGATAAGACGATACGCTCGCCACGTTTGACTCCGCGCTGGTCACATACATTTGAAATGTATCGCTGCAATGCACAGGCTGGCCATTGATCGAGGTGATACGAATTCCCATGCTTGTAGGGACAAGCATGCAATAGGCACTGTTCTGCCTGAGTTCAATTGTCATATGTTACCTCCCTTCACAAATCTTAATGATGCCTGGCGTGCAAATCATTTTGGCATACGATGCCTTTACTTCCCCCACGAGATAAAAGGACCTAAACATTGTATGTCGAAGAAACCGTATCGCCGCCGCGACCGGTCCAGTTGGTATGGAAGAATTCACCGCGCGGTTTATCGATACGTTCGTATGTATGTGCTCCAAAATAATCGCGTTGGGCCTGTAGCAGATTGGCCGGCAAACGTTCGCTGCGATAACCATCGTAGTATGCCAATGCTGAAGAAAATGCCGGTACCGGGATGCCGTTTTCAATGGCAGTGGCAATCACTTTGCGCCAGGCGTTCTGTGTCGAATCGAGAACGGATCTAAAATAATCGTCGAGCAGCAGGTTTTCCAGATCGGGATTCTTAGCGAAGGTTTCATTGATCTTTCCGAGGAATTGGGCACGTATGATGCATCCGGCACGCCATAGCAGCGCAATGCTATCGAATTTCAGATCCCAATGGTACTCTTCTGCTGCTGCCTTCAGGAGCTGGTAACCCTGGGCATATGAACAGATTTTGGAAGCATACAACGCCTTGCGGATCATTTCCGCAAATTCTTTTTTACTGCCGCTAAAATCAATTTTAGGGCCTTTCAGTATTTTTGACGCGGCGACACGTTCTGCCTTAATCGCACTCATGGTGCGGGCGAACACTGCTTCTGCGATCGTCATGGCCGGGATACCCAGTGCCAGTGCCTGCTCACTTGTCCAGCGGCCGGTACCTTTTTGGCCGGCGGTGTCAAGAATCATTTCCACCATCGGGTTGCCGGTTTCCTCATCGCGGTACCCCATAATTTCAGAGGTTATTTCTATCAGATAACTATCCAATTCGCCTTTGTTCCAATCATGAAATGCTGCTTCCATCTCTTTATTCGTCATGCCAAGCATATTCTTCATCAGGGAGTACGCTTCACAAATCATTTGCATGTCGCCGTACTCGATACCGTTGTGCACCATTTTTACAAAATGACCGGCACCGTCATTCCCAACCCAATCACAACATGGCGATCCATCCGGCGCCTTTGCGGCGATAGCCTGGAAAATCGGTTTGACATGTTCCCATGCCGCGGGCGAGCCGCCGGGCATGATCGACGGGCCGCGAAGGGCACCTTCTTCTCCGCCGGAAACACCGGTTCCAATGTACAAAAGGCCCTTTTCTTCTACATACTTCGACCGTCTTATCGTATCCTCGAAATACGTATTGCCGCCGTCAATAATGATGTCGCCTTCTTCCATATGCGGAATCAACATATCAATGAAGGCATCAACAGCCGCACCGGCTTTCACCAGCAGCATGGCTTTGCGGGGTCTCTCCAGGTTCTGTACCAGTTCTTCTATGCTGCGGCACCCGACAATATTTTTCCCCTGGGCCCGGTCATTTATAAAACGATCCACTTTTTCCACGGTGCGGTTAAACACGGCTACCGAGTAGCCCCGGCTTTCAATGTTTAAGACCAGATTCTCGCCCATCACAGCGAGACCGATCAGTCCAAAATCACATTTGGTCATGACACCATACTCCTTTGCGAATTAATGTTTTTACTTCAATTATCTATTTTTTATAAAGACACCATTCTTGCAGTGCAATATTTTTTTCACATCTAATTCTAAAATTCAAGATAATTCAAATCGAGCAAATTCCCATTTCTTTCATAATGTAATGAAATAGCGATTAATCCGACAAATATTTACAATGCTAAAAATGTCCGAGAAACAGAATACCCTTTTTGAACGCGTTGGCGGTGAAGCGGTGATCGCCGAACTTATCCATGATTTTTATGATCGTGTTTTGGCAGATCCTGAACTCAAACCGTTTTTTAAACACACCTCTATTGATAAACTCCGTCGCATGCAACATGAATTTTTCAGCGCCGCGCTCGACGGTCCGATTACTTACACCGGCAGGCCGCTCAGTCACGTCCACCATGGAAGAGGTATTACCAAACATCATTTTGCTCTGTATGTTAACCACCTGCTGGATACACTCCAAGATTGCGGGATCAATGAGCAGGATGTAAACGAAATTATAGGCCGCATCAACACCTACGCAGACGAAATTACAGGTGACACCGGGCCCACGGGATAGTCACCAAAATAATCCTGGGCTATGGATCTCATCTTAAGTCTCGATCATACGTATGCACTTATTCTTAAATAAAAAATCCTACCTCTAATTTCAAGATATGGGATTTCCGCACTTCAACCCTTTGTCTAATCCTTGAACTTTGAACAGGTTTTTAATTATGCTGTCCCTCTATCCACATCCTGTCACCTTTCTAAGCTCCCGAAAAAACTAAAGCAATCCCACCTTTTGGCCGAATATAAAGATAAGAGGCGATGTTTCTGATAAAATATTTTCGGCAAGGAGTATACAATGCCTGTTTATCAATTTATATGCGAAAAGCATGGCGGGTTTGAGAAGATAACGATTAGAGCTGAATGGGACGATATCAAGTGCCCAAAATGTGGCGACAAATCCAAGGTGGATAAAAAAGGTAATTTAGAGCGCAAAATTCTCTCGGAAAATATCTAAAATAAGCGCCCCATTATCTGCAATAAATCCACTAATATCTATAAAAATAAAACCCCACTTCTCATTTTTAGAGGTGGGGTTTTTGCATTTCAATCCTCTGTTTAACTCTTGAACCATTGAACCGTGAACCTCCCCTTTAAAATGAACATCCCCCCTTTTTCCCTAAATTAATTTCTTGACATGAATATTATTTGCTCTTACTCAGCACAGGAGCAGCGGAAATTTAATAACATCAAATCGGGAGGAGGCTGAAAATGGAGCTCAAGGAAATAAAGCTTGAGGATTTGGAGGCGCAATCCTTTATCGAGGAACAGTGTCAGGCGATTTCATCGGAAGTTGGCGATTCAATCGCGATCAATGCGCTTTCAGGAGGCGTGGATTCATCCGTCGTGAGTATGTTGGGGCATCGCGCATTGGGGGACAAGTTGAAGACCTACTTTATTGATAACGGAATCATGCGTGAAGGGGAGCCTGAATATGTGGTATCTATCATTGAAAAATGTGGCGTTCCGGTGGAACTTGTTGATGCGCAGGATGAATTTTTTGACGCCTTGAAGGGCAAAACCGATCCGGAAGAGAAACGCCAAGCCATCACTGAAACCTTTTATAAATCGGTGTTCGGTCGTCTGGTCAAGGAAAGCGGGACACGATTTCTTCTCCAGGGCACTAATTTTACGGATGTCGAAGAAACAGTGGCAGGCATCAAGCGCCAGCATAACATTCTGGCGCAGCTTGGCATCGACACCGAAGCCGCTTATGGATACAAGGTTATCGAACCGATTATTCAGCTTAGAAAGCCGGCCGTGCGGGCCCTGGGAAAGGTCCTGGGTTTGCCGGAGGAGATATTCAATCGCCCACCATTTCCAGGTCCGGCCCTTGCGGCCAGAGTAATTGGTGAAACGACGCCTGAACGAATCGAGCTGGTAAGGAAGGCAACCGCTGTTGTCGAGCAGGAGTTAGCCGGGACCGACGCTTTCCAATACCTGGCCATTTTGCATGAGGATCGGGTTACCGGTATAAGAGACGGAGAGCGAGATTATGGTTTTCAGATAGAGGTCCGATGCTGGGATAGCGAAGATGCAGTTACCGGCTCCCCAACCCGATTGCCATTTGAAATTCTTGAAAGGCTGGCCGCGCGAATCACTTCGGAGGTTCCCGGTGTGGTCAGTGTAACTTACAACATCAGTTCAAAGCCGCCCTCAACAATAGAGGCGGTCTAGATCATGGATTAAGCAGAAATGCCAGCAGATCTGAAATAACAGAAAAAGGGGTTGCATCTTAATTTCTGATAAAAATAATGCTTAAATCACCGATCAAGGTTTGACACCGTTTCCTAAAAAACCGGGTTTGTGGGTGGAATCTGTCTTGCGGTCGACGGGAAAGTTATAATTTCATGGACGTCCCCTAAATTTCAGTTTTCGAATCCCGCCGTACAAAACCAGAAATCCCCCTAACACCAAAGATATCCGGCCCGGGTAATCTCCATGTCGAGCGAAAAAAGTCTGCCCCCGGCGCAGATGAATCTTGCCTTTGAGGGTCGTTTTTTCCCACCAGGGCGTTTTGGCGATAACCATGCCTTTGGCATTAATAAGAGCAGAGATTCCGGTATTGGCAACCCGAACAAAATCCCGCCGGTTTTCGATGGCACGAACCGGGCTGAAATTGAAGTGGTGTCGATAGCCCGGCGTATTTTTCCACCATCCGTCATTGGTGATCATGCAAATAAAACCCGCTTCTTTGGGCAGGTTTCGTGAGATGTAGGGGCCGAATATAGATTCAAAGCAGACAATCGGCACAATGGCAATCGAGGCGTCAGGCAATTCAAAAATAGTCCTTTCCTGACGAAGACTGTAGGTGCCGGTATATCCGCCAAGCTCCAGGGAGTATTTCCCCAAAAAGCCCAGATATTGCACAAAGGGCATGCGTTCGAATAGAGGGACTAACTTGGTTTTGTGGTAGAATTGGGGTGCAGATGCAGGACCCGCCGGCAGAAAAAGCGCCGTATTAAAGGCCTCGTAGTAAAAGTTTTCCTCGCTATTGAAACGACTTCCCGGGGGAAGGTTTTCATTGCCGAGTTTCTGATAGCTGTGTACGCCCAGGAGAATGTTCAATTTTGGATATTTTTTCCGAAATTCCAATAAATCACGGTAGTAGGTCGATGCTGCAGGATCGTTTTCGTCAATCTGCTGGACAATTAGGGTTTCCGGGCCAAACAGGTATTGGGTTTCGCCATCGACAATCGCATCAGCTGTCCGGAAAAACGCCTGCACGTGTCGCGCATAATTATGCGGGTCAAATTTTTCCGTATATGGATCCAGGTTGGGCTGAATCAGCGCTATATTTACGGTTGCGCCTTCCTCTTCAAAGTTTTGGTATATTAGATAGGATACGACGGTGGGGATAAGAAAGAGCATCAGGGTTATGGCGCCTGCCGGAACAATAGAACCCGGGCCTTTTTCCCGATAAGTAGCGTACACCTTCAAAGCCGCAAAGTTGGTCAGTATGATCCAGAGCGTCCCGCCCCGAACACCGGTAAACTCGTACCATTGGATAAGCTTTGGCGCGGTGGCCAGTGCGTTGCCCAGGTTGAGCCAGGGCCAGGCCAGGTCCCAGGATAGATGAAAATGCTCGTACCCCATCCAGATGAGCACAAAGGGGAACAACAGGGGAATTTTCAAGATTGTACGGATACGGCTTGCCAGCCAGAATACGAGGGCCTGCAGAAGCGAATTTGCCAGAATGATGAGGATGGCTCCCACTAATTGTGCCTGCGTAACCCACCAGGTTCCAATGATATTCCACAGCAGAAAACTTATAAAGGCGTAGTTGAATATGGCGTAGGGATTTGGGTAATGTCGGACTTCCGCTTCCAGCAGCAGGAGGGGCCCCCAGGCAATAAAGACCACAAAGAACAAAGCTGAAGCAGACCAGGGCAGCCCCAGTAGCAGACCACTGGTCAGCGCTAGGAAAATGTTTTTAGGGGTGTTCATTTTGGTGGGGGGGGTCTTTACTGACCACGGTTTCTTCAAAAACAGGGTCACATCACCGGCCTCGGTCATTAAGTCATCATCTCTTCGATGTACCGGTTTTTTTCTGCCCATATGTTGTTCAACCAACGCTGCAGCCCTGCCCGAAAGGGCCCATCATTGGTATAATCACCGAGCAGTTCAGCGCTCACCGGCAGTGATCGCACGCGAACTTTAATCTTCCGGATTTTACCACACAGAAGTGCCCAAAAATTTGTGATGCCGTCGGGATACACGATGGTGACATCCAGTACGCGGTGAATTTGTTCTCCCATGGAGCCGAGCACAAATGCAATACCGCCGGCCTTTGGTTTAAGTAGATGCGCATATGGGGATTGCTGGCTGCGATGCTTTTCATTCGTGAAACGGGTACCTTCCGCAAAATTCGTAATAGAGATCGGTATTTTTTTAAACTTCCTGCAGGCCTGGCGTGTTATTTCTAGATCTTTGCCTTTTAAGTGAGGCTTTTTCTGGAGATAACTTTTGGTATACCTTTTGACAAAAGGAAAATCCATTGCCCACCATGCCTGACCCAGAATCGGAAGCCATAACAGCTCTTTTTTTATAAAAAACTTCAAGAATGGGATTTTCCGATGAAATATTTTCTGAAGCACCACGATATCCACCCAGGATTGGTGATTGGCCAGAACCAGGTACCATTCAGATCGTTCCAGAGTCTCCATACCTTGAACATCCCAACGCGTGTTTCCGAGCAGTTTCTGATTTTGATTGTTGACCCAAATCCAGTTTTCGGCAATGGCGTTTAGCATCCGGCTGCATCTTCGCTTCCAGGATTCCAGAGGAACCGCCGCCTTAGCGGCCGCCAACACAAACAAAGGCAGGCACCAGAACACCGTGTTCAAAATAAACAGGGCCAGGGACAAAATGCCCCGAACTGCGCCGGGTAAAATATGAAACATTATTTTTTCCTTGCCGGATAGGGTAAAAACACTTTCGCCTCCCTATTCCGGCAGATTTTTGATCTCATCCTGAGATGGGTCCGGATTCTCTTCTGCCTGCAGATTTTCGACCTCATCCTGAGATGGGTCTGGATTCTCTTCGGATGCTATATTGTCCTTATTCTGTCTACGTTTTCTTTTTTCATCTTGTTTTAACTTTCTTTCTAATTCTTTCTTACGCTTCTTAAATGAATAATGCGATTTCGCCATATTGTCACTCCTCAGGCCGTTATTCTTTTATTCTTGATGGTGGTGAAAAGAAAAAGATATTGGGCACAGTTTTTGACTGTTTATGATCTGAAAAAAAATGGGCTGGGATTAATTCAAACTAGTGTTGGGTCCCACAAATATGTTACAAAATTTATGTGGGATATTTTAGTCCAATTGAGTTCTTTACAAGTTTCGGGTCACTGGCTGCTGGCCACTGGCAGTTGGTGGTCACTGCCTGCTTGTCTCTGGGTCGGCCAGAAGCCTAAAATAAAACCGTATTTTGTAAATTACTTGCGGGACACAACACTAGATAAAAGGGCACCCCTCTTTAATCGAAGGATGCCCTTTTTACGCGGAAACGAAAGTTAAACCACAGTCACATTTGCAGCGGCAGGACCTTTTTCGCCTTGCTCGATATCAAAAGTAACGCGGTCGCCTTCATTGAGAGATTTAAAACCGGCGGCGTTGATTGCTGAATGATGAACAAACACATCCGGGCCGTCTTCCTGTTCAATGAAACCAAACCCTTTACGGTCATTAAACCACTTAACAGTTCCATTAGCCATAATAACATTCTCCTTTCTTTAAAGTTTTCAACGTTACTAACTGGAGGATGCCACTTTGACAAATGGATACTTCCTTCAGTAAGAAACTGTCCCGATTTTATTAGGCGGGACTTTATTGATTGACAGAGAATAATATTTATTTGTACCGAAATCAAGCAAATTGTTGATCTTTGTGATCAACAGGCCCTAGTTTTCAGTTTAATTGGTCTTTAATGCGGCCTCGGTTATTATCTAAATGATTTAAAGAGCAAAGGCTGCAAAGGTTAGACTGCCAAAAATAAGGGTTAAAATGAAAGGTTTTAAAGGGTTAATTGTCCGAAAATTTCTTTAGAAGTCAAAGGGTTATGAGTGGGATCCGCCGGCGCAGATAAAACACAATATCAATATTTCACCACCCCCTTTTCTTCAGGCGTCCTGCTTGACGCAAAAGGGTAATTTTTTTATACTCTCCTCCAGAAAAATAAACCTTCTGGAAGAACATCGGCCGTGCTTCCGCCATTTAGGCAGCATAAGGAGGATACAGTGAATTCCCCAAAAAGCAACTATGAGATGAACCTGGACAAAAATGCAACTAATTTTGTGCCGCTTTCCCCTTTATCCTTTATTGAAAGAACAAAGGATGTGTATCCGAAATATGCCTCCGTGATTTACGGGGATAGAACCTACACCTGGCTTGAGACATATAACCGCTGCCTGAAATTTGCCAGCGCCCTTGAAAAACACGGTGTTGGATTAGGTGATACGGTGTCAATAATAGCGGCAAATACCCCTGAAATTTTTGAAGCACACTATTCGGTCCCCATGACCGGGGCGGTTCTCAATGCCATAAACACAAGACTTGAAGCAGATACAATCGCTTACATTTTAGATCATGGAGACGCCAGGGTCTTAATTGTCGATACTCAGTTTTCGCCTACAGTCAAAGAAGCCTTGGTTAAGTTTAAAAAAGAAATTTTGGTAATTGATATTGAAGATCCAAATGCCAATTTGCAGGAAGGCGAAGGAGAACGCCTTGGGGAATACACCTATGAGGAATTTCTTCAAAAGGGTGATATCGACTATCGGTGGAAGAAGCCAAATGATGAGTGGCAGGCGATTACACTGAATTATACCTCGGGGACGACAGGCAGGCCCAAAGGTGTTGTTTACCACCATCGAGGATCTTATTTAATGTCTATGGGAAGTGTTATCGCATGGAACATGCCCAATCACCCGAAATATCTTTCCGCTGTGCCCCTGTTTCATTGCAATGGATGGGGATATCCTTGGACGATGGCAGCTTTGGCGGGAACTGTTTTTTGCTGTCGATATGTAGTTGCCAAAGACATCTATGATCTCATCGTAGATCATAAAATTACACATTTTAGCGGGGCTCCCATCGTCTTGAATTTGATCGCCAACGCACCTGATAATGAAAAGCGGAAAATTGATCATAAAGTTTATGTAATAACCGCGGGTGCGCCGCCCCCAAGCGCTATTCTGGAAAAAATGGAGAATCTGGGCTTTGAAGTTATGCATGTTTACGGTTTGACCGAGACATTCGGGCATGTACTTCAATGTGCATGGAATCAGGATTGGGACGAATTGTCCATCGAAAAAAAGGCCGAAATCAAAGCCCGCCAGGGCGTGATATATCCGATGATGGAAAAAATTGATGTTTTGGATCCGCTCACTTTGGAACCGGTACCGCGAGATGGCAAAACAATGGGTGAAATCATGATTCGCGGAAATACCGTCATGAAAGGATATTACAAAAATAAAGAAGAGACCGCAAAATCTTTCGAAAATGGATGGTTTCATTCCGGGGATTTGGCAGTCACGCACCCGGACGGCTACATTCAAATCAAGGATCGATCCAAGGACATCATTATTTCCGGGGGAGAAAACATCTCTTCCGTTGAAGTGGAAAATGTCCTGGCCAAACACCCGGCGGTCTCTTTGATAGCGGTCGTTGCCAAACCGCATGAGAAGTGGGGAGAAACCCCCTGTGCTTTTGTTGAACTCAATCGCGGTTTTGAAAAAACTACGGAAGCTGAATTGATTGATTTTTGCAAGGAAAATATGGCCGGATTCAAAAGACCTAAGAATATCATATTTTGTGAATTACCTAAGACCGCAACCGGTAAAATACAGAAATTTGAATTAAGAAAAAGGGCAAAGGAGATTTAATTCGGGCCAGGTTTTAAAAAATTAAAATTGTTAAATGTGTAGAGCTGACCCCTTCATTTTCTTCAAAAAATGGGGTTTCTGTATTTCAATTTTTTGTTTAACCTTGAACCTTAAACCCTGAACCGTGAACCTTTCTTTTATAATTGTCACCTCCGGATTTGGGTTAGCGTGCAAAAAGTTATAATTTCATGGACGTACCTATTTCCACCACCCTTGAATTCTTGACAGAAACATGATGCTATACTATTAAAAAGACGTCTGTGAGCCTTGAGAAGGCGCTTTATTAAAACTGCAAATAGTCAAAGGAGTGGGGATCCCATCTCCTATGGGGTATAATTATGGCTTTAGGTGAAAATCACTCAAAAGAAAAAAAACATATCGCGCTTTTTGTAAATGGGGAAAAAGTTGAGGCCGATATAGAGTCCCGGATCACGCTGGCTGAATTCCTTCGAGAGGAGCTGCGCTTGACCGGGACAAAGGTTGGCTGCAATCGGGCGGAGTGCGGCAGCTGCACGGTCATTCTCGATGGTGAGCCGGTGTATTCATGCAGCATGCTGGCCGTCGAAGCTGCGGGAACAGAAATATTAACCATCGAAGGGCTTGCAAACAACGCCAACCTTCACCCGCTGCAAGACGCTTTTATAGAGCACGATGCCCTGCAATGCGGATATTGCACGCCGGGTATGCTGATGGCGCTGAAGGCGCTTTTGGATAAAAACCCGCGCCCCGAAGAAAGCGATATCAGAGAAGCGATCGATGGAAATTTTTGTCGATGCGGATCTTATTCAAACATCATAAATGCCACTTTGGATGCCTCTAAGGAATTGCTCGGAAAGAATAGGTCGAATCATGGCGACAAATAAACTGCTGGTTAAAGGCTTTACACCTCCTCTGTTGGACAGAGAGCTCACCGTCGTAGGAAAGCCTTTAAACCGCAGAGATGCATTGGAAAAAGTTACCGGGAAGGCGGAGTATTCGGGGGACCTAAAGATGCCCGATATGCTTTATGGTAAAATTTTGGGCTGCCCCTATCCTCGCGCCAGGATAGTTAAGATCGACACGCGCAAGGCCGAGGCGCTTCCGGGTGTTGCCGCCGTGTTGACCAAGGAAAACACCCAGGGCTGGCGTACCTATTGGTATAAGGTTCCGCAGATTGCGTTTCCGGAGTGTATCACCTACGAAGGGCAGGAAGTCGCTGCTGTGGCGGCTAAAGACATCCCCACTGCCCAGCGAGCGCTCGATCTTATCGATGTGGAGTATGAAATCCTCACCCCCATGCTCGACAAGGAAAAAACCCTAAACAGCCCCCCCTGGCCGTTAATTGCCGATGAGGAATATCCGGGAAGCGATGTTTTTGACCGGAAGGAATATGTCATAAAGCGGGGGAACATTGATAAGGGATTTGAGGAAGCGGACGTTATCGTTGAAGATACATATAACACTCAAGCTTCATGCCATGGGACCATTCAGACGCGAGCGTGCGTCGCAAGCTGGGATGGTCACAACCTGACAGTTTGGGATGCGATTCAGGGTGTTTGGAATACAAAGGAGACCCTGGCGACATCGTTGGGTCTGGATGTCGATAATGTTAGGGTCATTGTCAAATACCTTGGCGGCGGATTCGGATCAAAAGCATGGTCTCAGAGGATTACCTATTATGCCGCTAAGCTGGCGATGGTGACCGGCAGGCCGGTCAGGATTGAGCGTACCCGCAGAGAGGAGTTCGTCAATCATTCGCGCCGGTGGGATTGCAAGATGTACATCAAAATGGGTGCCAAAAAAGACGGGACGCTCACGGCCATTTATCAGACGGCCCTTGTGAACATCGGGGCTGCCGCTAACGAGGAGAACTATTATTGCGTCCAGATTATATGGCATACCTCCAATCTGCATGCCTGCCCCAACGTGTATCTCGAGCAGGTCGGTGTCTATACAAATTTACAAATCACCGGACCGACGCGCTCACCCCTCAATAAGCCGGCTATTTTCGCCCTAGAGTCGCATATGGACAAAATGGCGGTAGCGCTTGATATGGATCCCCTGGCGTTTAGATTGAAAAATTATGCGACCGACTGCAGCATCAGTGCCGAGTTTGGGGCTTATCCGGATGCGGCGGTCAGTCATAAGGAGACCAAGATTCCCTATTCCAGCAAGAACCTTGACGAATGCATGAAATTGGCAACCGAAGCCATCGGTTGGGAAAACAGAAGCGCTAAACGCAGCGCCGGGCGCGGCACCCGGCGAAGGGGTATCGGTATGGCCTCCTACCTGGTGTTTCAGGGGATCGGCTTGCAGCCGTACGCCGCCAATGCGGACGTGGATATAAACCATGACGGTACGATCGATCTGCGTGTAGGCGTCGTTGATATCGGTGGTGGACAGCAAACCATCTTTTCCATGATCGCAGCCGAGGAGCTCGGGGTGGCGGCGGATGACGTATCGGTAGTATATGGAGACACACAGGGCACCCGCTATGGCCCTTCTTGCCATGCATCGAGGGCGACACCCGAGCTTGGACCGGCAGTGTTGCAGGCCGCCGCTGAAGCCAGGCAGAAGCTTTTCGAAATAGCAGCCCCGCTGTTTGAAACAGGCGTCGAGGAGCTGCGTTCTAAAAACGGCAAAATATACGTGGCATCAGATCCATCGAAATCGACGCCCTTTCGTGAGGTGTGCCATAAAATAGATCCTGATAATTGCATCAGGGGAAGCGGAAGCAGGGCGCCAAACCCGAATGCGCCTATGTTTTCCACCTTTGGCGCCCAGGCGGTGGAACTGGAAGTGGACATCGAGACCGGCCTGGTAGAAATTCTAAAAATAACGGCCGCCCATGATTTCGGGAGGGCCATAAACCCGAAGCTCTGTATCTCGCAGATTTATGGCGGCATTGGATTCGGAATTGGCTATGCCCTCTCAGAAGAAGGCATCTATGATCCCAGGACAGGTAAGCTGCTGAGTACCAACCTGCATCAGTATAAGATGCCATCATCGCTGGATGTCCCCGCGATTCATGCCATTCTCACCGAAGACGAAGATCCGTACTTTGCCTATTCCGCCAAAGGGGCCGGTGAAAATACAAATGCACCGACGCCCGCGGCTATCAGAAACGCCATTTATGATGCGATTGGCATTTGGTTTAATGATCTTCCCATAACCCCCGACAAGATCATTAATGCGATCAACGCAAAAAAGAAAAGAAGGTGAACTCATCGTGCTTTATGAACTGCCAGCTTTTGAACATGCGGATGCAGAAAGTGTCCGGGAGGCTGTCCTCTGGTTGGAAAAATGGGGTAATCAAGCCAGAGTGATCGCCGGTGGTACGGATCTGCTGGGTCTCATGAAAGATAGACTCGAGGGTCCCCAACTTAAAACGCCTCAGGTTCTCATTAACGTCAAACATATCGCTGAAATGAAGCGGATTGACCATGATGATGAATCGGGGCTGCGAATCGGTGCGGCCGTTACGCTTAACCAGTTGGGAGCATCTGATATTATCCGCGAACGCTTCAGCATTCTGTCCCAGGCGGCTCGCCAAATTGGCACCACTCAGATCAGGAATATGGGCACTCTAGGAGGGAATCTTTGCCAGCGACCGCAATGTCTGTACTTCAGGCACCCCGATTTTCCGTGTTATAAAAAAGGGGGTCGCAAATGTTACGCTGTCAGCGGGGAACACCGCTATGACCATTCTGTCATAAACTACGGCAAATGCGTTGTGGCACATCCCTCTGACATGGCTCCCGCACTCATTGCATTGAATGCCGGCGCGATAATAGCGACTTCAAACGGAGAAAGGAAGTTGCCTTTACAGGATTTCTTTTTGAGTGCGAATGATTATACCGAGACCGCTCTTAAACCCGGTGAACTATTAGTAGCGCTGCGGGTGCCCGACAAGGGCAGCAAGACGAATCAACTATTTTTAAAACATCGCGTGCGTCATGCTTCAGACTTTGCGCTTGCCAGCGTGGCCGTAGTCGCGGAGATGTCTGAGAGAATTGTCCAGGACATTCGGATCGTAATGGGGGGTATTGCGCCATATCCTTATATAGCCGATGGAACCGGGGCGATGGCCAACGGCAAAGAGCTGGACCCAAAACTCATTTTACAGGTTGCGGAGGCATCGATAGATGGCGCCCGGCCGCTCCCCCGGAACGGCTACAAGATAGACCTGGCAAAGGCACTGGTAAAACGCGCTCTGGAATCAATCCGCAAGTAGATTCCCCTAAAAACCCCACCATGTTGACCTCAATTTTTCTTAAATTTTCGAATCAACACAATCCCGCATAATAGTAAAATAGTGGCGCCATAAACTATTTCCACGGTACCGGTCCCATAAGATTTGTTAAAATCGTCAAGGAGCTTAGATAGTGGATACCAGCGCATCGGGCCGGGCCCTCCGGCTCCATAAACTGGAAATTGGGTCAGAACCGCCAGACCTAAACAAAAAGCCGCTATTACGCAGTTTCTTACGAAGCGCACGTTGATCATATTGATGGCCTTAGCTAATAATACAGATACGCCGTAGTAAAGGCCTGCATATACCAGAACGTGTATACTCAAGATAACAATAAACGACAGCGACTCGGCGGTATGACTTGGAATAAAGGCTTTTGGAATCACATAACCGATTCCGGCAACAAAAAAAATCGCAGGCATAAACATTACTGCCATAACGAGAAAAAGCATCGCCGGAGCAGTAAGTGACAGCACCGTAAAGATAGTCCACTTAATAGATCGGTAATCCATAAATTCCACCTGGGCTGGCTAGGGGCGTTCCTTCGCCCCCTGTCGACTATCATACATTACCGCAAGATCAGTTTCAAATCGTCTTTTTTGTGGGAATGTGATTATGAATTTACGGCGGGCGTCCCTAAAAAATCCAGCTTTCAGGGTGAATTCAAATTCGGAGGGCACCATATAATTAAATAGTGGACATGACAGGCGATCCGGTAAGGTTCTGATTGAATAAGAAGGCCGAAATCTCGTCAGAAAGCTCGCATCATAAATGCCCAGCCACTCATCGCTAACATCACAGCAACGAGCATTGCTTTTGATGCCGGTTCCAATAATCTTATCAAAATTATCAGCACAGAAATTACAAGCGTCGCTAATATCACCATCGCTGGAGCCATTACCAACGGAATCTTATCCGCTATCTCTAAAAGATGTTGCATTTTTATTTTCCTATTTGCTTTTTAAGCCTCATCATCGTGTCAACGATTGGTGAACCATTCGTCCAATCTAGCTGCTTGCATTTCGGAAAATACACATTTCAAACCACATCACTCAAACTTTAATTAATGGAAATGGGTCAGTTTCAGTTGGCCGATTTCAGGATGTCTGTATTTTCGGTGTGCGATTTTCGGAGTGAAGGTCTGCTTTGAGCTTTTGCTATGCGAAAGTAAGATTTCACTGATTGGTTGAATTAAGTTTTGAAATTATATATGTACCATATCTTGTATGTCAAGAAAAAAGCACCACAATATACGAGGTGCTAATTCATCCCCTTGTTCCAATTCTCTAATAAAGAACAAACATTAGTGAGAGAAAGTGGATTTTAGATTTTAGGCTGTACATTTGGGTATGGTTTTGGTAAAAACCCTAACTTCTAAGTGAACATATTAGAGCAAGAATCGGCTGAAAGGTGTTTGGTGAATGAAAGGCACATTTAAAATGCAAGATGAAGAAACTGTGTGGTATGAAAATTATGAGCCGGTCCAGGAATATCTGGATAGCGAGTTTTCCAGGAAATCCACCGTTGCAAAGAAAGAGCCTAAAACGGTGAGGTTCTCCTGGTTGGAAATAATGAAGAAATCATTTCATATCAAATAAGATCGCCCTTTGATCCTTGCGGAAGTTTATACCATAAGGGCCAAAGCAGTTCCGACCATCTTAATCTAATCGAATTTTATTTCCTCCACGAAACCTCTAATCTTGAAAGCTATTCCCGAAGGATCAGATCTATTCGCCAGGTTCGGACAAATTGCGTATCAGAAGGAGTGCTGCCAGGGGAATGAACCCGACACAGTTTAAAACCGTTCGGATGCCGAATGTATCGGCTATCTTACCGGTAAGGGGCATCATTAGCCCCGCTATACCCATGCCCAAACCCATGATGATACTGGACACCAATGATCGCCCCCTGGGGACGACCTTTTGAGCCAGCGCCACTGCAGGAAATAAGGTGGCTAGAAGAAAAAATCCCGCCAGTAGTGCCATGGGATAAATATACAGTCCGTCAGCGTTAATAAACAGCAGGAGGCTGGGAGTAGAAAGCGCAAAGGAAAAAAAGTAAACGGGCTTAAAACCAATCCGATCAACCAGATGGCCGCAGACGAGGGCACTTATAGATCCGCCTATTGTGAACAGGGAAATGATGCCACCCACGGACACCAGCGAATGCCCCTCGGCTGCAGTCAGCATCGGTATGAAGGTCAGAAGGGACTGTTCCACAAAAGCCCTGGAAAAAGCGAGCGACCAGATCAATAATACCGGTTTCCATATTTCACCGAGGCTTTTTTTGAGCGCACCGAAGAAATCACTACGGGGGTGACCGTCACCATCAGCCGCCGGAATCATATTGAAAAGAATCCCAAAGACCAGCACCCCAAAAATGGTCAGAAACGGTAGGCGTTGCAGTCCCATGTAGGTTACGTAGCCGGAACACACGATGGGTCCGAGTGCGAAACCAAGAGTACCTCCCAGGCCGAAAAGAGACATGGCGAATCCGGTGCGCCGGCCGGCGTAAACCGAAACCATCCCGGCTGCAGTGGGATGATAAATGGCCGAGCTGATGGAACCCAGGCCGATTAATAGAAGAACTATCCAGAAATAAGGAGCAAGGCCGACCATGGGGATACAGATCGCCCCCACAAACGAACCCACTAATAGGATTAGCCGGGTTTTATAGCGGTCAGCCAGATAGCCGAAAAGGGGTTGAATTAAAAACGCCATAAATGTTGCGATCCCGGTTATCAACCCAACCTGGGCCAGGCTCAAATCAAATTTATTCGCCATTACCGGCAGCAGCGGCCGAATAAAAGACTGGAAAAAATCGCCAATAAAATGAATCAGAAAAAGAGCAAAAATCGCTTTTTGATTGATATGAGTGGTTTCTATCACAGGCATTCTCTTTTAAGTTTTCAGGGCTCAGCACCTCTATCACTTTGGCAGCTATCGGTAAAGAGGAATCGGAAGGGGAAATGCCCTGTCTAAAATTTAATATGCCTGAAATTGAGAAATTATGATGGGAATTATCAGGAAACATAATTGCCGTTAGCATTTATGTTCGCAGAGCCTATCGTTACAGATTTCAACAAAGATGGGATTTTGAGAGGCTAAAAAAACTTATGATATCCAACATCGCTGCTGGAAAGGTCGAGTTTCAGTTTGCTGCTATGTATCACAGGTTTTCGAACCGCCTTAAAACCTGGTGTACTCCAACATATCGGTACTTTTGAATCACTGAAAAAGTTGTGAGTGCGCCGGTGAAACCGTCGAGGAACAGTGGATGAAAGTTCCATACGATGAAGGGTTAGCAGCCCACATCGGCCCCGAGTCATGCGTTTATGCTCGTAAGTGCATAGGCGAAGCGTTGACAGGGGGTATGCGGGCCGGGCTATTGAGCTGCGAAAGTATTAAAATTCAGGGTGCCGACGTCGTTCACAAGAGCGGAAGGCAACATCAGCGGCATCGTTATGGCGAGATGCGGCTGGACCCTGCGTGGTCAAAGAACCTGTGCACGTATACAAGTTTTTCGGTCGG
>JAQYWI010000421.1 GCA_030145015.1 Desulfobacterales bacterium
TGATATTAACGAAAAATCCTAGTTTTCGTTCGGGCACTAGTTAGGCCGGATATCCAACAGCAATCATACTGCGGCAACCGACTACCGGATTTTAGATAGACAATAGATAACAAATACCGGTCGTATTGTCAATAGGGCGTTTTTCTCTAATCAAGCTGTAGGTATAGGGTCAAACCGTGATCCTTGATTAGAAAAGTATAACATACAGAAAGCATTTCAAGAGCTGGGACATCCTATATTTCAGGTCGTTCAATAACCCCGCCACCGGTATCAAGGCGATTTGTCAGATCAATCTGAACCCGAATTTTCTTGCCTTTAAAAACCAGGTGAAAAGACAATCGTCTACCTTGAAAATTCTGTTGGCATCACAGAATTTTCAAGGCAGAAAAAGTCATGATTCAGCGCAAGCGAGAAATCGATAATTTAAAAGGTTTGTTAAATCGGCATCGGGTTGTTGGCATTGTCGGGGCACGTCAGGTGGGTAAAACCACTCTCGCTCGAAGCCTTATGGAAAGAGAATTCGGGCGGTCGCGCTTATTCGTCTGCTGGACGATCTTAATCCGTTACGATGAATTTCGACGGGATAACGGCCGGAAGGCGAATAATTGCTTTTTGAGTGGGCAAGTGATGTTACTTTCGCCTTCCTTGATTTTGAACAAACTATCTCAATTATGGATGGACATCAGGTAATAACTACATATCTGACTTGATGTTTTCGGGGTATTCCTGTATGAGTGGGGTCACCGAGGTAATTGTGTTGATTCGAAACCTGCAGATTTTGATAATTCAAGACTGAGGCAGGGTATCCTGCGTGCGATACCAATGACGGAGTGTGAAAAATGATGAATACTGCTCAACTATCTGAAATATTAACCGCTCATTTAGAACTTTCTATTTCTCCTGTAGCTGTTTTACTACACCCAAACCATAACTTAGAATTGGACAAGTACCGACCGGATAAACCGCTCCGAAGCTATTGTCATGGAATAATGACAGCCGCCCGCGGGCAAACCCTTTATCTTCTGGAAAAGGATATCATCTGCAAATCCGGTGCGGCAACACTGGGTTTTTCGAATTATTCCGAAGAGATGCTATCCGGCAGCAAGCATTATAATGCAGGGGTTTTTGGAAGCATCCAAGCCGCTAAAAACGCGGTAGCAGGGGCATACAAGCTTGAGGACGGCAGCACAAGCGCGATTTTTCTCAGACCCCTATCCCAGGCGGATGATAATTATCAGGTGATACTCATTCCCGCTAATGCGGAGCAAATCATGTTTATATTAGTGGCCGATAAATATGATACCGGCGGCCGGACAGAGATTTCAATGGCCACGGGCTTTCAAGGCGTCTGTGGGGATGTCACCGCTTATTCAATACAGACGGGCAAGGTCAATTTTTCAGTTACGGGCTTTGGGGACCGTTTGCGGTGCGGACTGGACCCCGAATTAATGGTGGTTTCCATACCGGCAGGCAGGGCTTCCATAATCGGGAAGAATCTGGAAGCCATGAGTTCCAAAATCATGGCAAAATATAAAAAGGCCCGAGACGCAAAAAAAGGAAAAAGTTCATTGTGATGGCACGTTAGATCTTTGGGCACTTAAAACTTTCAAATTGAATGAGGGGAAAATTTATATGACCGGTTGTAGCTGTTCCATAAAGGAGTGTCTGAACAATCCCATAGAGTTGAAGATTGACGATCGAAATTTGGATTTTGTATCCATCAAGCAACTTGCCGACAACAAAGCAAAAGAATTTACCTCTCAACCCATGTTACTTGCCTGGTATAACGGGAAGACCGGCGATTTTGTTCCTAAAGCTGAATGCGGGAGCGGCCCTAAGCCCGGATGGATCGTTTATGCTGAAACAAGGGGCGGGGATATTGTCATTGACATCAATGACCAACGGTATGTTTTTATTTATAAATCACTTTCTTGAAAGATAGCTTGGATATGCCGCCGGGTTTGGAATGATCGACATTTCTCCAACCAATCCTCGAGTTCTTATCGTGACGCCTGAAATTACCTATCTTCCCAAAGGCATGGGTAATATTTCAAACGGCTTGAATGCCAAAGCCGGAGGACTTGCAGATGTTTCAGCAGCTTTGATAAATGCGCTTTACAGCCAGAGCGC
>JAQYWI010000232.1:0-5885 GCA_030145015.1 Desulfobacterales bacterium
GGGTTTTTTTTTTAAAATTATTAAGCACCTTCCTTCGTAATTCGACATTCCTTGTTCGACATTCGACATTAAGCTGATTATACGGGTTCAACGATTACTTGATAAATTATATGTCACTTTTTTGTATTGCACCCAGATTGACTGTCCCTATATTTTTTATATATCAATATTTAATATATTATTCAAGAATAAGTTGAGCGGTTAAAAGAAAAGCTGTTTTGTTGGATTTCGTTCCTCATTTTTTTAATTTTCAATTAAAGTTTTTAATCGCTATAGCCGATAAGGATTTTAAACCAGCAGAAAATTTCAGGACCGGAAAGGAGGGATGAATAAAATTAAGGTTTAAGGTTCAGGGTTAAAAGTCAAAATTGTAAAGTAACAGTAATAATTGAGGCAGGAGTTTGGCAAAAACAATTAAAAAAGGGCATTGATGCCCAAGACAAACTAACATTCAAGGAGGAATAAATTATGGCAATAACAATCAACACTAATATCGCATCGTTGAACACTCAGAGAATGCTGGGAAAAACACAGGGCGCGTTAAACAAGTCCTTACAGAGGCTTTCATCCGGCCTCCGCATCAACAGCGCCAAGGACGACGCGGCCGGGCTCGCCATCTCCAGCCGTATGGGCGCTGAGATTCGTGGTCTAAATCAGGCGGCCAGAAATGCCAATGACGGCATTTCCATGGCCCAGACCGCTGAGGGCGCCCTCCAGGAGACCTCCAATATCCTGCAGCGAATCCGCGAACTGGCCATCCAGTCCGCCAACGATTCCAACTCCGCCATGGATCGCGCAGCCCTCGACGACGAGGTGCAGAATCTCCTGGCCGAGGCCCAGAGGATCTCCGTCAGCACGGAGTTTAACGGCAAGAAACTCATTGACGGCTCCCTCACCGGGGCGCAGTTCCATGTGGGGGCCTACGCCAACCAGACCATTCTGATGAACGTGGGCAATGCCCAGAACTCCAATCTCGGCTCCTACCAGGTCACCAGCGGTTTGACGAATGTTACAGATGTGGCGCTGACAGCAGGCAATCTCCTCATCAACGGCACTGACGTGGGCGCTTCTACTAGTGGCTCGGCTGAGTCCAAGGCCACTGCCATCAACGGAATCAGCGAAATGACCGGCGTCAAAGCCACCGCCTCCACCGAGCTAAGCAGCACCAATACCCTGCTTCGTAATCAGGCCATGCAGGCCGGCGATCTCCTCATCAACGGCGTCAATATCGGCGCCGTGGCCGGCTCCAACACCATTGTAACCCAAGGGCAAAACATCGCCAACGCCATCAACGCATTAAGCAACCAGACCGGGGTGCAGGCCGTCCACAATCAGTCCACCGGCTCCCTGACCCTGACCTCGAGCACCGGCAAAAACATCGAGATCACCTCGACCAACAGTGATGTTGGTTACTCGCGGTTGGAGAACGCGACGGGCATCGAGGTGAGCGCGAGCACGGAGCAGGCACAGTCCACATATACCTTGGCAAATGGTTCTGCTGCGGTAAATACGATTACTTTGGCGAATGCAGCAGCCGCTGTTGACGATACAGTTGTAGTGGGTGGGCAAACCTTTACCTTTGCTGTTGCTGCCGATCTGGACAATAACATCGTAGCCCACGGTGCCGATGCAGCTGCAAGCGCCACTGGCCTGAGGGCCGGGATTGCCGCCCGGATCGCGGATGGTACGCTCAAAAATATCGCGTTAAGCACCACTGGCGCTAATGCCATTATAACCTCCACAGCGGCCACCAATGATACTACGCACACGGATGCTACGGCAAACTTCGCCACCGGGGCTAATGTGACCATTGGCGCAACCAACGCCGCGGGCGGCCTTTCTGCCGGCAACACCCTCTTGGTCGCCGGCATTACCTACGAGTTCGTGCTGAGCTCGGGCGATGTTACCACCGGCAATTCGGCGGTAGTCCTGGGCGCCGATAACGCCACGATCGCCACAAACCTGAATGCCGCCATCAATGCCCAGTACTTGGCGAGTAACACCAACATCCAGTCCAGTGTGGCTGGAGCTGTGGTGACAGTCACCTCCGATCTGTTGGGCTCGCCGGGTGACTCGACAGTCGACGGCACCCCGAACGACACCGGCAGCACGGCCAATTCACTGGTCGAGGACCTTGCTGGCGGCACTGGTACCGCAGCTAATGGCGCCGGCACGGACCTCAACGGTCTCGGCATACTGGAGCTCAACTCCGCTAGCAGCTTCCTGATTACCGGCACCAATCCCGGCAAGGCGGGACTGGCTACTGCGGCGGTGTCACAAAATAGCATCAACAACGTGGATATCAGCACCGACGATGGCGCCAACGAGGCTATTGACCTGCTGGACGGGGCGCTGTCCCAGATTGCCAGTATCCGGGGTAATCTCGGTGCGGTCCAGAACCGCTTCGAGTCCACCATCGCCAACCTGCAGAGTACCTCCGAAAACATATCTGCTGCGCGTGCCCGGATCATAGATGCGGACTTTGCGGTGGAAACTGCGGCTCTATCCAAGGCCCAGATCATGCAACAGGCAGGCATAGCCATGCTGGCCCAGGCCAACCAGTTGCCTCAGGCAGTGCTCGGCCTGCTTCAGTAAAAATATGAGCTGAAAGGTGAAAGTAAGTAATAACTTTAAACCAAAACCCCGCTTCCTGAAAATGGATGCGGGGTTTTGTTTTTGCCGATAAAAATTTTTCTTGTAAGGACGAGTGGTATTGCCGCAAAATATTATTGCCCGCATGGACATGGAGTCTGTTTATGTTGAACAGGTAAAGGTTTATTGTTTACTGGAACATAAAAGTTCAGCCTATCCACTACATCCTTTATTTACCAGTTAACACTTTTCTGAAATTCTAATTATGCGTTCCCACGCAGGAGCGTGGGAACGAGTGATTTCTCGCCAAAAAAAGTAAGTTCTCAATAACTTCCGGTAATCCCAGGAAATTATGATTTTTCGTCATTGCGAGGAGCGTCAGCGACGAAGCAATCTCAGCGCTATCAATGAGATTGCATCGCTCGCAATGACAGAAACCCGAACTTATTGAAAAGTTGCAAAAAAATTCCTATACACTCAAGTTTCTTGATGAAATGCCGATAATAGTATTAAATCAAGGAGAAAATAATTATGTCTATATCAGTCGCAGGTCTTATGTCAGGTATTGATTATAACGATATCATTACCCAGCTTAAGAGCGTACAGCAGAAGCCCATTCTAAAGCTTCAGCAGCAGGAAGCTGATTATCAGGTGCAATTGTCGGCATACGGCAATTTGCAGAGCGCATTGAGCAGTCTGAAATCTGCCATGGATGGACTTGATTCTGCAAGCGATTTGACCAGTTTTTCAGCTTCCTCAGGTGACACAGACCTTTTTACCGTATCTGCCGGCGATACCGCTGTATCGGGTTCCTACAGCATTACGGTAACCCAGATGGCTGAAGTTCACAAACTGACAAGCTGCGGCTTTTCCGAGGAAGAACTCGTGGGTAAGGGAATAATTCAGCTCAAGGTGGGAGACGGCAGTACGATGGATATCGCTGTGTCTGCTACCGACACCATCAGGAAGGTTGCCCGGTCCATAAATGATGCAAAAGCCGGGGTCAACGCGACGGTCATCTTTAACGGCTCGAACTATTTCCTGACTCTGTCCGGCGAGGATACCGGATCGGCAAACAAAATCAGTCTCATAGTAACCGACGAGGATGGTTTTAACAAGGATGATAGTAATCTTTCCCGATTGTTCTATGAAGACTTAGATCCGGAAAACCAAATGGTTCAGGCCCAGGCTGCCGCAGACTCAATCATCACTGTTGATGGTATAGCCGATATTCACAGGGATACCAATACGATAGACGATGTTATCAGCGGCGTAACCATTACCCTTGAATCAGCCCCAGACACTGACAACCAGGCTGATCTGACTGTAAGCGGGAACACATCAGAGATCGTCTCGAAGATCAACTCTTTTGTCAGCGCATACAACGATGTGCTTGATTTTTTTGATTCAGCCCAGAGTTATAACGCTGAAAGCGAGACCGCAGGCATCCTGCTGGGCGATGCCATCACAAACAATATACACAGCCGTCTTGATCGCCTGGTTACAGGCACGGTTCCGAGTGTTGAATCATTCAGCCGGTTGTCGGACTTTGGCATTACGCTAAACAGTGAAGGACGACTGGAGGTCGATTTTTCAACCATCAATAGCGCTCTTGATGATCATTTTGACGATGTGGTCGATTTTTTCACCCAGGCAACCGAAGGCTCCGAGGGTTTTGCCGTGCGCATGGTAGATACACTGGATGCGATACTTGATTCCACAGGCGGAACCCTTGATGCAAGGACGGATGGGATCAAAAACACTATAGAAGATATTCAGGACCAGGTTGAACGTATAGAAATGCGTAATCTGGCATGGGAAACACGCACCAGAGCCCAGTTCAATGCATTGGAATTACTCCTTGCCGGATATCAGAACACCGGGAATTATTTGAGCCAGCAGATTCTGGGCATGCAGAATTTGAATAACTACATATCAAACAGGGGCTAGGGATTAGGGGTTGGATGATTGGATGAATCAGATAAATAAACAAATCAACGAATTCAAAAAAAGGAGATAAAAGTTATGGCGCCCACAGGGTATGCGGCTTACAACCAGGCGGTAGTCCACACAACTGATAATAAGGAGCGGATTCTCTTGATGCTTTATAATGGAGCTGTGAGATTTATGAGGTTTGCGCGTTTGGGCATTGAAAAGAAAAACGCAAAGATCCGGGGAGAGAACATCTCAAAGGTTATGGCGATCCTTACAGAGCTTGATTGTGCATTGGACAGGGAAATGGGGGAAGAGCTGGTAGAAAATCTGTCTGATCTGTACCACTATATGATGGATCGGCTGACAATTGCCAATATGAAGAACGATATCGGCGCTCTTGATGAAGTGGAAAAACTCCTTCGCGAGCTAAAAGAAGGCTTTGATGAAGCGGCTAAAAAAGAACCCGCTTTTCAGCCGGCCATTGAGCAAGCGCAAATGCAGGGGGGGGTCCGTATTGCAGTTTAATCATAAAACGCTTTATGAGAGTCTTCATAATATAACCATGAGGGTTAAAATCGCCCTTGGTGATAATGATATCGAAGCGCTTGTACGATTGGGCAAAGAGCATGAGAAGATAATGAATGATATTAAACATACCGGCTTAAGCGATAATCCTCTCATGCTCGACCTGATTAAAGAGGTAAAAGACGAGGTTGATGAACTTGTTGCGGAGATAGAAAGAAAGCGGGATGAAACGGGTAGAGAATTACAAAAAATTGGAAATGGGAAAAAGCTGGTCGCTGCGTATCGATGATTGGATGAATCAGATAAATCAACGAATCAACTAATTAACTAAATTAACTAATCAATGAATCAAGGGGGGGTGACATGTTGGAAGCGATAAATCCTGGAGTGGCTGTTCAAGGTCAAGTCCATAAGATAAAGTCTGATAGTATTGCGCCTGCTAAAGTTTCTAAAATTGCAGATCAGAAGGTCCGGCCGGATCGGAAAATTAAAGATGATCAACAAATTAAAGAGGAAAAAAATGTAGAGGATGGGCAAAAAGGGAAAGAGGATGTCCAGGTTTCTCAGGATTTATTAGATGAGCTGGAACATGACATAAATACAATCCATAATGTCGGGCTTGAATTTTCGATGCATGACGAATCAGGCCGGACTATAATAAAAGTTGTTGAAAAAGATACCGGAAATTTGATTAGACAGATTCCGCCCGAAGATGTTTTGGATCTGATTATCAGAATGGGCGATGTGTTGGGCATTCTTTTTGATGAAAGGGTTTGATAAATTTTCAGAAGATAGGATATTTGTGAGAATATAGGTTGTTATGGATGGCCATC
>JAQYWI010000232.1:5895-7651 GCA_030145015.1 Desulfobacterales bacterium
AAGAAGCGGACCAATCAAATTGGCTGTTATCTTATCAGACGCACCATTAGAGGTATTCACCACCACATAAAGTTTCAAATTCTCTTCCCCATCCGCTTCCCACGACATTTCCTTGAGAGTCGGTTTTAGATCGACCGAATAATCCGGCTTAAAAAGATAAGGATTAATGATCACAAAGGCCAAAGCAGGGTCATCCACGCACTGGTACCAGTAAAAGGGCTGCGTTTCTTTACTCTCCAGAATAATAAAGCGTTTCCTTCCCTGAAAGCCGAGCATGCCGGCCGGCATGGTGATGATCTTTTCTTCTTCAATCTGAATCGTCCCAAACTTTGTGGTTTCTATTTTCAATACCTTACTCCTTAAAACCTTTTTTTCGCCAGAAACGAGCTGCTTTTGCAACATCAGTGGAAATTCCTTGAGATGAGTTGAGGTTCTCTTCCCGGATCCTCTCATAGACCTCATGCCTGAGGATAGATACTTGCCTTGGAGCCTCAATGCCCAGCCTTACACTTCCTCTGTTAATCTCAATAACACTGATAATAATATCATCGCTAATGTTAATCCGTTCACCGACTTTCCTTGTTAGTACAAGCACATGCCCTCCTTGGCGGCAATTTTGAATACTCAGGTGGATAGACTGAAGGCTGAAGTATATCAATCATCTCGCAACGCTCGAATTAAGCTATTCAGCCCCACAGTAACTTAATAAACTCAGGAAAAAAACCTGATTTATTTCATACTTTCAATCCGCTTTTGCCGACTTACAATTTCAGTAATGCGAATACCATATTTTCCTTTATCAACCACTACCTCTCCTTTGGCAATCAACTTTGAGTTAGCCAGTATACGCAAGGTTTCACCTTCAAATTCTTCCAGCTTAATAACCGATCCTTGACCAACTCTAAGCAAATCATCTATCTTCATCTCAGTTCGGCCCAGTTCGATCGTCACCTCTAAAGGAATGTCAAGGATAAACCCAAGCCTACTGTCAATCTCATCTACACCGGCTGAACCCTTGTTATCGACAGCATCATTTATAGTCTTTGTTTGATCGTTAATCTCAGGAGGAGCTTTTTCATCAACAGAATCATTTATGGTGCCTGGCTTATCTAAAACTTCAGCAACATTGTCATCAGCGGAATCTTGCATGCTCTGAAGTAAATTATCTATGTCTTCCTGAGAGTCAACAGCATCACCGGCATCAGTTTCGGTCTGAGAAGGAATGTTTGCGTTTTCATCTATCTTTACGCAAACTTCAAGGAAGATATCATATTCCATGCAACGAAAAACAAAGCGTTCGTATCTATCCATATTCAGTATTTCAATCGCAAAATCCTTTCCGGTCGTAATCGAAGGAACGGAGATAACTGTGTTTAAACCTGAGTCACAAAAACCCGCTTTTAAATTACCGGCGATAATATTGGTTGCTTCGCCAACCACATCTTTAACATCTTCTTCGCTTTCAATTTCATCCAACTTTATGTCCAGCATTTTTACGGTCATTATGCGGGCAAGGTCATAACTTGTCTGTATATTTAAACTACCTGTCACAGATCCTGCAAAATTGATTAATCCCATAATTTGAAGATCGTCGGAATCTGATTTTGAAGCTTTTTCGGAGAGTTCCAAATCTAAATCAAGCATTGTTTTAAAAAATTCTATTACCGAATCACCAGAGGTTGATATTATGTCCAACCTCTTAAATTTATGGATATCTATGCCCGTGAGTTGTCTTTGTGCTTCAGAGTCGATATTA
>JAQYWI010000064.1 GCA_030145015.1 Desulfobacterales bacterium
AGGTTATTTTTTTATCTACACGATAATAAATTTTTATTATGTTATACGGGGGAGTATATCCTTTTACTTCTTTACTATATAACGTCTATGATTTTATGCTTTACTATGTCTTCCATTGGTGTTAATCCCCAGGCATGCCAAGAAAAGCCAGGATAGATGCAGCCGGTGCAATTCAGCACATTATTATTCGGGGAATCGAGCGAAAGAAAATATTTCGCTCCGATGCTGATAGGCACAGCTTTTTAGAGCGCTTTGGCACGGTTATTTCTGAGACCCAAACCGCCTGCTTTGCGTGGGCCTTGATCCCTAATCATGTTCATTTGCTTGTGCGAACCGGCTTAGCGCCCATTGCAACTGTCATGCGCCGGCTTTTGACAGGATACGCAGTTTCATTTAACCGTAAATACCGTCGTCACGGGCAATTATTTCAAAACCGATACAAGTCCATTTTATGCCAAGAAGATATGTATTTAAAGGAGTTGGTTCGTTACATTCATTTGAATCCTCTGCGGGCAAAATTGGTATCGGATATGAAAGCATTGGATAAATACCCATGGTGCGGTCACAGCGCGACTATGGGGAAAATAAGACGAAACTGGCAAAGCAGCGAATACGTGTTGAAAATATTTGGTACCAAGGTATCCGACGCACGCCGAAACTATCGAGCATTTGTTCAAAAAGGCATTGCCGCGGGAAGGCGACCTGAACTGGCGGGCGGCGGGTTGATTCGCAGCTTGGGGGGCTGGCAGCAGGTGAAGGCCCTGCGCAAGACCGGAATTCGATTTAAGGGAGATGAGCGTATCTTAGGCGACAGTGAATTTGTCGAGCAGGTATTAAAGGCCGCAGAGGATCGTTTGGAGCGACGGTATGCCATTGAGGTAAAAGGATATGATTTTGAGAAGGTTGTTGCGAGAGTGGCCGCAGTGTTAAACATTGAATATCGGGTTGTTTTAAGCCGTAGTAAAGACCCGCAGACGGTCAAAGCACGCAGGTTGCTTTGTTACTGGGCAAATCAAGAACTGGGTATGACCACTATTGAGATTGCACACAGCTTAAAAATTTCCCAATCAACAGTGAGCCGAGCCTCGCGATGGGGTGAAAAAATAGCCAGCGAAAATGAATTTCATTTATAAAAAGGTAGGTTAACTACTATTTGAATAAAATCATAGACGTCCCCCTTTTATTTAGATTATGGGAGTTTCGATACATTACCGCGGCCGAGTGGTTGATATACAAAACATAAAAACCATTTGTGATGAATTGGCCGCAATTGCAGATAAAATGAACTGGCAGTACACCTGTCTGGATGAGGACTGGTCTCAAGCGGCTGATGCAACCATTGAAGTTACGGAGCAGGGTTCACAGATCACCGGGCACCTGCCGCTAAAGGGTATCGTTTTGACGCTAAACCCAAAATGCGAGACCTTGGGATTTTTGTTTGATTCCAACGGCAACCTGCGTGATCCAATCAGCATGGTAAATATCAGCGAAGGTGCTCTGAAACCAGAAGATTACTGGATCTCCGTAAAGACGCAATATGCCGGTCCCGAAACCCATATTTGGATTATCGGGCTATTAAAATATTTAGAAAAGTTTCATCTTTCGGATTTAGAGGTTCAAGACGAAGGGGCCTACTGGGAAACAGGAAATTTTGAGATCCTTAAAGAGAAGATGGATTTTGTTGGCGCAAAGATCGCAGCCGTCAGCGCAGAGTTATCCCGCATAGCCAAAGGTCACATTGAACGTTTTTCGGCCGATGAGGTTGCTTCCATAATTGAGGCACTGCTTCGTGATAGGTTCGGTTGAATTTATGAGCTTAAAATCTTGCCTAAAAATTATCGGCTTTGGTTTTATAATCTTAATTCTCGGATGTTCGCGGTCACCGGATTTGCCCACGCCCGAGAGGATCGGAGAAAAAGAACGGGTCAGAGAAATTACCGGAAAACAGGCCGCCCAGGTGGTCGATAAAATGCATGGTCTTTCCGTAGCCACGCATGCCAATGTGATTGCCGAATATGGCCGCGACAGGAAGGATCTTTTGTTTATATCCGGGTACAGCGATGAAACCGAGGCGCACAAAGCCTTTGATCTAATGATTGAAAAAATGGCCGCTGCGAAAAAGGGCCCGTTCTTCCATTTAATGCCGCTGGGTCAATACGACAAAAAGGTCTATATAACCCTGGGAATGGGGGCGATGCATTACATCTATGTTTCCGGAAAGTCCCTGCTGTGGCTGCAAACATATCAGTCTTTTGGAAATAAACTGCCCGACCGCCTTCTGGCGCTCTATCCGCTTTGATAAAGGATATTTCAATATCTCGCCATTTTGGGATTTTTTCTGACCCGTGTTTCCAGCTCCTCCAGCAAATTGTCACTGCAAATGTAACCTACCTTCGGATGGGTTCCTTCAGCGGTCAGTAACGGGACTGATTTGCCAAGTTTTTTATGAATCAAACTGCCGGGATCGTCGAGGTCACCAAAAATCATGGCTTGGGCGGTACAGCTTTCCACGCAAAGCGGCTCGCGTCCGGCTTCGATGCGATGCACGCAAAGCGTGCAGGTGCCGGCCTTACCCGGCGGGTGTTGCCGGTGGGGCGCCGCTTCTTCTTCGAAGGGCAGCTTCTGATCCGGAAAATAATCTGTTGCGGGATTAATATCGATGGCCCCATACGGACAGGCGCCGGCACAATCTCCGGCCCCCTCACATTTATCATGGTCGATCAGGACAATACCGTCCGGCCGCCGGTAGATGGCAGCGCGCGAACAGGCTGCCAGGCATGGCGGCTCTTCGCAATGCATGCAGGCATGCCGCAGATAGGTAATGCGATCCAGGGTTTCATTTTCCAGTTCCAAAATCTTGTTCCACCATACGCCCGGCCGGGTCAGATTCTCATGCTTGCAGGCAATGACACATGTCATACAACCCGAGCAGCGGTCCAGATCAACGATGATTCCATATTTGGCCATCACTTACATTCCTTATTTACTGGAAGCTATCTCAATCCGCCTCAGGCGGATTAACACCCGATGGTACAGTTTTAAACCTATAAAAAGTGCTTACAACCACAAATGAGCTAAAATTAAAAATGATCTAAAATGCCTAAAATTATGGTTTCGCTGCGCTCCATCTTTTATAATAAAAAGGGAAGAATTCCTCAACTTTAGGCATTTTAGCTCATTTTAGGCATTATAGGCACTTCTAACTTTAGACCACCTTTGGAACTTTTTTTCGCTGTCTCCCGAGATGAACTGCTAATTTTGAGATAGCTTATAGTGAAATCGTATTTAGGTTTTTACAACTTCGCATATAATTTCTTTATAGGGCGGAAATCCGGAGATGGGGTCGAATTTCCGCGGTATCAATTCATTTACGTTGGCATCTTTCCATCCATGTTCGACGCCCACAATACCGGCCGGAACTAAAATCGTCGGTTTGGCCGTCACGGTCATCCGGCCCCACGGCGTTTGTAAAATTACGTCGTCATCCATTTCAATCTTGCGAGCAGCGGCATCCCGAGGGTTGATCGTCAAAAGCGCATGCCGTTGCAATTCAAACAACCAGGGAGAATCTTCGCGCCATTTGCTGTGCGTAATGTAAGGGACTCTGCCACCGGAAATCAATACCAGCGGAAATTCCTCGGTGACCGCCATCGGTTCTTTGTATTCACAGAGAGCCGGGTAGCCGTGCTTTTCCAGGACCAGTGAGACCGCTTCGATTTTGGCGCTGGGCGTTGCAAATCCGGGTTTGCCATCCAGCCGCATCTTTCCGCTTTCGTATTTTTTAAAAGATTCCGGGCCCTGGGGCGGAATCGTAACCCCCTTTTCCTGATTGTTTCTCAGATCCTCATAGGTGAGTCCGCACATGCCCAAAATATCGTTGCAGGCCGCCTCCACGTTTCCGTTAAAAAAAACATCCGGATATCCCAGGCGGGTCCCGATCTCAAGAGCGATTTGCCAGTCCTCTTTGCACTCACCCTGTGGCTTGAGCGGTGTGCGGCCGAATATTTGCCGGCCGAAAAAGGCAAAGGGTGCCAGGCGTTCGAAATTCATGGCCGCCGGCAGCACCAGATCGACATGGTCATGGGTCCAGGGACGATAGAAATAATCCACCGCCATGGAAAATTCAAGGCCGGCAATGGCCTGCTGGTATTCGTGGGTCTGCGGCCAGATCATGGTGCTGAAGCCCCAGGCCAGAAAGGCCTTTACCTTTCCCGCTTTGGCCCATTCGACCAGATGGTTGGTTTGCACTTCCCAGAATTTTTCGGCCCACACCGGGAATTCCTTGCGGTCCAGCCGATGGGCCTTCATTTCATTAAGTTTTGCGCGCATGGAAAATTTGGGCGGTCCATCAAACCAGGGCACCATGCCTTCCAACGGTTGACTCGGTTTTACAATGCCGCCGGGGATGTCAACATAGCCGCAGATGGCCGGAATCATCAATATGGCCCGATGGTTATTGGTGGCATTTTGATCGTGAGTGGTCCCCTGGGGACCGAGCAGCACCTGCCCGGGGCCGTTGGCGGCATAAAGGCGGGCCGCTTCGATAATTTTTTCAGCAGGGACCCAGCTGATCTTTTCAACCCGTTCGGGCGTAAAATCTTTGACATAATCTTGCAATTCATCGATGCCATGAATCCAATTCTCGCAGAAGGCCTTGTCATGGAGGTCTTCTTTAAAAATGACATGCATCATGCCGGCGGCAAGGGCGGCGGTTGTGGCGGGCCGGGGCCTTAAATGAATGTCGGCCAGCGTTGCTGCTGTGGGCGTGTTGCGCGGATCGACCACAATAAATTTTACGCCCCTTTCTTTTGCATCCGCAAGCTTGCCGTGGATCATATAGGGCCGGCCGGAATAGGCCGGATTGGTTCCCCAGATCAGCATGACCCTGGTTTCCTCAGCGGGAAGATCGCCCAGGGTTGGAAATCCATAGGTTAACAGTTCGGCCAGCATGGCGCCCCGGCGACAGGCCGTGGAACTCTCGGTGCCGTAATTGGCCGAACCGTAAGTAGCTGCCAGCCGCGACACGGCCGCCCGGGGCTCCTTGGGATCGCCGACATAGAAAAAAGCCGCATGGGGACCGTGATCCTTTTTTATGCGGTTCAAATGACCCACGATAATGTCATAGGCTTCATCCCAGGAAATTCGGGTAAATTCGGGCGTGCCGGATCCCTTGGGGCCGGTGCGCTTCAGGGGGTATTTGAGACGATTGGGATGATAAAGCCGTTGGAGGGTTCCATAGGCCTTGGAGCACAGCGGCGCCGCCGGATATTCGGGCCAGGAATCGATATGCGTTACGATATTGTCCTTTTTAAAAAATTTTATGCCGCAAAATGGACCCTGGTTGCACCCATCGCAGAACGTATAGCCGATGGTTTCATCTGCAGCCATTGCATCGTTGGTATCCATCTGGGAAGATATCTTGCTGTCGCTCATAGTTGTCATTCACCTCACTTTTTAGATAAGCCCTAGTGTTGTGTCCCGCAAGTAATTTATATAACTAGGTTCAGAGGTTCAAAGGTTCAGGGTTCAGGGTTTCAGATACGCACTCCGGGTTTTGTATTTAGCCACCGTTCACTGGTTTCTTGTTCCTGGCTATCGATCACTTTCCTCTGTCTTCTGTAATCCGACTTCTGACATCTGTTCGCTGTTATTTAACCTCCCAACCTTTGAACGTTGAACCTTTGAACCAGGAGACTGACATCCGACACCATTATGATTAGGACCTTTGTAACATTTTTGTGGGACATGACACTAGGATTCACCCGGCCCCAGTCCATATGCTTTGGCCGTTTCTACCATTGCCGCCACTTTTTCTACCGGCGTCCCGGGGGGCACGCCGCACCCACTCATTAGAATAAAACGGCGAATTCCTGCGGTGCGAAGACAGTTAAGTGTATCTTCGGCGATTTGCTCCCGGCTCCCGTTGAGCAGTGAGTTGATCGGATCCACGTTTCCACCGAGAACCGCGCCCGGGACCGTTGATCTTGACTCGGCCAGGTTCATGCACTGGTCCAGACTAAGGACATCGGCTCCGGTTTCTCCGATGCTATCCAGCACCGGGGACGTGTCACCGCAAATATGCAAAATACACGGGACATCCAGTTTGGCGGTGATCGTCTGCAGGCGGGGCAGGACAAATTTGCGGAAAGCCGCCGGCGAAATCATGGCGGCGGAAGCGGTGGGTTCCGGAAGAAAAATAACATTGGCGCCATTTTCGATCAAGGCCCGGCTAAATTCGATTAAAAATGCGGTCACCCGGTCCAGTATGGCTTCAAGAACCTGCGGATTTTTATAAATCATGCGCATGATCTGTTCAGCTTCAAAAATCCGGCAGGTGGTTGTGATCGGGCCTTCGAACAGGCCCAGCACGGGAATATCTCCAGCGCCATAGGCGCTTAGCCCCCGAATTATTTCCAGAGTCGCCGCCAGCCGTTCTTCTTTTCCGGGGTCCGGAACAGGCAGTTTATCAAGATCTTCCGGGCAGGTGATTGAAAGGGGCAGCGGATCGGAGAGCGGGCCGGTTTCGAGAAAGCGGACCCTACAGCCAAAAGCCTGGGGAATATACAACGGATCTGCATAAGCAAAAAACGCGTCGTAGCCCACAGATTCCATGGCCCTTATCTGGGCATCAACGACCCGCTGGGGCTCTCTGGCAAGCCGGGCCGGGGAAGAATCAGAGAAATTGACCGCCGCCCAGGCGGCAATCATCGGGAATATGGGTACACGATCCTGCGGCGTTCCTTTTAAAGCATCGTGGAAGCGTTCCAGTGCTGAATATGTCATTCTCAGATCCTGTGTTAATCATTGAACCGCAACAGTCAGCGCATTCCCCGCAGCTTGCTGCGGGGTTAGCGAGCGAATTAAAAAATTGATAGAAATTCCTCACGGTCGAAGATTCCCTGCAGCTTGCTGCAGGGTCTTCAATAAAACTAAATAGTGAAGTTAGAGCCGGTTGTCAACAAGGGGGTCTTCAATTGGCCGGGTGAATCATAGCAGCTTGCCTGCAAGTTATCTGTCTTTAACTTGCTGTAATTTTAAGCAATTATACTAATTTCGAATTAACTTGGTTTATGGTTGACAAACCCGGACGCAATTGTATATTGGGGTACTGTACCCCAGTTTGCAACCGATCTCAGGAGCCTTCCCATGGCCGATCCTACCGACGATTTCGTCATCGAGCAACCGGTATCCATCCGACATAAAGTTTATGACTATCTGAGAAACGAGATTCTTTCCAACCGTATTTCTGCCGGGACGCGCTTGGTCGAAGGGCGTTTAGCCAAAAAAATAAACGTTTCGCGCACCCCCATCCGGGAGGCCCTTCATATTTTGGAAATGGAGAATCTGGTCGAGTCTTTTCCAAGGGTCGGTTATCGGGTTAAGGAGCTGCGATGGGAGGACGTCGAGGAGCTTTGTGAAATTCGAGCCGTCAATGAGATTTTATCCGCCCGGTGGGCGATGCAGCGACTTATCCCCGCAGAACTGGAAGCGATGAAAAAAAATATCGATACGGCTGAAGCTGAAATACAGGCCGGGCATCCGGAATATTTTGTGGAAAGGGACGCCGAATTTCATGAGATGCTGGTTAAAGCCAGCGGCAGCCAGAGATTGCTGGAGCTGTGTCAAATGTTTCGGCGCCATATGCTGCGGTACCGGATCGAAAGCCTGTATGTTGCTGAAGCAGGTTTAACCGCAGTTGCAGGCCACCGTCGAATTTTAACCTGTCTGGAAAAGAAAGATGATAAAGGAATTGAGGCTGCCATCCGTGAGCACCTGGAGCAGTCCAAACGCGATATTCGCCGTTTTGCATTTGGAGACGAAACGCATGGGAATGGTTAAACCTAAGTTGATCGTTTCAAATTTTAAAAAGGGATAATTTGTGTTATTTTCAATGAATTGTACCCGTCGAGAGCCTCTGGGTCGAACGATCGATTTGTTTTTAAAATTCGAAACCCTTTGGTTTTCGCTTAAAGCTTCCGACTTTCCATCGTCTGTAGCAGCAGGCTACTGCGGAGGAAGGGCGCTCATAGCGCTACGACGGGATAAGTCAACTGAACAGGTCGGGATTGTCGATCTTACCGCATCCTCCCGCAGGGAGACCCGCATAGGCAACGATAGCGGGACGACTTCCCGTTAGTTTTTGGTCGACGGCGACATTATGAAAAACCCCAACAACCCATAACCCATTTCTAAAGGAGGCCTGAAGTGAAATATTTTAAAAAGACCGTCGTTTTTATGATTACGTTTTGCCTGGCGCTATCGCTGACATTTCCCGCAGGGGCGCTGGCAAGCGATCTGCCCAAATTCGTCTTTATTGCGACCAATCCACAAGGTTCCATCTATTATTCGTTTGGCAGTGTTCTGGGAAAGGTTCTGGATGATCATTCCGGGATCGGTGCGCGCGTGCGACCCTCCGGGGGCTCGAGCGCCTATATTCCCGCCATCAGTCAGGGAAAAATCGATCTTGGAGTCAACAACGCCAACGATGTACGCATGGCTTACCGGGGGATGGAACCTTTCGTCAAAAGCCCGAACATAAGGGTTTTAACGGTCATGTGCCCGTTACTGGTGGGCATGCTCGTCAGAAACAACTCCGATATCATGACCATGCAGGATATGCGCGGAAAGCGGGTGGCCTCGAAATTTCCGGCCCAATTGTCGATCGTCTATTGTATCGGCGGGATGATGGCCGCGGATGGACTATCCTGGGAAGATGTCAAAGAGGTCCCTGTGACAAATGTGGTGGTGGGTGTCCAGGCGCTTATCGAAAACCGGCTGGATGTGACCAGTTTTGCCGTGATGGCTGCCAAGGTCAAAGAAGCCCATTCCACCATCCCGGGCGGCGTCAGGTGGTTATCGATTAACGCCTCCAAGGAAGGCGCCGAGAAAATGGCCGAAGTTTTCCCGGGCTCCTATCCTTTTCTGATAAAGGCCAATGCCAAAGGCACCGTCGGTATTACGAAAGATACCAATGTCCAGGCCTATGATGTCGTTTTGACAGGCGGTACCAAGCTCAGCGATGATGCGGCCTATGCCATTGTGAAAACCTTGCACGCACACCCCGCCGAGATTCAAAAAGGCCATGGTCTGCTCCGGCGCTTTGGCACCGACCAGATGGTAAAATCCAATGTGACCATCCCGTACCATGACGGGGCCATAAAATTCTATAAAGAAGCCGGTCTCTGGACGGCCGAGATGGACAAAACGCAAAAGCGCTTGTTGAGCGAAGCCGCGAAGTAGATGCATTCATTGAGGGGTTGCCTTTTCAGACGAGCCGGCGCGCATGTCCGGCAACCCCTTAATGGGTGTTCAAATTCGCAATACCATCTGATGCGAGCTGTTTGCTCCCCCAAAAGGAAAGAAGAACTCCATGGGTGATGAAGGGCAATCAACCCAGCAGCGTTCATCCAAATACAGAACGCTGAGCGGGCCGGCGAAGTTTATCGAAAACCTGACATTTTCCGCCATCGTCATTGTGGGGACCTTGTGGATTTTTGAAGCCCATTTCTACTTTGGCCTCACCCCGATGGTGAAACAGTACATCGGATTCTTTCTGGCGTGCAGTCTCGCGGGTGTTTTCATTACCATTCCGGGTCAGAAGGGCCAACCGTCCCAACAGGTTCCGTGGTACGATTGGATTCTGTTTGCCCTGGCCCTGATTGCCGGTTTATACATCGCCATTTTCTATCCATCGATCCAGTATATGTTAAACCTGGAAACGCCTACCCGGGTTGTTTTGGGGGCGATCACGATACTTTTGGTGCTTGAAGCCTTACGACGTGTTATCGGATGGTTCATGGTGGCCATCACCGCTTTTTTTATCCTCTATGCCCCCCTGGCAAATTTTTTCCCGGGAATGCTTGAAGGCAAGGCTGTCCCGGTGGGCGAGCTCATTAATTATCTGTACCTGGATGCAAATGCCATACTGGGGATTCCCATTTCGGTGGGCGCGACCATCATTCTTGCCTTTGTTTTATTCGGCCATGGATTATCCGTCACCGGCGGGACTAAATTTTTTATGGATTTGTCCTCGGCCCTGATGGGCCGCTACCGGGGCGGACCGGCTAAAATGGCGGTAACTGCCAGCAGTTTATTCGGAACCATCTCGGGTGCTGCCGTCGCCAATGTCGTGACCACAGGGGTCATCACCATCCCGATGATGATAAAGGCCGGTTTCACGCCAAGGGTTGCCGGGGCGATCGAAGCGGCCGCCTCCACCGGCGGACAGTTGATGCCGCCGGTGATGGGAGCGGCGGCATTTTTGATCGCCGAGCTTCTGGCGATCCCCTATCGCGAGGTGGTTGTTGCGGCCCTCATCCCGGCCATCCTTTATTATTTTACGCTCTTTGTCCAAATCGATTTGGAGTCCGCCAAGTTCGGCTTAAAGGGCATTCCCAAAGATCAACTGCCATCAATCGGGTCGGTCTTAAAATCCGAATGGGTTTCGGCCATTCCGCTGGTGGCGCTGATTGTGGCGCTGTTCGTTCTTAACTACCGGCCGGCCAAGGCCGGGTTGATGGCGGTGTTTACGCTGCTGCTATTGAACCTGTTCAAGAAAAAAGGGCGGTTAACATTCGGCAAGCTGCATCAAATGGTTGTCAGCACCGGCCGCGGCCTGCTGGAAATTACAGCCATCTGCAGTGCCGCCGGCATTGTCATCGGGGTACTCAATGTGAGCGGCCTGGGCTTCGGCCTCTCGTTGCAACTGGTCAAGACCGTCGGGCAAAATCTTTTTTTGCTGCTGCTGCTTTCGGCCATCGTGTGCATCATCCTCGGCATGGGTATGCCGACGGTGGCCGTCTATATCCTCCTGGCTGTCCTGGTGGCGCCGGCATTGACCGAACTCGGGATCGTGCCGCTGGCGGCGCATCTGTTCATATTTTATTTCGGCATGATGTGCATGATAACGCCCCCTGTTTGTCTGGCGGCTTACGCGGCGGCGACCATTGCGGAAACCAACCCGATAAAACTGGGCTGGACATCCATGCGGCTGGCGATTATTGCCTTAACGGTGCCGTTTCTTTTCGTGCTCGAGCCTTCGCTGCTTCTGCTGGGAGAACCGGCCAAATTTATGCTGGCCATTCCGACCGCCCTGTGCGGCTGCTTCTTTTTGGGCGCCGGTTTGACAGGCTACCTCTTCCATCGCCTGTCCATCGGCGCGAGGGTATTGGGTATCATCGGCGGATTGGGATTGCTGGTGCCGGCCGGCATTGGTTTTAACATCGGATGGATTAGCGATATTTTCGGAATCCTGATTGTGGTTCCCCTGTTTTTATGGAGTTTTTCGAAAAGAAAAGACGCAACCCGCAGTTAAAGGAGGAATGCATGTCCATCAAAATCTCCATCATCGGTGCCGCCGGAACGCTGGGGTCTTGCACGGCATACCGGCTCGCCAGCGAGGGTCTGGCGGACGAACTGGTCATGATCGACCTGAACCGCAATATGCTCAAGAGTCATATTATGGACCTGCAGATTGCCGTAACCGGATTGCAGAATGTGGACATCCGCGAGGGCAATGCGGAAGATCTCGCCGGTTCGGACATTGTCATCAATAACGCCGGGGCACCCTGGAGAGTGGTTTCTTCCCGCATTGAAAAACTCCAGGAGAATTTGCCGATTATTGAAGAATGGGCAGAAAAAATCGCAGCATATTGCCCGGAGGCGGTTGTGATTACATCAACCAATCCGGTCGATCCTCTCAATTTGGCGATGCATAAATTCTCAGGACTGAATCGTAAAAAATTACTCGGATACACGCTGAATGACAGCACCCGCTTTATCTACTTTGCCGCCCAGGTGCTTGGCGTCCAGACAACCCGCCTTCGGGGCAGTGTGATCGGGGAACACGGTGATTACGCCGTTTTGCTTTTCAGTTCCCTGCGGCTCGATGGGAAGCCCGTCAGCGTTGATAATGCCATGCAGGCGGATATCCACAGCAGGCATCGCAATTATCTTAAAAGTGCCATCAGTCTCGGTACCGGCTGGACTTCCGGTTGGGCATCATCGATTGGACTGGCGACGATGGTTTCGGCCATAACCGCTAAAACGGAGGCGGCGATCCTGTGTTCGGTTTTACTCGAGGGTGAATACGGATTTGATGGGATCTGCATGAGCGTGCCGGCTGAACTTAGCCTGGATGGGGTCCAAAAGATTATCGAAGTGGAACTCACACCTGATGAAAAAAGTGCTCTGGAGCAAAGCGCGGCCTACCTTCAGGGCATAACCGCGCAGATGAAAAAAATATAAATAAATGAGGAGGAAAACAGATGTATTCATTAAAAATTGATGCCTATTCTCACATTGCTCCGGTTAAATATAAAGAAGCCCTTGAAAAAGCCGGTTTTCAAACACCCCATTTTGACCGACCGGCGCTGTATGACATGCAGGAAAGGTTTCGTATCCTGGATAAATATGACGGCATTTTGCAGGTTATTACGGTGGGCCTGCCGGGCGCCGGTAATCTCGCCGGCAAGACCAAATCCCTTGAAATAGCCAAGGTGGCCAATGATGCGATGGCCGAACTGGTGCTCAAATATCCGGACCGGTTCGTTGCGGCCATTGCGTGTGTGCCCCTGGACGATATGGAGTCGTCATTGCAAGAGGTTGACAGGGCGATCAATGACCTGAAATGCAGGGGGCTGGAAATCACCACACCCATGAATGACAAACCGCTGGATTCACCGGAATTCATGCCGCTTTATGAAAAAATGCAAGGCTATAACTTACCGATTTATATTCATCCTTCCCGGCTGGTCACACAAGCGGATTACAAAAACGAGGACAAATCAAAATACTTCATCTACAGCTTGTGGGGCTGGATCTATGAAACCACCGTTGCCATGACGCGGCTGGTTTGCAGTGGTGTTCTGGAAAAATATCCCGATTTGAAATTCGTAACCCATCATTGCGGTGCCATGGTGCCTTATTTCGAGGAAAGAATCATCGGCTTTTACGACCTGTTTCAATTGCGGGCCGGGCTTGAATTGCCCCTGTCCAGAGCGCCGATCGAATATTTCAGGAAGTTTTATCTTGATACGGCGCTTTACGGCAATACATCTGCTTTAATGTGCGGTTATAATTTCTGTGGTCCCGATCAAATGCTGTTTGCGGCGGACATGCCGCTGGGAGACAGCCAAATGGGATACCGCAATTATCGACAAACCATAAACGCCATCGAGCAAATGGATATTGGGGATGACGCCAGAAAAAAGATCTTTGAGGATAATATCAGAAACCTATTGCGGTTACCTGTTTAAAAAACGATGACGTGGTAACTCGGAAGTATTTTATTCTTATCCTTTTTCCTAAAAACCGGGTGTGTTAGTCGACAGGTAAGGAGGTATGCATGTCTGTAAAACTCGGTATTATCGGAGCAGCCGGCACCCTGGGTTCGTGCGCTGCATTCGCGATTGCCACTCAAGGACTTGTCGATGAACTGGTGCTTATGGATCTCAATACAAAGCTGCTCAAAAGCCACCAGATGGATTTGGAGACGGCCGTAACCCCCATCAAAAAGATGACGGTCCGAACCGGCAGCGCGGAAGATTTAGGCGGATGTCAGGTGGTGGTTCAAACGGCCGGTGCCCCCTGGCGTCAGATTTCTGCCCGGGCCGAGCTGCTTGAAGATAATTTGCCCATCATCCGTGAGACAGCGGAACTATTAAAAAGATACTGTCCCGATGCGGTTGTGATCACGGCGACCAACCCGGTGGATCCCCTTAACTATGCCCTCTATCGCACGACCGGAATGGATCGCAAACAATTAATCGGCTATACCCTCAACGATTCTATTCGCTTACGAATGCTGACCGCCGGCGCTCTGGGTGTTGATAGCATAGAGGTGGAAGGCACCGTGATCGGCGAACACGGGGAGCACCAGGTGCTGCTTTTCAGCTCGGTCAGGGTAAAAGGAGAGCCGGTCCTCCTTAGCGAAGATGCCAAGGCGCAGATAAGAGCTGAAATCCCAAAAATTCTGCATGCATATGAAAGCCTGGGCACCGGACGCACCTCGGGCTGGACATCGGCGGTGGGTCTTGCAGATATGGTTCGCGCCATTGTGGAAGATACCGGGCAGATCTTTCCCTGCTCGGTCATTTTGGCAGGTGAATACGGTCAAGAGGAGATCAGCATCAGCGTACCGGTGCGTTTAGGCCGCGGCGGAGTGAAAGAAATTCCGATTATAGATATGTCAGCCGCAGAAAAGGCTGACTTTGAGGAAGCCTTTGTGTATCTGAATCAAATGAAGGAGGCGTTGGGAGATATCATAAAACTATAAGCAATCTCAAAAATAGCAGTTTATCTTCGAAGGCAGAGAAAAAAAGTTTAAAAGATGCTCTAAAGTTAGAAGTGCCTAAAATGCCTAAAATGAACTAAAGTGCCTAAAGTTATGGTGTCGCTGCGCTCCATCTTTTAATAAAAATGATCGTTCGACCCCGTCTTCAGACCCTGAGGCTCTCGAAGGGGGGCTCTCGACGGGTTGAATTCCTCAATTTTAGGCATTTTAGATCATTTTTAATTTTAGCTCATTTATAGTTATAAGCACTTTTTAATTGATAAAATCAATCCGTGTTTTGTTAAAAAAATAATAGGTTTTCGAGGAAATCGATGGTTGAAATTCTGGTTTTGATTGCCGTCGTTGCGCTGATTGTCCACATATTTGTTTGTCTGGCTTATTTTGTTTCGAGCATCTGGGAGAAAGAAAAAAGGGCCGGTATATTTGCCGGGCTGCAACTGGTCATCCCGCTGGGTTTACTGGGCTTTGTTTTTTACCTGAGCGGGTCGGGTTTTTTTGATACGATCGGCGGTATGGTTTTTCTGGGCGCAGGGGTGATTTTAGTCGTCCTGGCCCCTTTGCTTCTAATGATAAAAACGCATCCGAATAACAAGGCCCTGGAGGGAACCAAAGGTTTCATTGTAGGCAGCGTGCAACGATTTGACGAAAGGGCTACGGTTTTTTCGCGAAATCGGTCCCTGCGACCCGGTTCGCAACAATTTGAGCAGTTTTACGCCCAACATCCGGAATATGCGGAATACGATGCCGCCCGGCGGAAATTGGGTGGGCCGGTGGGAAAGCCGGGTTCGATTGATGAGCCTCATGAAAAACCGAACCTGGCGGCATCGGTTGCTTCGACAAGCTTTGCGCTGCATCTGTCTGTTCCGGAAGTCGTCACTCCGCCGGCGTTTTCAGCATTTAAAGGCGAGCGCATCTCGCTTAGCCCGCAAAAGGCAACCGAGAGGGTTAAAGGCTTTGCACGGCATCTTGGCGCCGGCCTGGTGGGGATAACCGAGCTTAATCCCTTATGGACCTATTCCCACCGGGGCGAAATTTTCCGCGAGAACTGGGAAGACTGGGGCCAGGAAATCCAGGTCGGCCATAAATATGCGATTGTCTTCACCACCGAAATGTCATTTGAAATGATCGCCTCAGCCCCCCATACACCCACTTCCATTGAAAGCCGGCTTCAGTATGCCAAAGGGGCATTTATTTCGACCCAACTGGCGGCCTATATCGCTAATCTGGGCTATGCGGCCACGGCCAATCATTTCCGGCATTATAACCTGCTCCTGGTTCCCCTGGCCGTGGATGCCGGCCTGGGCGAGCTGGGGCGCTTCGGGTATCTGATCACCCGAAAATTCGGGCCCCGGGTCAGGCTGGCCGCCGTGACCACCGATATGCCGCTGATCGCCGACCAACCGGTGGACATCGGGGTTGAAGATTTTTGCAGGGATTGTAAAAAATGCGCGGTATGCTGTCCCTCCAATTCCATTGCCATGGAGGATCAAATCGAGGTCAACGGTACGCGGCGCTGGAAGCTGGATGAGCAGAGCTGTTTTGAATACTGGGGCAAGGTCGGAACGGGCTGTAACATCTGTATGCGCGTTTGTCCATGGAGCCACGCCAGCTCCCTCCCCCATCAGCTCATAAAGAACCTGGTGTCGCGAAACTGGATGGCGCGGCGCGTGTTCACCCTCATGGATGATATCTTTTATGGAAACAAACCCAGAGCAAAGGCGCCGCCGAAATGGGCGAAATATGATTAGAACCCATCTCAAAAATGCGTCTAAGTGCCCAGGGCTGCGTTGTCCCGCGAATTGAAATACTCACGTACTGCGTGTACGCTCCGTTTTCGATTCACGGGACGCCTTGCCCTGAACCCTGATCCACATTTTTGAGATGGGTTCTAGAAGCTGAATCATAAAAGTTGACAAATGACAGTTTTAATTTAAATATATCTGTTCAATTTAATACTGTTTCCTCAAATTGCCACATGGCTGCCGCTTACCATGCGTTAACCCATTTGAATTATCAAGGAGAACCGATACTATGGAGGATCCAAAGCAAAGACTGACGACCTGTATTTCTGACACTGAGCTTGAACGAAGATGGAATGCCGCCCGGGAGATGATGCGTGAGCGCAAAATCGATTATCTGATTATGCGAAACGAGGACGAGTTTCTGGGCGGATATGTGAAATGGTTCACTGATTTGCCGGCACGGAACGGTTATCCTTTTACGGTCATATTCCCTGTCGATGAAGAGATGACGCTCATTTCCTGCGGCGCCAAACCGCCGGCCGATCCCGGACCGCCGCCATGGGCGGTACGCGGGGTAAAAAACAGGCTGGGGTCGCCCTATTTCCCCTCGGCGCATTACACCAACTCGGACGACGCCGAGCTGGCGGTCGGGGTTCTCCAAGAGAAAAAGGGGGCCACAATCGGTCTGGTCGGAAAAGCCTTCATACCGGTTAGCTTTTTCGAATACCTCGCCGGTCATCTGAACGGGGTAACATTTGTAGATGCAACCGATTCAATCGACCAGATCAAGGTTATTAAAAGTGCGGAAGAACTTGAGCTGATTCAACGTACCGCCACGCTTCAGGACGAGGTCGTGGAACACCTCAAAAAGTCGATCAGGCCGGGATTGAAGGATTTTGAGATCTATGCCGAAGCCCTGTATCACAGCGCTTTGAACGGCAGCGAACGCGAGCTGGTCCTGGTCGGTTCAGGACCTTCCGGCACTCCCGTGCCGTTTCAGCAGCGGCATTTCCAGAACAGAGTCGTCAAAGAGGGAGATCAGGTATCGGTGCTGATCGAGGTCAATGGACCCGGCGGGTTTTACGCCGAGCTGGGCAGGATTTTTACCATCGGGAAACCGCCCCAGGAATTGCAGGATGCCTTCGGCGTCGCCCTGGAGGCTCAGGAAAGATCACTCAGTCTGCTGGTGCCGGGTGCGGACCCCAAAGAGATTTGGGATGCGCATAACGCGTTTCTCGAGAAAAAAGGGTATTTACCTGAAACGCGGCTATTTGCGCATGGTCAGGGATACGACCTCGTGGAGCGGCCGCTGATTCGATATGACGAGCCCATGAAAATAAGTGCCGGCATGAATCTCACGGTTCACCCCACCGCAACCACCAAAACGGTCTGGATCGGGGTAACCGACAATTACATTGTCACAGATTCGGGAGTCAGTCCTTGTCTTCATCAGACGCCCAAGGAAATCATTGTTATTTAACGCTGCAGGAGGAAGGATTTGAGATGCAATTGCTTATACTGAATCACGACGCCGAATATATCCAAAGGATTTTAGCGCCCAAGTTTCCGGAGTTAACCATCCATACCGCCATCAACGAAGAAGAAGCTGTCGATATCATTGAGGAAGCGGATATCCTCCTGGCCATCCGAATTTCCGATGGGCTGATCAAAAAAGCTTCCAAATTGAAGTGGATTCAGTGCATGATTACCGGGGTGAACTACATCACCGAGCTGCCTTCTTTCAGAAAGGAGGTTCTGCTTACCTCCAGCCGCGGAATTCATGGTCCCCAGGTGTCTGAGCTTGTCTTTCTTCATATGCTGGCCTTGAACCGCAATTTTCCCATGCTTGTTCGAAACCAGGACCGGCGGGTTTGGGATTCCCGGCCGTCACCGCTGCTCTACAAGAAGAATGTGGGGATTTTGGGTTTGGGCGTCATCGGGCAGGAGATTGCCCGCAAGTGCAAGGCATTCGGGATGACGGTCTATGGCATCGATCTCCTCGAAATAAAAATTGATTCGGTGGATTATGCCTATGGACCGCAGGCGCTTATCGAGGTGCTCCGCGAGGTGGACTACTTTATCAGTGTCGTGCCCTCAACCGCTGAAACCCAGAATATGATCGGAGCCCGGGAGTTTGCCGCCATGAAGCCGACGGCTTTTTTTATCAATGTCGGAAGGGGCGAGGCGGTTGACGAGGACGCCTTGATCCAGGCCCTGAAAGCCGAAAAAATTGCCGGCGCCGCCTTAGATGTTTTTTGTCAGGAACCTTTACCTGAAGATCATCCGTTGTGGGGGGTGCCAAACGTGATCATTACACCTCACGTGGCCGGAAAATCTGACATTTATTCGGACCAGGTGCTGCCCATTTTTGAAGAAAACCTGCAACGATACCTTCAGGGCGAGCGGCGGGACCTCATAAATTTCATCGAGTTGTAGGAAAATACGGATTTTATTTAAGCCCAACACCCAAAATAAAAGGAGGTGATGATGCATTTAAAGGTTTGGTGTACCTAGTCACATACCGTTGGAATTCACTATCAATGAATTTTTAATAAAAAGGAGGCTGTCATGTACCGAAAAATATTATCTGCGGCAATTATGATTTTGAGTCTAAGTGTTATCATGATGGCGGTGTCCGCACCCATCAGCCAGGCTGCTTCAGAAAAAATAACCATTGAGGCAATCACCGCCTGGCCCAAAACCACATTCATGGTAGAGAACTTTATGCGGTTTTTGGATAACACCAATGCCAAAGCGGCCAAGATGTATCCGGGACAGTTTGAAATCAAATACAAGGGCGGTCCTGAAGTCATATCCTTTAAAGAACAGGTGGAGGCCGTACGCACCGGTCTGGTGGACATGGTATTTACTGCCACCAGTTACTACACGTCCATCATCCCCGTCGGGGACGGTTTTAGCGCCAGTGCCCTGACTCCCTGGGAAGAACGTGAAAAAGGGGTCTTCGACTTTATGCAAAAAATTCATGCCGATAAAGCCAACGCCTATTTCCTCTCGCGGATGGGATCGGGGATTCCCTTCCAGTTTTATGTCAACAAACCGGTTAAGGGCCTTGACGATCTAAAAGGTATGAAACTGCGAGGCTCACCGACGCTGATTCCCTTCCTTAAAAAGATCGGCGCAAGTCCTGTCATGATGCCGCCGGGTGATATTTACACCGGAATGGAGCGCGGCGTGGTTCAGGGTTATGTGTGGCCGGCTGCTCAGATTCGGGAATGGGGCTGGGAAAAGGTAACAAAATTTGTTTTGGAACCCGCCACTCCCTATCAGGCCATAGACGTGGTGCTGGTCAACCTGGATGTCTGGAAAAAGCTTCCCAAACAGATTCAAGAATTGCTTATTGAATCGGCCAAAGTGGAGGAACACCTTACCATCGAGCGTGCCAACGCTTATATACCGCGCGAGAATGCGGAGTTGCAAAAGATGGGTATCCAGTTCATCAACCTGCCGAAAGCAGACGCCAAAAAATTCTCAGATGCGGCCATCTCCGCGCTATGGGACGCCGTCATTAAGAGAGACCCGCAAAACGGGCCAACATTAAAGGCCATGATATCCAAGTGAGGACTTAAAAAAGGCGTTTCCGTCAGACATAAAGGAGGAGAGGGATCAATGGACAGGTTTTTGGATAAGATATTGGCAGTCTTAGCTGTACTATCCGGCCTCCTCCTCCTTTTTATCACTTTTGCGATCTTTTATACCATATTTGCCCGATTTCTGGATATCTCCGGGCCCGTTTGGGCGATTCAATTTACGGAGTACGCCTTGCTTTGGATGACCCTTTTGGGAACGGCCTGGGTCCTTAAAAAGCAAAGACACGTTTCGGTAGATCTGCTCACAAGTCGTTTGAGCGCTCAAACCAAGTTGTATTTTAACCTGGCCCACAGTGTCATGGGGGTTGCGGTCTCCGGTGTACTTTGCTGGTACGGCACAGTCGTCACCTGGGGGCAGTATCAAAGAGGCGTGATGGATATTCAGGTCGTGGATTTGCCCAAGTACCTGATCCTCATCGTTATCCCCATAGGCTTTCTTTTCCTGGTTGGACAGTTCCTTCGTAATTTTTTAACAGACCTGAAGCGGGTCAAGGACTTCCCGGGCTCGATTTCAAACGGAGTCGATTCTCCAGGTCACAATGAGCCTGAAGTCCAGGAAAAAAATGCAGAGGGAGGAGCAACCTGATATGGAATGGTGGGCGGTTTTAATTTTTTTCATTACAGGTCTGATTCTTTTACTGCTTTCGGGATTTCCGATTGCCTTTGCCTTCCTTTTAATGGACCTTCTGAGTATCATAATCTTCATGGGGCCGCTCGGGCTAAAACAAATCCCGCTGCATGTTCTCAGCTCCATATCCACCTTTGTTCTGGCACCGATTCCCATGTTCATTTTTATGGGTGAACTGATGTTCCACTCGGGAATTGCCTATAATACCATTGACGTTATCGATCGCTGGCTGGCACGCCTACCGGGCCGATTGGGCTTGCTGGCGGCTGCCAGCGGCACCCTCTTTGCCGCCACCAGCGGCTCTACCATTGCAAACACAGCGATGCTGGGAACCGTCCTTTTACCGGAAATGAAAAAGCGTGGCTACCATACCTCCATGGCCGTAGGGCCCATTGTGGGCGTGGGAGGGCTGGCCATGCTGATCCCCCCTTCGGCCCTGGCGGTGGTTTTGGCCAGCATCGGTCACATCTCCGTAAGTGAGATCCTGGTGGGGGGGGTTATGCCCGGTTTGATGCTGGGTGTTTTTTTTGGGGTGTATATTGTCCTGCGATGCTGGTTAAATCCTTCCCTGGCGCCCCCCTACGAAATCTCAAGCGTCTCGTTTTGGTCTAACGTTGCGGCATCCATTAAGTATGTGCTGCCGATGGGCTTTATCATTTTTATGGTTTTGGGAATGATACTTTTGGGATTGGCCACTCCCTCAGAAGCGGCCTCCTCCGGTGTGGTCGCGACCATACTGGTGACCCTTATTTACAAACGGTTCACCTGGAAAATGTTCAGGACCTCTATCAGAGGGACCCTGGAAATTTCCGTAATGATTTTTATGATCATTGCGGCCTCAAAAACCTTTAGCAGCATCCTGGCCTACACCGGGGCCACGCGAGGGCTTTTATCCCTGGTCGAGGGCGCGGAGCTCCACCCGCTCATCATTTTGATAAGCATGCAGGTGTTGGTCTTTATCATGGGCACCTTTATGGAGACAATTTCCATCATGATGATTTGCCTGCCGATTTTCATGCCCATTATCAAGGTGCTCGGTTTTGATCCTGTTTGGTTTGGCGTTCTGATGCTGATTAACCTCGAAATGGGACAGATAACACCGCCGTTTGGGATGCTGCTGTTTGTCATGAAAGGGGTGGCACCGTCCGAAGTTACCATGCAAGAGATTTGCTGGGCAGCCTTTCCCTATATTGTATTTGATATTATTGTCATGGCCATGATCATTATCTGGCCTTCACTGGTTTTGTGGTTGCCCGGTTTGATTCGCTGATGTTTAACGGGGGCTCTATTTAACCACACCGCAACCTTGGGGTCTAATCAGAAATCGGCTTTATTTTGCCGGCACGGCCCGCAGCATGTCCCCGGCATTTTCGGCGCTGAAAGGAGGTGATTTCAATATTGGCACCGGCGGGGTGCCGTGAAATAATATAAGGAGTTGTTCTTAATAAAATCGATCAAGAAAAGGAGGGACGCATGTCTCGGAAATATATACATACGGTAGCGCTGGTGCTTTGTGTTAGCCTGGCGATTATTTTTTCACTCGGAACGGTTGGCGAGGCTGCCGCAAAAACAACTATTAAAGCCATTAGCGCCTGGGGCAAAAATCATAGCGGCGTTACCAAAGATTATCTGCCCTACATCAAGCGGGCCAATGAAATGCTTGAAGCAAAATATCCCGGTGAGGTTGAGATCAAATATATCGGGGGGCCTGAAGCCATTCCAATCCCGGATCAGCCCGAAGCCCTTAGAAAGGGTCAGGTTGATATGTACTATGGTACGGCGGCGTATTACGCTGGAATTGCAGCGGCTGCCAATACCACCAAGCTGTCCCAACTGACCTCGCAGGAAGAAAAAGATGTCGGGGCGGATGCCATTTATGATGAAATTCATCGCAAGAAATTAAACGCCGCCTATCTGGGCGCCCTCGGCAGCCAGAACCCCTTCCAGCTTTACACCCTTAAGAAGGTTACGGCACCGGGCCAGATAAAAGGTCTGCGGATTCGCACATCGCCCATGTATATCGATTTTTTAAAAGCGCTGGGTGCCAATCCCGTTGCGACAAAACCGGGTGACGTCTATCAGGCCCTGGAGCGGGGCGTTGTGGATGGTTTAATGTGGCCATTGGACAGTATCAGACCCTGGGGCTGGCATGAGGTTGTAAAATTCGTTACGGGCCCTCCCTTTTATAAAGTGTCCCACCCGCTGCTGATGAATGCTAAAAAATGGGACGCACTGCCCAAGCATATCCAGGAAGTGCTCATGGAAGCTTTACGGCTGGAGGTTATCGTCATCGATGCCAGAACCGCCGATGATATCAACAATGAGTTTAAAGAGATGAAAAAAGCCGGCATGCAAGCTATCGAGTTCTCACCGGCAGACACCCAAAAATATCTTGATATGGCCTATGCGGAAGGGTGGAAGGGCCAGCTCAAGATGGAGTCTGAGTATACGCCAAAATTACGTAAACTGCTAACCAAATAAAAAACCGGTTGGTGAAATTCCCCGCAAACGATTCGGGGAATTTCACCGGGCAGCACGCCCCGCATTGTTCTTTTCAGCTGAGCGTCGAGGGATGGAATATTTCGGGGGATTTGAGAACTATTGGGAGTAAGGCGTCGCCACAGGGGATGGTAAAATGCGCAAGAATGGTTTTGATTTTATCATTGAGTTCCTGGCTTATTTGGCGGGTATTATCCTTCTGATGATAACATTTGCTGTCACCGGTTCGGCTTTGGTGCGGTATCTGGGTTTCCGGGCGCCCATCTGGACGCTCCAGTATACCGAGTACGGCCTGTTGTGGTTCACCTTCCTGGGGGCCGCATGGCTTCTGAGAGAAGAGGGACACATCCGGATCGATACCGTTATTTCACGGCTTTATGCAAAGGCCCGCCGCAAAGTGGAAATCATTGATGATATCTTAGGGTTTATTGTTTCCATCACCATTTTTTGGTTCGGTAGCCTTCACACAATCGATCTTTACCAACGCGGAATCATGGAAGTGAAAGGCGTCATCGTCCCAAAATTTCCGTTTTTTCTGATTATCCCTTTAGGGGGTCTGGCCCTTTCCCTTCAGTTTGTTCGCAATTTCTTAAAAAAAATCAGATCCAAACCCGGCCGTGGAGAAGATTAATTGATAGTCTCTGTTTGGGTTAATTAAACCGGAGGCACAGGTACGGATATGGAGTGGTGGGCGACATTGATGTTTTTAATCGGGGGCTTGATATTTTTCCTTGCCCTGGGTGTCCCCATCGCTTTTGCATTTCTGCTGATTAATTTCATCGGGGCGTACATTTTTATGGGAGGGCTGGATGGCGTAAGCCTTTCCGTACAGCAGATATTTACATCCCTGGTCAGCTTCGCATTGGCCCCCATCCCGCTTTTTGTTTTTATGGGTGAGCTGATGCTGCATTCCGGCATGGCCAAGCGCACTCTGGATGTGTTTGATAAACTGATCGGAAGGCTGCCGGGCCGGCTGAGCCTGATTGTCATCACCGGCGGCGCCCTGTTTTCGACCTTGAGCGGGTCCACCATTGCCAATACAGCCATGCTGGGGCAGATCATGGTGCCTGAAATGCGGGCGCGCGGGTATAAAAACCCGATGATCTTAGGCCCTATTGTGGGAGTAGGCGGACTGGCGATGCTCATTCCGCCCAGCGCTCTGGCAGTGGTTTATGCGAGTCTGGCGCAGATATCAGTGGGAAAGGTCCTGATCGCGGGGGCCGTACCCGGTTTCATGCTGGCGGTGCTGTATGCCCTCTATGTATTTGGAAGATCGCGCCTAAACCCTTCAATCGCACCTGCTTATGAGGTTGAACATCACACGCTTTCGGAAAAGCTTTCGGAATTTACGAAATACGTCCTGCCGCTGGGGTTCATTTTTTTTCTGGTCCTCGGTTTTATTTTTCTCGGTATTGCGACGCCCACCGAAGCCGCATCCACGGGGGCGATTGGTTCGATTATTCTGGCATGTTGCTACAAAAAGTTTAATTTAGCAATTTTGAAAAAGTCCCTTCAGGGCACCCTGCAGGTCTCGGTGATGGCTTTTATGATTATTGCCGCCTCCAAGACGTATAGCTCTATTCTCGCTTTTACCGGGAGCACACAGGGACTTGTCAGTCTTATCAGCGACATCCAAATGTCGCGAGTTGTGGTTCTGATCGGGATGATGTTGATACTGATGATACTGGGCACCTTCATGGAACAGGTATCCATGATGATGATCACGATTCCGATTTACATGCCGATCATCGAGGGCCTCGGGTATGACCCGATCTGGTTTGCCATTCTGATGCTCCTGAATCTGGAGATGGCCATGTCGACACCGCCCTTTGGGATCCTTCTTTTTGTGATGAAAGCGTCGGCGCCGCCGGGTACGAAACTGGGAGAGATATGCCTGGCAGCCGCGCCGTTTCTCGTCTGCGACCTGATCGTCATGATCATCCTGATTGCGTTTCCTTCAATTGTCCTGTTTTTGCCTGCATTAATGCATTAACCTTTTAGAACCTATCTCAAAAATGCATCTAATACCCGATGGCGGCGTTGCCCCGCTGATGTATGCGGGATTTCACATCTGTTTTTATGAACATTAAGGAGTTCATCAAACCGCCTTAAAATGCTCACATACTTACATGTATGCTGCGCTTTTGCGTCGGCTTGCGCCTTGATGCATACATTAATCTGCTTAGATTAGACATGTAATCCCGCTTTAGCGGGGCCCTTGGGCATGATCTGCGATTTTTGAGATAGGTTCTAAT